>DATKVU010000001.1:0-1131 GCA_035529915.1 Clostridia bacterium
GGATCAGAACCTGCACAATTGGCAGGGATCTCAGGTTGACCTGGCATTTGAACTTGTTGTCGTCTCTGTGTCTGATGGAAAATTGACCGCAGAAGAGGTTAAGACAATTGCCTTCCACATGGCCAAAGCTTGGCTGCCTCAAAAGGCTGCTGATAAAGTACGACAGCTAGAGAAAATGTCTAGCATGGCGCCTGAAATGGTTGTTGCTGCTGAAATTGCTGAGCAGGTAAACATTCTTAGCTATTGATTTAACATGGCCGAAGATAAAAATTGGATTCAAGGAGCAATCAAGCGTCCCGGTGCTTTCACTAAAAAAGCAGAGGAGGCTGGTAAAACAACTGAAGAGTATTCTTCTGATGTTTCCAAGAATCCTGAAAAGTACGACAAGCGCACCGTTCGCCAAGCACGCCTCGCTCAAACACTTTCTAAACTTCGTAAACGCAAAAAAAACAAAACAGAAGGCTAACTGATTCATGCTGCCTCCCTTTTCAAAATCTAGCTCTTCCCCTCAGGATCAAACCTGGCGGGAAGGAAAAAGCCCCTATTCCGGCACCCTGGGCCCAAACCGAACGACATCTTTTACAGATACTTTTGTTGCAAAGCTGAAAGATAATCCAGGCTATGAAAATTTTTATGGTAGCAGCAACTTTAATCAGGAAACAGCACAAAAATCACAACAAAAAATAGATCAATCTGCAACAACTCAAGAGCCTGCATTTTCAAATCCTGACGATAATCCTTTTGCAAAAGATTTTTTATCTAAGTATTCTGAAGGTGTAACACGCGGTCTTATTTCAGAAGAAGATAGGGTGGGAGCAGATAAACTTAGTATATTAGCTTCTCAGCCAGCGGCAGCCGGATCTTCTGAGAAAAATCCAAACACGATTAACCAGTTCCCTGGTCAAGGTGGTATTCAAATCGGATGATGATTCCCCAAGCAATTAGAACCGCTGGTACAGCTCTTAAGCAATTTCTGACTGACCCCAAAAGCCTTAAGCAGATGGGACAAAGTATTGCTGCAGAAACTGCTTTTGCAACTGCTGCTCAACAAGCTGTTCCCCGCATGCTCGGTCAGAGGCCAACCCAAACCATTCCACAATCGTTCCTTCAGGCTGGAATTCAAAGTGCTGT
>DATKVU010000002.1:0-1565 GCA_035529915.1 Clostridia bacterium
AAATTTGGAGGTGGGCTATTATGCCTGAAATTGAAACAAAAGAAATGAAACAAACAACCGAAAGAAAACAGGTCTTCGTTGACTTTGATGGAACAAGTCAAGATTATTCAAAACCACTAATTGCGGAGGATTCCTATAAAGGAGTTATTGAAGCGGTGGATTTGATTGAAGTTCCTTCTTACAACAACCCGGAAGTCAAGGAGAAAAAAGTCGTGGTTAAAATCAAGCTTGAGGGCGAGGGTTCTGATGGCGTGGTTTTGCCTTTGTATGCCAATCCGATTGTGAAAAAGTCAAGCGGAACAAAGGGCTATTCAAACAGCAAGTTGTATGATTTGTTGGTGAATGCCGGCTTGCTTGATGATGCAAAGAAAACCCACGAGGCCCTTGAAACCTTTGAGGGCTTGGTTGGTTATTTGTCCGCCAAGCTTGTTGGGCGAAAAGTCAAGGCATTGGTTAAGAATAGGCGTAAGGGAACTGATGGAGCTTATTCTTCTGTCGGGGACATTCTTCGCTTTGAACCAGCGGAGGCAAAATAATGCGCGGCAATCCCCCCGCATTTTTATTCTCCCTGGAAAAAGAAGCGCAGGCATACTGGAAAGAAACTTTTCTTTTAAAAAAGAAAAGTTTGCAAAAGAAAACGGAGCTGATAAAATGAATTGGAAAAACATTGCTTCTCTTTGTATGGGGCTGACAATCGGTCAATTATTTTTCTTTCTTTTAGTAGAAGGCAAAGCAGTTGCAATTTTGGGGATAGTTTTTTCATTAATTGCCGTTAGTATTTTGCTTTTTAAAATGGAGGCGAACAAATAATGCCAAAATACACATTCAGCCCTGAAAAGGATAAGCTGATGGAAAAAGGAACAAAGAAAAAGATGACCGAGAAAACAATAACCCTAAATTGGCTTGTCGGAGAGATTAGAAAAGAGTGGGCTGAACATAAAAGCAATTATAATATGAAAGACGATGAATGGTTTGAATGTGGTATTGTAGAAGGTAAATATCATGCTTCATCTAAAAAAGAAGAGAAGCTGTTTTGCCATTGTTCTGTTTGCAAACGTTTCAAGCGCTTGCTCTCAGCAGCAGCCCGCACACAGGCAAAGAAGGAGATGGGAAAATGAAACGAGAAGAAAAGAGAAGACTTGAAGAAGAAAAGACTATTAGGGAATTGCTTGGGGAAGAGGAAAGCAAAAAGTATTGGGCAGCTCCCGCAGATTACACAAATAAAATGCTTAGTGGTTGTATTGGCAGAATTGAAAAAACTTCTAACAGTCCAACTATTTTAAGGCAAATTGAAACAATAAAAAAACTTCAAGGAGTGGTTTTTATGAAAAAAGATACTGAAAAAGAAAAGGATGAAATAGGAAAAACAAGGTTTTTGGAATTGCTCGAAAAAGAGCCAAAGTATGATGAAGACGGAAACATTGAAGACCAAGAAGCGAGAACAGAATGGGAAGAAGAATTAACTAAAGCATTCAATGAAGATGTTTTGAGATTATTTGAAGAAGATGAATCTCTTGAAAATAAGTTAATTGATTTGGAAGAATCCATAGCTGAGTTAAAAAAGG
>DATKVU010000003.1:0-1211 GCA_035529915.1 Clostridia bacterium
GTAAGTTCATCATTAATACCTTTAGAAGCCAGCGATTCAGTCGCATTTTTTATTTGTTCTAATGCCTCAAGTTGGCCCTCTCCAAATGGTTTTACTCCACCCTCTAACATCCATTCCCACGAATCACGAAATACCTGAAGATTAGGCAAGGTCTCAATGTAAGCAGTGTTAATCTTTTGAATTGCTTCCTCATGTTTTTTTGCAGCAGCAGTGGCCAATTCCGCTGCACCCAAAGCCGCATAATATGCCTTGACATGAGCATCCATCGGACCAGCTTCTTTTTTCCCAAAAAACTTCTCTCGTAAAAATTCAGCAACTTCTGCATTGACCAGCTTTATTTTTTCACGGACAAGCGATAATTGCCGTTCTATTTTTTTATATGCTTCTCCGCCAGTCCATCCGACCGCCTCTAATCTTTTTTTCTGATCAATATATTTTTTTTCTACTTCCTTTAACTGTTTGAGATGTGCTTCTAAAATTGAATCCTCTGTTTTAACACCCAAAGCAACATCAAGAGCTTTATTCATTTGATATAAAAACTTCGCCGTTGTTGCTGCTGCGCTCCCCACTCTCGTAATAAATGCAGGTATATCTTGATTAATTAAATTATCATTTATTCTAATCCAAGAAGCAAAACGATCAATAAGTTCTTTTATTGGTGGCATTAAAGCAAAACCAATATTCTCACCAATATCACCCAAAGTATTCTTTAATGATTGTAAAGCACCACCAAAAGTATCTCTGGCAGCTTTCGCAGCCCCTCCAAATTGACTTTCCAACTCATCTAATATTAAACTTTGTGCCTCTGCTGTCTTCCCAGATTCCCATAGCCCTTTTATTAATACTTTCTGATCTTTTGTAAACTGAATACCAGCACGGCTTAAAGCCCCAAGATTAGCAACCGGATCATTCAATGCTTTACCAAGCTGAATCATCGCCGCATTAAGATCAGTTCCTACTACTTCAGCCAAATCCAGCGCCGACATTGTTGTCCGTTCAAACGCCTGACCCCTAATCTGCTTAAATGTCGCAAGTATTGCCATACCAGATAATATGGTTTCATCCCCGGTAGTGGTGACAGCCTGCATAGCAGAAGCCATTTTCTTTAATTCATCAAGATTATATCCTGCGGCTTCTCCGGTACTTCTTAAAACAGCCCCCAACCGTTTCTCTACTCGTTCTTGCTCAATAGCCAACTTAATAAATTTTGA
>DATKVU010000004.1:0-1063 GCA_035529915.1 Clostridia bacterium
GCACTTTCTTCTGTCATAGAGGCAGCAGCTTTGGCTACCCTTGCTGAACCAACTCTCTTGCCTCTTTTTCTGGCAAGAACCATACCCATAAATCTTTGTTGCGCTTGACTAGTTGCTGGCATACTTATCTGCCTCCTTTAAATTGTTTTTGGAGGATACTTTTTCTTACGAGCTCTTGGTCCCACATAAGGTCCCTTGTGAATTCTTGATGTTCCCCGTTTTGGAGTTCCAAAGCCATCAACCCATTCCGGTTCTCCTCTCCATTTCCATAAGGGTATCTCTCTCCACTTTGGAAGAGGCAATCTTTTTTTTGAAAGTGGAATTAACCGACCTGGAACTTTTGGTTCCTTGGGTTTTAACTTTTCTTCCCTTCTTCTTTCCTCAACCCTTTTTTCTAATTCTTTTAATAGCTTTGGTGAAGTTGATGAGACTGGTTCTCTCAATGGTGCCAGTGGGGTTTTCGTTAGTGGTTTTGGTCGTATTGAAATCGGCTCTTTTCTTTCTTTCCTTGTCATTGCTTTTATTCTTTCTGACACTCTCCTTGCTTCCAACTGCATCGTTTTAATTTTTTTCATCATTTCGGCATATCTTTTTTTTACATTACTTGTTGCCATTATCTTGCCCCCTTTATAGCATTGGTAATTTCCCTCGCCTTTGAAATAATAATCTGCTTCTGGTCATCAGGCAGGGCTTTAAACTTATCCGATTGCATAATTTCCTTTAATCTTGCTAATTGGGCTGCTTGGGTAGCTCCTTCTCCTCCTTCTCGTGACGCTCCTGCTGCTCCTGCTGCTCCTCCTCCCGCGCCTGCTGGTGCTGCTGGTTGTTCTGGCATTATCTTTCCTGTAACTCTTAACCACTCAAACAGGTCTTTGGTTCGTTCCTCCTCGTTTCCATAACCAAGTTCTTCAAATAGTGTGTTGGGGTCTATAAAGCCGAACTGGGCTAACTTAACCGCCATTTCAGCCCTGGCCGCTTTATCCACTGGAAGGGTTGAACCTTTCTTTACCATAACCATTATTCCTTCAGGGATTTCTTCCCTGCTGATTTTAACGGTTTCTTC
>DATKVU010000005.1:0-1244 GCA_035529915.1 Clostridia bacterium
AGAGCCCCGTAGGTCTTCATCGCCGTGGGTGTGCGAGGGGCTTTAAAACTCAAAGCACCTCCCCTGCCTTTTTCAGTTGTTTTTACCTGGGTCAAAGGAAGCCCTTGAAACTGGTCACCAACCATATCTTCTGCACTTCCTTCTCGTAAGTTAAACAGCTCTTCTAAATTTTCAAGCGTAAGTCCAAAGCGCTCTCCTGCTTTAGCTACAGGAGTACCTTTGTAACGAGAAGAAGTCATCTGAATAAGTGTGCCTTAATTTGAGTATAAAGCATCAGCGAGCTTTGTACCCACTTGGTTTAGCACCAGCAAATATCCTTGGGGCTTGTGTTTCTTGTTTTTGAAGGGGTTTAAAGCCCCCAAAAGGAGCCACTACCCCTACCCCTCCTATAGAAGAAAATTCTTCTTCTTTTGTTGTGTTTCCAATTCGCTTTGTAAAATCTTTAAATTCAGGAAAGTAATCGACGAGGATAGATCGATCCGGACTGTCGTCCATTGGACGGGGGCTATTGAAAACGTCTCCCGCAAAGCGCCGCGTCATCTTCCGTGGGTTTTTTTTAGTATAACGTTTCCTTTGTTTCTATAAACAGGCGCATCAGGTTAAATCCCGGACCAATTACTCCTCTCAGGGTGCGCATTGTGTTCTTAGCCTCCTCGTGGCACTTAAAAAGCTTTGCCTTGTCCTTATGAGGAGAATACTTTATTAGTTGTTTTTTTTCGTAATTCAAGCAGTCAGAAACGTATTCGTTTCCGTGCAGGATTAGCCAAACCTCTTTGAATCGTAGAAGAGGCATGGCTTCGACTTCTGCCAGCGTGTATAGCCGATCTTGCCACGTTACCGTGTTTTTGCTTTTCTTGCTACTTTTTTGTACATTTGCTGAACTCTTCTGAATTGAAACTCCTAAATCCTTACGCAGTTTTCGAGCCGCGTTTGCCGCTTGCAAAGCGCTGGGAAAGGTCTCCGTGGTTATATGGAAGCAAATTTGTGTTTGCACGCACCCTACGTAACCTTTATCTGTTTTCGCGGTGAAGATATCTTTGGTGTTTGTTGCGGGGATGTCTAGGATTTCCATTTGTGCTCCAAGCTGACTGGCACTATAGCGCAAGTGTTTTTATTTTTCCGCCCAAGTGTTTCCTATCGACGCGTCTGCTTTAGCGGGCACTGTTTTTAAAATTGTCTCAGCAGCTTCTTTCATACAGTCTTCTAAGATTTTTTTATAGTGATTTTCTTTACCTACCTCTACT
>DATKVU010000006.1:0-2721 GCA_035529915.1 Clostridia bacterium
CCTGGCAACCATAAGGAGAGTCAAAAAACAAAACCTTTGGCTTTTTCAAACCACAAAAACTGTAGAGCCATTCCACAGAAGCTCTTGCTTTTTTCTCATTAAACTTTTTTGGCTTAAAAAACAAGTCAAGCCATTCCTGCCTTGTCTTTTTCATTAACTTTTCCTGTTGCTTTGATAACTTTTCAATCAACAAACTCATTTTTTATTACCCTTAAGCAGCCTTTTACGCCTGTTTCGTATTGTGTTGTCTATATGCGTCATTTTATCACTACTCCCTGCTTTGTCTGCAAAAATTAACAGCTTGCACTTTTTTAATCCTTCCTCAAACCCTGCATTGTAAGCGTTTCTGAAAGCAGTGTCACTAAGTCTTACTTTAACCATTTTATCACCTGTTTTTTATACTGGGGGATTGGGAAGATTTTAAATCTTCACCAATCCATAAAAAAGGGGTCCCCACCCCCTGGCTTAATTTAATTATACTTTTTGAGCTAGCAGAATTTTTTTGTTTTGCGTTTTTTTGTTTTTCATTTTTTTGGTCACCTTCCTTTTATTGCTTGCAGCGCAAAGCATTACCTTGAAAAGGAGCGTGAGTTCCATATTCTTTGTAATGCTCTACTGCTGCAAGTGTAATTTTTTTTTCTTTCAAAAAATGTTTTGTCAGGAACTTTGATTAATCCTGGCAAGTTTCCAAGTATTGACCCAAAAGGGTTAATAAAAGCAGAATCCATATATATCTAGTCACCCCCAACGAACAGGTTTAAATCACTGTTTAAATCCTGTTCTGTTTTTTGTGGGAAACTGCAGTAAAATGCAGTTTCTCCTATTTTTATTAATGTCTTGCCCTGGCCTGGTATCTCATTGCATTGTATTGAAATGTTTGAAAGCTGCTCTGGCAATGTTTTGACTGCATTGTTTGCAACGTCATTTATGGCAGCTGCCAGGAATATTACTGTAATTATTGCTATCACAAACCCTGTAATCAGGCCTGATAATACGCACATTAAAAGTTCTTTTGCCATCATTTTTATTTCACATCCTGGAATAGTCTTTGCAAGTAGATTATTTTTCTTGTTTTACAAGCTTTTGCTTTTGTGCTTATTTTGTCTGCTGTCTCTTTTAAAATTGTTATTTGGGATTGTTCAAAGTTTTCTGCTGTAAGGTTTTTCTTTTCCATTAAAGATTTTAAAAACACTTCAATTGAATCGTCTTCAAATTTTTTGGCCCTGGCTGTTTTCAGATTTTCCTTAAAGATTCTTATTACTACTTTTTTGGGAACTATCTGCAGTTTCCCTTCCTTTTCCTCTATCTTAAAATGCTCTGCTGGATATTGTTTCCTTAAGAGTTCTGTTTCCTTTTTTGACAATGGCACTTTTTATCACATCCACTTTTTGGGTTGGGGGGCTTGCAGGGAAAATACACTAGAACCCTGCAAGCTTTACTATCTTTTAGCGTGAAAAGTCTTTTAAACCTTAGTTTTAACGTTAAATTATGTATAAGCATTATATTTAAATAAAACAAAGCCCTTATTCTAGTGGCTGTTTCAAATAGAAACTAGCCAGGTGGTAACTAAAATGAGTGAAGAAATTGAAGAAGTAGAATTGGAATCTACAGGTGAAATAGAATTGCCAAAGATAGACGTAATGAAATACGTTGGCAGAAAAACAATAATTGAATCGGTGACTGAACATAAGGGGAAATTCGGCTATTTTATCAAGGTTGCATCAGAAACCATTGATACAATAGAAGGAGGAAAGGAACCAATCAAGTTAAAGGCCTCAAGGCTTTTTTCACTTTTTGAGGATAAAAACTCTAAAGTAGGTTGGGGAAAGGACACAAAACTAGGGATTTTCCTAAGAAAAATGAATGTAAAGCACTACAAGGATTTAATTGGAAAGGAAATAGTTTGCCAGACACAAACAAACAGCAATGGCACAGATTTTCTTACCTTCAATTAAATCGTTGGAAATTGAGGGGAAGGGGGACACCCCCCTCTTTTTCCTTTGTTTTTTCTGCGCCACCTAAATGAAAAAAGGAAGCGTTTGAAAAATGGTAACAATACATGCAGCAAAAACCCCTTACCAAAGAGACTTGTTTGGAATCCCTGAAGCAGAAGTTAGAAACAAGTTTGAGAACTGGCAAGAGCACGCTCATTACACAATAGAACTGACTATTTTACTGCAGATTGATACAACAAACGTATCAGCAGGGGAATATTCGGTAGCTCCAAACATCACTTTCTTGTCAGTCAACCAGGCAATAATAAACATTTACAAGTCAATTCACTTTGACGGAAGCTTCCAGGAATTTCAATCCTGGTATGCCTCTTACGAATCAAGCCTGCAATCCTACATAAACCACCTTCTTACAGACTTAAATTCCTGCAGGTCAACCGCAGGGCTTTCGGGGAACTGGTATATAAATTACGGGCTGGATGACAGAAAAATATACGTTTCAAAAGCAAGAAAAGTGTGAAAAGTGTGATTTTAATATGGACCCAGGCTTTTACTTAAAAAAGACTTCAAAGCATGAAAGAAAAAACTTTTTAAAAAACTGGTGGAAAGCTTGAAGGTTCCAACAATCCCAAAACACCTGTTCAAATACGGAATTAAGCCAGGATTCCAGGGAACAGAAAGGCTTTACTCCAAAGAAAACAGAAAGGGCTTGCACTTGGCAGGCCTTGACACAGAGACAATTGGCGGGTCTTTGTTCAGAAAGAACGAC
>DATKVU010000007.1:0-1285 GCA_035529915.1 Clostridia bacterium
CTTATGAGGCAATTACGGAAGAGCAATACAACGAGCTAGTCAAGGCAATACCTGAAGCTGTGGACTGGAACATCAATGAAGCTACTGATGTTACTGAAGGGTCTCAGGAGCTAGCGTGTGTTGGTGGAGCTTGTGAGATAGCGTAGTAAACCAAGGGGCCTTAAGTGGCCCCTTTTTTTATTCTTCTTCTATGCTTGCATTAGCAGCAAGACCACCAGTCATCATCCCTCTACCAGCTACTTTAGCAGTCTCTGCAGCGACACCTTTGGCTGACGGTCTGACACTAACGTAGTCTTCTAATACTTCTTTAGAGCTTCTTCTTGTTGGGTCGATATCTAAAGAAATACCTCTTCTAGCCTCGTCTGGTTCAAGACCTGCTTTAGCTTTTGCTTTGGATGCCCATTTAGTCCCAAGAACATCTTGATGTAAAGGACCAACAACAGCAAGATTAGTCTCAGGAAAAGCCTTCCCTAAAACCTTACCAACTACAGGGGCCTTTTCAAGGAAATCATGCACGTCAGAGATAAAAGAAATTGCCCTACCAGAGGGCATTACTTTTGTTATGACATTCACACCACCCTCTACCACAGCGTCACCTACAAAAGAGCTTTGTAACCACAGTCCATTCTTTTTAGCATGCTCTACATCTGGATTTAAAACTTTAAAACCCGCCTCACGATTAGGTGAGTTCTTAGGTCTTTTTTCGTTTCTAGTTTGTATTCTTCTAGCTTCCTGCGATAAAGACTCAAACAAGTTTTCAACACTCGGTTTTATTTTATTTTCTTCTAACGTGATAAAAGCGTTTCTTAGTTTTGAGTTCAAGGGACTTTTCATAGCTAAGTTATTTAAGTGGTTACCTGAGCTTCCTGTTGGTCTTTTGAAAAGAATAGAAGTATTTTCAGGGTCTAATCCCCAAGCCTGTTTAATATACTCGTAAGCAAACTCTATGTCTTTTTTAGGCGTGTTTACTTTTCTAGTTTTAGTGCCGTCTGTGAAAGAGAATGACGTTTCGTCAGCCCCTTCCTTAAACACTTCCAATGACATTTTTTGACTGTTCTTTACATTAGAGTAATTAGATATTTCCTGAAGCTCAGGAGCCAGTGGTCCTACTCTTCTAGTTTGTAAAGGTATATAAGAATTATAGATAGCCTGAGCGACAGCTTTTTGAGTATCTCTATTAGAGCCTTTTTCTACATAGTTTTGAACCCTGCGTTGGCTGCTCTTGTTTATTCCTGTCTCACCATATAAAGCACGAGCAGCTGGGTTTAAAGTATCAATAAGAGCG
>DATKVU010000008.1:0-10026 GCA_035529915.1 Clostridia bacterium
TTTCTCAAAAATATCTGGGACTTCGGCCTTCATTTCTCTTAAAAAATAATAGGCGTCCATAGTTTCTTTAGAGTTTGGCGCTGCCAAATCCAGGCCCGCATTTAAGATTTTAAAATTCTGGTTTTTGCCTTTAAGCTTGGCGCTATATTCAGTAAAAATACGGGCAAACTCGCGCGGGTTGACTTCTCCACCCCATTCTTTAGCATGATTAGGTTCATTAAAAATAATCACATATTGGTCTTGAGTGGGCCAATTTAGTGATGAAAGAAAGTTTGTCCAGGTTTCGGCCTCTTCCATCTTTGGCTTTACCCAGTAACTGTTTTGGGTATGAGTAGCAATTCTGACAATGGGGACAAGGTGTTTTTCCCGACACTGGTCCATAAAGTCCTGCCACTTTTCAAAATTCATCTCATCATCGCGAATTACCACGGTTACCCAACCCCAATCTCCGCCAGCAGAATTGACCAGTTCCCGGGCTTTATCCAAGTCAGCCGGCTCTAAGATATGAATCCCGAACTTGTTTATTTGCTCTTGTCCAGAAACTACCGCTGGCTGGATGAGGCTAAAAAGTGATAAAATAAGAACAATAGAAAATAAAGCTTTTTTCATTATTTTTAATTCTTTAATTATAACATCTTGAACCTAAAAATGAAGGATATTGACGAGCGAATCCAAGAAATTCAGGCAGAGATAAGGAAAACCCCTTATCACAAAGCAACTGAGCACTATATTGGTCGGCTTAAGGCCAAAATTGCTAAGCTAAGAGAGGAAAAACTTAACCAAGACTTTAAAGTTAAAGGCAGTGGTGGAGCTGGTTATGCTATTAAAAAAACCGGGGACGCGAGCGTGGTTTTGGTTGGTCCGCCTTCAGTCGGTAAATCCACCTTGCTTAATCGGCTGACTAAGGCAGATTCAAAAGTGGGGATTTATGACTTTACCACTCTTGGGGTTATTCCTGGCATGCTTGAGTATAAAGGAGCAAAGATTCAGATTTTTGATGTTCCGGGAATAATTTCTGGAGCTGCTTCGGGCAAAGGCCGAGGCAAAGAGGTTTTGGCAGTCGCCAAGAGTGCGGACTTGATTATCATTATGGTCGATGTTAAAAGCCTTGCTAAAATTCCCGCCATTGTTGCTGAGCTTGAAAGCGCTGGCGTTCGCTTAAATGAAAAAAAGCCTCAGGTTTCGATTGTAAAGCGAGTTTCCGGAGGCATAAAAGTAAATTCCACCACCGCTTTGAAACTAAGTTACCAGACTATTAAATCATTAGCAGCTGAGTTTCGGCTTAGCAATGCAGAAATAATTATTAAAGAAGATATTAGTTTAGACCGCTTAGTAGATGCTTTTATGGGAAACCGAGCTTATCTGCCCTATTTAGTGGTTATTAATAAAAGCGATCTGGGTATACCTAATTTTAAAAAGTATCTGCCCTCGCAAGCAGAATCAATACTCATTAGTGCCGAAAGCGGCGAAAATCTTGAAGATTTAAAAGAAAAACTATGGCTAAAGCTTGGCCTTATCCGGGTTTATCTTAAAAAAGCCGGAAAAGTTGATTATCAGGAGCCTTTGATAGTAAAACAAGGTCGAGACTTAAATTGGATTTTGGCAAAGACAACTATTCCTGGAAAAGAAAACTTTAAAAGCGCTAAGATTTTTGGCCTAGGTGCCAAATATCCGGGCCAAGAAGTTAGTCTGACTTTTCTGCCCCAGGAGGGAACGGTAGTTCAGTTTCTGAGCTAGCGGTAATTCGGCTGTATTTGCCCACCAGCTCAGCAGAAGCCAAGATTTTTTCCTCCATGGCTGCTTCCAGCTCAAACTTATTTTTGCCCTCAGGCAAATCCAAAAAATCGTTTAAGGCAAAGACCATAAAGCGATAGTTATGGGCAAACCGTTTTCCGGTTGGCGGGCAAGGGCCGGCCCAGCCAGTAAAACCAAAGCTATTTATGCCTTGAACTGCTCCAGGAGGAACAGTATTATCCCCAATTGAACGAACAGACTCGGCATCAATATTCCAAATAAGCCAGTGAACCCAAGGCCCTTTAGGAGTAATGGCATCAGAATCATCAACAATTAAGGCAAAGCTACGGGTTCCCGCTGGTACATTAGAAATATTAAAGGTAGGATTAACATTCTCGCCTTCACAAGTAAAGCGATCAGGAATTTCGCCAAAAGGGCTAAAATCAGGAGAATTAAGTAACATTGCCAGTTTTTGATCCATTGTTCTCACCTCCATTTCCAGGCTAAATTCTATTCGTAAGGGGAGATAAAGAATTGTTTAAGGGGTTTGTAAGGGTAGTTTTATCTTTTGGATATCATCAACACAAATCCAGGCCGCCATTGCCCCAAAGCCTTTTTTGGTGATATTAAAAGGTTTAACAGCTTGGACTGAATCAAAAAAAACTAAAATACAATATCTTTTGTTTTCAAAATATGCTTCAACTTCCGGCGGAGTTGGGTCACTTAAGCCCAAGTCACTTTTTCCGTACTGGCTTAAAATTTGATTTATCTTTTTTGTATTTAAGCCTTCAAATTGAACTACCCTACTAACCCTGGCTTTAATAGTTACTGGTTCACCCGTATTTTTAAACCAAAGAGTATCTCCTACCCTAACCTGATTCCAAGGGACGTGCTTGGTTTTAAACCAGCGTGATTCAGCGGTTTTTTTACCAGACAAAATCTTGAGAAGTAATCCCCAAGACTTTTTCATTATCGCAATATGGTGAGTTATAATTCATGTATATGAAAAAAGGCTTTATTTGTCAAAACTGCGGTTATCTTATCCCCATAACCAGAGTCATGGGAACCCGACATCGCAACCAATGTCCCCAATGCCTTTGGAGCAAACATGTGGATCTAAAAAGTCCTGGAGATAGAAAATCAACTTGTCTAGGCTTAATGGAACCAATAGGCTTAACTTTTAAAGAGGAAGGAATGGATAAATATGGTAAGCCGAGACAAGGAGAAATAATGATTATTCACCTGTGTCACGGGTGCCAAAAGCTTTCTATAAATAGAATTGCCGCTGATGATGACTCCAAGGCAATTTTAGCTATTTTTGAAAAATCACTGGCTTTACCAGATGAATTAAAGGAAAGGATAAAAAATGAAGGTACAAAGCTGCTTAAAGAAAAAGATAGGGAAGAAATAAGAACACAGTTGCTTGGACGTAAGTAGAATTACAGTGAGCATCACGGGGAAAATTCTTGGCGCCGGGGATTAGAGCAGAGTGAGACCTAAGTCTCAGTCTGGCTCGTCACCCCGACGCCGTTAGTCGCTCAGCGACAGTCTAGGACATTATCTCCTTTTTCTTGACCGTCGTTTTTTGCCCGGGTAAAAGGCCGACAGAATGACTTACTTCTTTTCTTCAGTCTCCTCTTCTTCCTCCTCTTCCTCTTCTGGGGGGTGGACAATTGGGGGAGACTTGCCCCAAAATGACACCCCATAGCCAGTTGGTAAAGATTGAGTCCAGGAAAATCGGCGGCCAGACATTGTTCTTCTCCCTTTTTGGAAAACTATGCTTCAATATTTTGAAGCAGCTTTGATCGGGGGCATAAGAGCGCCTCGCCCCTGAGGCATTTTGTATGACGACGAAGCTGAGAACAAATGACTTTATTCCCAATTCCGTCGCCATACAGTCGGGATGTCTGAACTGAGCGATTAATTTAAAGTGCTAGAAAACAAAAAAAGGACGCTTATATCCTTCTTGTTTAGCTATAAGTCGGATTATATAGCAAAATGTCAAGTAGTTTCAAACATTATAGGATACTGTATGGCTAGGTTGTGATATAGATTACTGAAGCTGTTTCCTCTCTTTCCTGTTTCTTACGGGTCTTTGCCGAAATATTGAAGGCCAAAGATTAGGTTTGGGATGCTCGAAGGAGGTAAAAATATGGCGATGAATCGGGGTCAAGCAATCACTGCTAGCACCGTCAACTTGATTGCCGGGCTTTGGCTGATTATTGCTCCTTTTGTTTTGGGTTTTTCTGAGATTACGGCCGCCACTATTAATGATATCGTTTTAGGCGCAATTATTGCCATTGTTTCGGCTATTAGAATCTTTTCCAGTGTCAGGTGGAATTGGTTAAGTTGGCTGAATGTGCTTTTGGGTTTTTGGCTGATTATCGCCCCCTTTGTTTTGGCTTATCCGGCTGCTACTCCCCGTTTTAACGACATTATTTTAGGAATTGTTGTTATAATCGCCGGCACTTGGAGCGCTACCTCCACGCCAACCCAAGGCTGACAACTGATTTAAAACTATGGCTGATGCTGACATACCATATGTTCCCAGCTCCGAGGAGAGGATAAAGACGATGATGGAATTGGCCCAGATAAGAAAGGGAATAAAGGCAGCGGATTTGGGTTCTGGAGACGGCCGGGTAGTTATTGCCTTGGCTCAAGCTGGAGCCGAAGCTCATGGGTTTGAGATTGATCGCAAGCTGGTAGCCGAATCAAGAAAGAAAATAAAAGAAGCCGGCTTGGAAGGCAAAGCGTTTATTCACCATCAAAGCTTTTGGGATAGCAATCTGGCTGGTTTTGAAGTAATTACTATTTATGGAATAACCAGTATTATGGAAAAATTGGAAAAAAAACTGAAAACTGAGTTAAAAAATGGCGCCAGAGTCATTTCCAATTATTTTACTTTTCCCTCCTGGGAACATAATGAAAAAAGAGAAAGGGTCTATTTATATCGGAAGTAATAAATAAGGGTGATGTACGGGACTCGAACCCGCAGCCTCCTGCTCCACAGGCAGGCGCTCTAACCATTGAGCTAACACCACCAAATCCAATCTTATTTTACCAAATTATCCCTTGGGAGGGAAGTTTGTTGCCTGTTTCTTACTGCCCTTTCTCTCTATTTTAATTCTTTAAGAGTCATACTTCTCTTGTGTGCGCCTGGGGTGAGTCGAACACCCAACCTTTTCCTTAGAGGGGAACTGCTCTGTCCGTTGAGCTACAGGCGCTGGGAGCGGGATACGGGATTCGAACCCGTGTTTTCACCTTGGAAGGGTGATGTTGAGCCACTCAACTAATCCCGCCCATCATGGAAGACAACCTATGGTTTTCTTCCAAACCTCACGTTTCTTGCCATAGGGCCTTTTACTTTTAAACATCAAATGAGTTTTGGTCGGGGATGGCAGACTTGAACTGCCGGCCTCACGGTCCCAAACCGTGCGCTCTGCCAACTGAGCTAATCCCCGTTTGTCATACAAAGAAACCGAGGTTTCTTTGTAAAAATCCCTGCCCGCAGAAGCTAAAGCTTCAGCTTTTGCAGGCGGGTTCCTTCAAGGTAATTTTTGCGATCTTCATTCGAACCGACGCAAAAATTAATCTATAATTCTTTTTCCAGCCTCTTTACTTTTTATCGAATGAGAACTTCCTTTTTGTTTCTGTGGTCGAGGCGGGAGTCGAACCCGCACCCGGTTGCCCGGACAGCATTTTAAGTGCTGCGTGTATACCATTCCACCACTCGACCAAATTTGGTTCTTTGAATTTTTACCTCGGTGGGTTGGTTGTAAACTGTGGCAATTAGGACAAAGAATTCTTAAATTTTCAAGCCTATTGTCATGGCTATCACCATTTATATGGTCCAATTCAACTGGTATTCTCCCGTCAGTTGACTTCTTTGCCCATCCACAAAGTTCACATTTGGGATTTTTGAGCCCCGCCTTAAATAAACGATTTTTTAGTTTGTAACTTTGAAAATTGCAATTTTTCACCAAAATATCATCAAGGACAATTTTAGGTTTAAATGGAACTTTAATTCCCTTGTTCCAAGCTCTCCCAGTAAAATGGCTAGTATCTATTTTGTTAAGGTGCAAGTATTTTTTAATTTGGCAATAATTGCCTCCGGCCTCTTTAAGGCCAAGTTTTTTGAGAACTTCCCTGATACTCTTTGATTCCTTTGCCGCCTGCCTTAACTGATCAAGAGTCCAGCGTTTCGTTCTCATCTGTATATCCTAATTTTAAGCTATTTGGGGCCAAAATTCAATCTATTTTGCTCTTAAAAGGGTGGCTTAGAGCGTCGGTCGAAGAACTGAACCAGTGACATGGATAATGCCGTTGCTGCATTCAATATCAGTATTCATCAGATCAGAGTTGCCAGGAATAATATTGCCATTGGTAATTTCAATGGGAATGTTTTGGTTATTAACTGCAGTTATTGACGTAAAAGTCCTCAAATCACTCAAGGTATATCTCTCTGGAACCAAAAGATAGTTGAGAATTTCTTCAGCTGCTTTTTTGCTTGCCAAAATTTCTTCCAAGGTAATCACCGCGATTTCATGGGCAATGTCATTAGGATCATAAGTAGTAAAAGTATAAAAAGCGCCGTCATGAGGGCCAAAAAGAGTAAAAGGCCCTTCTTTGCTTAGTTTTTCTGTTTGGCCTGCTTTTTGGATGATTTGGGTCAGTATTTTAAAATAATCCAGAGCCAAGACTGTCTCATAGATGTTTTTAATTTCATTATTTAACATATGGGCTAAGAACCTCATCGATAATATGGATAATGCCGTTTTCTGCCTTAATATCCGGCTTAATAATCTTTGAGTTATTAATTCTTAAATTAAAGGGATCAATTAAAAGATTGGTTCCCTGAAAGGTTTTAAGAGAAAATGTTTTTTTAAAGTCCTCAAGGAGGATTTTCCCTTCAACTATATGATAGGCAGTAATGTCAGCCAGTTTCCCTTTTTCTTTTAAAATTTCGGTTAAGGTTTTTTGAGGCAGCTTGGCATAAGCATTATCGTTAGGAGCAAAAACAGTCAGAGAGTTTTTGTCTTTTAGCTCGGTTTCCAAGCCCGACTTTTCCAAAGCGAGCAAAAATGTTCTTAAATTTCCCTCTTCCCTGGCTCTTTCAACAAGGCTTTTCATTTCTTTTTCTCCCTCTTAAGGCATTAAAACTGAATCAATTACTTGGATAATGCCGTTGTCATAACCTATATCCTCTTTGATAAGGGCGGCATCATTGACAGCAATGGTATCGTCAAGGGTGTCAATAAGAATTTCTTCTCCCCCAAGAGTTTCTAAAGAAGGAATATTTCTTAAATCATCGGCAGTTCGTTCATCTTCAACAATATGGTAATTTAAAACTGTCTCTAGGTTCTCGCCTTTTAACAAGCTATTCAATAAGTCTTCGGGTAATTCTTCAAAAGCCTCGTCATTGGGAGCAAAAATTGTAAAAGGTCCTTGGGTATCCAAAAACTCATCCATCTTAGCCAGCTTAAGCAGTTTCAGTAAAGTGTTGTTCATTTGGGTAGTTTTTAGTGTTTCCGCAATTGCGCTCATAGAAGTTTTTACTTTTCTTCTTTCTCTTTTTTTCCTCCACCTGGCCGGAATCGCTCATAAGTTGATTGGATTTCCTTGGTAATCCCTTCGGTGGTTTTCTCTCTCTGGGTCTTGAATTTTTCTTCGACACTTTTGGCAACAATGATGTTGTCCACCCCTACCTTGATAATGTCAGCCGCTGCCAACTGGCGGCGGCCATAGCGAAGGTCAGCAATTGGTCCTTGGGTGATCTCAAATTCATCGACTGCCCCGGTTTCCGGATCAAAAGTAAAATCAGCTATTTTCCCCAAGTTGGTTCCCGATTCAGTTACCAGATTCATTTTTTTGAGTTTGGCAGTGGTTGGAGAAACTCCAGCTACGGGATCAGGGATTTCCGAAGCCTTTTTAATCACTTTTGCCGACTCAACCGTAACAGCATCTTTGCCAATGTTTTTAATATCTTTTAATTCAATTACTTTAGCCTCAGGGAACCAACCTTTCTCATCCAGTAGCAGGCCGCGCACCTTTTTGTTTTTCGGGTCGTAAATGACATCATTAACCTCGCCCAGATTTTCTCCTTTTCGCAAAGAGATAATCTTAAGACCAATAAGACTGCTGGCTTTAATAAGCATCGGATTTCCTCTCAACTTTGCTAGCTTTTTTAAATTTTCCTTGGAGAGCTGCTTCCAAAATAATTATTGAAATTGCTCCTAAAAAGCAGGCAGCCAGATTAACTAAACTAAGCTCTTTCCAAGCTTGTCCTAAAAAAAATCTGCTGGCTACCCCTCCCAGCAAGGCTCCGGCAATTGCTGGAGTAAAAATTGAAAGATGGTCAGGACCGAGTAGTCGGCCCAAAAGACCTGTCCCCAATCCCACAATTACCCAGCAAGGGAGATTGAGGATGGAAATTTGCTTAATAAAATCCATACTCAGAACCTAAAAGATTGATATTATTGGGGAGTTAAAGCCTTGTCAGAGTTTGGCAAGAAAAGTTGCTCATAATTGAATTTGGTTGAATAAATAACTGCCTAGGTAAAGCAAAAAAGCGCTTAAAAGAATTAAAACCGCCAAATCAGTTTGCAAACCAAAAAAGCTCTCATTTATCAGGGTTCCTCTTAGGCCATCAACACCATAGGAAAGTGGGTTGACCGCGGCCACGATTTGTAAGGGTCGAGGAATCCCTTCCAGAGGGAAAATTGCTCCAGAAAGGAAAAAAATAGGAATAACAATTAAGTTAATAATAATTTGAAATCCTTGCATGTCCTCTAAGACCGAGGCTACGGCTGTGCCTAAACTGGTAAATAAAAGGGCGGTTAAAAACATAAATAAAACTGCCGCCGGAATTAAAGCCAATTCAAAAACTACAAAGCCAAAGAAATAGGAAAGGCCTAAGACTAGCAAGCCTTGGGCGACGGCTACGGTAGCGCCACCCAAAGTTCGGCCTAGCATAATTGACTTTCGGGAAACAGGGGCGACTAAGGTTTCTTTTAAAAAACCAAATTGTTTGTCCCAAATAACATCCATGCCCGAAAAGACGGCCAAAAAAAGGATGGTCATGGCAATGACGCCCGGAACTAAGAACTGAACAAAGTCACCCCTCCCCGCCTCAAAAAAAATTGGTCCTAAGCCAAAGCCTAATGAGAGGAGAAAAAAAAGTGACTGGCCAATCGAGCCCACAATTCGCGTCCATTGACGGGAATATCTTTTTAGTTGTCTGAGCCAAAGCACGTAAACTACTTTCATTTTATGGTTTTCTCTGCCAGAGCTTCCTTTCTTTTTGCATTTGCTCGAAACTTCCACCAACTTCTTGACGGAGTTTTTTGCCCACCAAAGTCAAATAGGCTTGTTCAAGTGAGCTAGTTTTGGTTTGCTTTTTTAAGTCTTTTACTGATCCCTGGGCGACAATTTTGCCCTCATCAATAATGGCGACTTTTTGAGCTATTCTTTCCGCTTCATCCAAATAATGGGTAGTAAAAAAGACGGTGATTCCTTCTTCTTGATTTAAATTCAAAATGTATTGCCAAATATAGCTTCTGGTTTGGGGATCAAGCCCCAAAGTTGGCTCATCTAAAAAAATGATTTTTGGATGATGAAGAAAGCTTCGGGCCACCTCTAACCTTCTTTTCATACCACTGGAAAAAGTCTTAACCAAGCTCTTTCTTCGTTCCCAAAGTTCGACAAATTTTAAAAGAGTTTCAATTTTTGTTTTCATTTCCTTTCTCTCAAGTCCATATAAAATGGCATGGAAATGCATGTTTTCATAAGCAGTCAGCTCGTCATCTAAACTTTGTTCTTGAAAGACAATTCCAAATGATTGGCGAACTTTTTCTTTTTCCCTGACCACATCAAAGCCATTAACAGTTGCCTCTCCCTTGCTTGGTCGAAGCAAAGTGGTTAAAATTTTGATAGTGGTAGTTTTACCAGCCCCATTTGGTCCTAAAAAAGCAAAAATTTCTCCTTTTTCTACAAAAAAAGAAATTTGGTCAACCGCCAGATATTCTCCAAAATTTTTACTAAGATTATTAACCCTGATAATGGGTTTTGTATTAATTTCCATTTTTTTAAAATATCTAAGCTTGGTAAGAAAAATGAGAAAATTAGGTTAAGGCCTGGATAATTTCCAAGGTTCTGGAGTTGGTACAGGGCAAACTTTCATTACTAATATTCTTCTTCAAACTCATCCAAAGATTTCTTTCTTTCTTTTTTGCCTTCTTTTTGACTATTTTTTACTTGAGTTTTAGGTGATTTTTGGGAAGTTTTTTGTTTCTT
>DATKVU010000009.1:0-2601 GCA_035529915.1 Clostridia bacterium
AATAGGTGGCAACTCTTTTACCGGCTCTGGTTTTGTCGGGATTACGATTGATTTTTTTACGTACGGCTCAGTGATGATCTGTGGTTTAATTATCTTTTTTGCACATGAGAACAATACGCACACACACAATAACAATCCTACACTTTTCATTTAAAACCTCCCTTTGAATTTAAGTTTTTCTTCCTCTTCCTCTTTTTTAATTCGTGACTTTGCGGCCTGACTTCCTGCAAAACCAGTAATAACACGCTTGACACCCTCTTTACCAACCCCCCGGCCCAAAGCGCTTATTATCTGTGCTCCCTTGCCAGTTGTGCCAGCCTTTGAGCCTATGGCACTAAGCCCTACAATTGCACCAAGCTCCTCGTGACCTGCAGCATAAAACCCGCTACCAGTTAATAGCGCACTCATTCTAAATATATCATTTAATGGTAATCCCTTGCGAGTCGCGGCGGCCTCAATGGCATCCTCAGCAACTTGCTTTATGTTCATTAATTTGTGAACGTCTTGATTTTTCGGGGCTATTTCTGGTAAACTTTCGTCAATCTTTTCCATTAGCTTTGTCCATAGATGTTTTTGGGCGTTCCTTTTTACTATATCGGCATCGGGTGTCATGGCAGTTGTTTTCTTAAATGCCATTTTGCCTATTTTGTTTTTTAATTCATAAAGCTGTTTTATATTTAATTCGCCAAGTTTATTCTGTTTTTGCGCACTATTAAATATTTTAGTAATAGCTCTTTTCCCGGCTTCCTCTTCACCTATTTCTATGGCTTCTACTAATCCCCCGTCAATATCTTGTTTCGCGTTAGAAAATAACTCATTTACATAAACTTTTTTATTAGGATTTTTAGCTACAAAGTCATCAATTGTTCCGCCCACCTCTTTTGATAGTTTATCTATTTTAACCTGCGATTTTTTAAGAGATTCCTTAACGGTTCCCGCTACCTTTAATTCGTTTATGTGTTCCGGTTTAAATCCCTTTGGTATTTGTTTCTTACCTGGTAGTACCTTTTTTAATATCTTACCACCGAGCTTCCCAAGTCCACCACTAACACCCTCTAAAACACCCCCTGTGACAGCCTCAACAGGCGCGGCAATAGCCCCACGCTTTAATCCTTTAACAAAGTCACCAGTTTCAGCCGTGCCCCTTACGGTCTCCCTAACACCACCGGAAATACCGGACTGTATACCCGTTCTCAGGGCTTTCTTTCCTATAGACTCCACAACCTCACCCGCGACTTTTTTGCCTATTTTCGGCAATATTTTCCCCGCGACCTTACCCGCGCCTTTAAATAGCTTTGTTGGGCCTGTGCCGGGGGCAAGAAAAGAAGCAACTTCACCAGCGCCAAACGCTTTGGGTGTTTCTTTTTTTGCTATTTCGGTTTCTTTTTTTAGTGCTGGAATAAGGCTTGAAAGTCCTAATGTTGCACCTGTACCAAAACCAGCGGAGAGACCTTTAACGGTTTTAACTGTTGGGTCTTCAGCAAGTCCGGTAAATACCGATTGTGCTTTTTCCTCTTGCTCTGGTGTTAGCCCCTTTACTATACCCCTGTAGTCCCTTTTTTCTGGCTCTTCAACTTTTGGGGCACTCATAAATTTAGGCGTTTCAACTAATGGTGCATTTTCCCATTTACTCATTTGGTTTTATCCTTAAGTTTCCTTCGGGGTCACGAAATTGTGTGCCGGGGGCAAGTTTATCGAACTCGTCATCGGTTGATATTTGGGGAACCTTTTGCATTTCTCCACCCTCGTCTGTTCTAAAGGCTGTTGGTTTTTCTTTCTTTGTTATATCAATTGTACTTGTTGGTATGTCGCCAAATTTAGACACCTCAAACCCCGCCGCTTCAAGCCCGAACCGTTGACCGTTATATTTTTCTGTAATCATTTCCCTAAGCTGTGTGTATTTAATTTGTAGAACCTCCCTTGTATCACCAAGTAATGGAATAATGGCTTGATATTTTTTCTCGTCTTCTTTTCTAAGAACACCACCCTCTAACCCCTTACCAATAATCTGTTTGGTTGCGGCTGCTGCTTGTTTTACACCCTTTGCAGAAGTATCATAAGGGTTAAGCCCCCTTAAAATATCAGTGGGGCCAAACTGAAGGTCTACCTTTCCTGTTGTTTTAACCATATTGTCAAGCTGTTTAATTGCTGATTGTGTGTCGCCTAATTCAGTTGCCGACCCTGCGGGTAATGGTCTGCCTTCTAAGCCTGACGATTTCTTTTCTTCTCTTATCTGTCTTTGAGCCTCAGCCATTATGCGAGCCCGTCTTTCGGCGGCTGTGTCGCTTTTGGTTGCCATTTTTTCTTGTTGTTCAAATCCCGCTTGCTGTATTTTTTCTTGTTGTTCAAAACCGGCCTGTTGTGTTTTTTCTTGATAACCCCGCTGTTCCGCAAGTTTAGCCTCTTCCTGCAGCTTTACAATACGCGGGTCTTGTGTTGCTTCCGGGCCTAATCCCGCCGCCTCAAATTTAGTTAGTTTTTCCTGTGGTGATAATTCCTTTGGGGCTGCAAGTGTGGGTTGTCCCTCTCCAACTTCAGCACCACCGCCAATAGCAGATACTTGTTTTGTAAATGCCTCTTTTATGTCGGGGTCAACTTGTA
>DATKVU010000010.1:0-1036 GCA_035529915.1 Clostridia bacterium
AGCATCGAATATTAGACCTTTGATAGCAGTGATTTTATTACTTTTGGTTTTAGCGAAAGTAGACATGATTGGATATACATATATATAATAATTTGTCGTTATATAAAAATAATTTTAGGGGATATAGATTTTTGGGGCACCTAAAAAGGGGTTTATATTTTTATCTAATACTAATACATATAACATGCCTAAAACGGTTCGACAGTTAAAACAAGAAATTTCAATATTAAAACCAAAAGTATGCAAACCGTTTAAGAATATGAGAAAATCGGAACTTGAAGCATATCTCGCAAAGCTTCATAACGAGGTCGGCCGGCAACCGCCCAAAGGGGCACCCCAAGAGGAGGAGAAGAAGCAAGCAACGAAAAAACCAGCATACCCCAAGTCCAAACCGCCACCTATCCCAAAGTCCAAACCGCCACCTATCCCAAAGAGCAAAGCACCACCAATCCCCAAGAGCAAAGCGCCTCCTATCCCAAAGGCGAAAGCAATAAAAGTTAAGATTGTTAAGAAGAAGAAAAAGAAAGGTCCCCCCCTCCCCCCAAAGGTTAAAAAATCAAATGTTCCTCTAAAAGAGTTCAAAGAACAGAAAGAAGGCAAAGAGGAACCATTACTTAAACCAGTGGCAAGTATAGAACAACTTGAAAAAATACAAAAAATTGCTGATTTAACGCCTCCTCCTAAGGGCGAGGCGACCCCAGAGGGGAAAGCAGACCTTACGCCAGAACAAGATAAGATGGTTCGAGCGTTCTTAAAACTTGCTTTTGAGTTCGGTACGGCATTCGATAAGGTTGCCATTTATAGCAGTATAGATGACGATGATGATTTGGAAGACTCGAGAGAACAAGCTGGGGATTTACATAAGAGAGCAATGGCCCTCAATGAAAAAATTGGGAAATTGGTTGGAAAAATAAAAGCGAGTGGTGTCGATCTTGATAAAGTAGTGCAAGAAAACAAGGCATCGATGCATACACTGAAAATCTATTTAACGGCAAGGAATGGTTTGAACAAAAATTTACATGGAAGGATGAAGCAA
>DATKVU010000011.1:0-4905 GCA_035529915.1 Clostridia bacterium
GTTCTTGGAATAATGTCTTACGGATGGTATCCAACAGAAAAGGACATAAATCATGACCTTGGAAAATTCATGCAGGACCTTTACTTAAAAAAAGAATCCCTGGACAAAATCAAGGAAAAGGAAATGCTTACAGAGGAACAGCGGGACTTAAGGCAGTATTACAAGCTGCTTTTAAATTCCCTGATTGGAAAATTCTGCCAGCGAAACAGAGAATGGCCTGGTGGCAGGGAAATAGCTGGCTCGCTGTTCAAGCCAGACTTTGGCTCGCTTGTATTAAGCAGGTCCAGGGCCATAATAAACAATCTTATTTCAAAACATGGCGCAATATATTCTGATACAGATTGCCTTTTGACAAAAAAAAGGCTTGAGACAGGAACAAAAATAGGACAGCTTAAAAACGAGCTTGGCAAAAATGTAAGGGGAGACCTTCTTGCCATTAGAAGCAAGCTTTATTTTGTTTCAAGAAATGGAGAAATGGTCAAGTGCGCAAAGCATGGCTTTCGTCAGGATTCAAAGGAAACCTTTAAACTGCTTTTAAAAAACAGAAACAAAAGCTACATAACTTATTCTGTTAAAAGGCTTACAAAAACAAAAGAGGCCTTTCGGAGAAAAATGTTGCCAAGAAGGGAAATATCGCAGTCTTTTAAAATAATGCTCAAGGATGACGGAAAAAGAGTTTATGGCGAAAGGCTTTATACTGTGGAAAATTTGTTGAACAACAACACACTAAGCACACCTTTAAAGAAAGCTTAAAATGAGAGAGAAGAGGAGACAGGAAAAATGAACCCTAAACCCTACCCCCTATTCTAAATCTCTCGGTTACTTTTTGAACTTGAGGAAAGCAGCAAGTCCAAATGCTGACATAATCACAGTTGCAACACCTACAAGGATTATGATAACAATAACGTCACCTATTCCTACAAAGATATTGTAAACAAGATACTTACCAGCGTTTGTTACGTCTGCGTTTGCGACCTCATTAACATCAATCTCGTTAGCCATTAATTTCACCCCCCGTCAAGGTTTTTTATGCCCTGCGTGGTCTCTTAAGATAAAGTCTTAACTTCTATTTAAATGTTTTGGAAAATATTTTTCTCATTACAGCCTGATATTTTTCAATCCCGATTAAAATTCCATGAGCAAGCATTTTACTGTAAAGAAGGCCTGGAATCCATGAAACAAGATACAGCTTTACAAAAAGCCATAAGTCAAAGCCTATTGCAATTGAATCATAAATTACAGCACTTGCAATAATTCCAGTTACAAGAATAATTGCAATGTTAATCAAAGTCTTTCCAGGACCCAGGTAAAGGGTTAGGTCTGGCATGTTTACCAAAACCCACTTTGCAAGGTTTTTAAAAAACCTTATCCCAGAATTAAATTCATCCTCATAAAAGCACTTATACCAGGCATATTCCAAAACAAAAAACCTTCCAAAAATTTTTAAATCAAAGCAGGGGAATAAAGTGGCCTGCAGCTTTCGATAGGTTTGACGCAGAGCTGCCAAAATCTAAACA
Organism: Clostridia bacterium; assembly: GCA_035529915.1. Classification (GTDB taxonomy): domain Bacteria; phylum Patescibacteriota; class Microgenomatia; order UM-FILTER-40-11; family UM-FILTER-40-11; genus DATKVU01. The sequence continues at coordinate 1,518 of DATKVU010000011.1, forward strand.
AAAGCACACAGGCCAGTTTTAATACCCCTTGCCTGATTGCAGAAAAAAGAAAAAACTGCGCAGACCAGGCTTATGCTCACTGTGGGCAGATTTCCTCTTTTTGCTATCAGCATAACATTTTCACTTCCTGGAAATAATACTGTAATCCTTTGGCCTGTCCTCTATTATGCCAAGAAAAAACAGTAAGTCCTGCCTGGTTTTGTCCAAAGACTTTTTTACATCATTCAAGTCTGTCTTTGTTCTGCTTCTTATTCTAAGATTTGGGTCATTCTTGTATCTGAAAAACAATTGTTCAAGCTGTGGCAAAGACATTCTGCGCTTTCTGTCAGGGAATGAATAAATTAATTCCATTCTTTTTTGAAGAATCCTGTCAGTTTCCAATGGCAAAACTTCTGGGTTTAATTTCATTAAGACGGAAACGAGATTGTATAACTCTGTATAAGAGCCTTCAATCTCTGGCTTTAAGTCAAGCACTTTCTTCCTTAACTGCCCCCTGAAAGTTTCATCCATTTTTACGAAACACCCCTTAAGCCATCACTATCTTTTGGAGATATTTCCTCAAAATCTTTTTTGGTTTGCTCACTCCAAAGCCCCTGACCCTCAAGGTGAATTTTTTTCATGTATTTGCAAAACAGGATAAAACTAAAGCGTTCTTCCTTTCTTGCATATCCGTAAAGATAACAGCAGTAAGCAATTCTTAGAAAATTATCCCGAACTTTTGCCATTTCTCTTTTTTTTCCAAAAACTTTCACATCAACCCCCCCATCAAAAATAAAACTGCTCCAAATATAATAAGCAGCTTTCCATATAAGTCCTGTTGATGCCAGAAAACAGCAGCAAACCTTTCCCTAACGCCTGAGGGAAAGGCAAGCCTGTTCATGTCATGGATTTGCAAGTCTGGCATTTTACGGACCCTCCTTTACGTTTACAGTTGAGGCCTTTGCCTGCAGCCATTTTTGCATTGAAGTATCTCCCTCAATTCCCCTTTGCGCAATAAGGCCCAAGTAATCAATAAGACCCAAGTGCGCAATTGGGAACAATTGGCCTTCTATTTCCTTAACTGTTATAATTGGCTCCCTGTGCCTTCCACCTGGCACAAACAAATTTACAGCTGACATTTTCCAAACACCAACATCGTAAATTTCCACGTCACCAACAAGGTCTGGCGTTCTCTCGCTTGGGTAACATGCAAAAATCTTTGGGGTTTCAAGAAGGTTAAAAATTGGCAGACTATAAACTCCCTTGCTTGTAATAAAAGCAAAGAAATCGTATCTGTCCCTTCCTGCAAGCAAAGCCTCATGCCTTCTTTCCTCATAATCCTCACTGCTTTCGCTTTGCATTGGGTCCTCTTCCCCGCTTTGATTGAACTTAATCATTCTCTCAAAGTTAACAGGAATTTGAGTATGCCCGACAATTCTTCCAATTGGAAAGCTTTGAATTTTCCCGCTGCCTGTCAAAACAAGGTTTCCAAGAGTTCTAACAGGATTCAATTGAGAGGATTCCTTAATTATTTTGTGATGCTCTTTGACAATATGTAACTCCTTTTTCTTAAAAAACAGTTCCCAAAGCAGGAAGGCAACCCCGACCAAAATAATAAGGCCGACAATAAACATTCCAACAACAATACCGCCCCGCATCATTATCTCGGGCATTTCGGGGACAGGAAGCTCGCCTGTGTCAGACGGCTCTCCAAAAAAGCTTGGGAGAGCAAAGACAAAAATTACTGCAAGAAGGCCTAAAACAATTACAAGTATGCCCCCGCCAATAAGAGCCCACTTGTGCCATCCTTGAGACTGTGTTTTTTCTGCCATTTTACAAACCCCCCTTTGCCCTTGCAATTTCTCTGTTCACAGAAATTTGTTCTTCTTTTAAAATGTCTGACAGCTTTTTCATTTCAGCCTGTCTTTTTAGAAGAGATTCGGGAATCTCTGGCTTTTTTTCCAAAGGCTTTGAAAAGTCTCTGTTTAGGTTTTCCTCATGACGGCTTCCTTTTGTAAGCCTGTAAGTCCTTGAAGCCCAAAGCATGAAAGCCCCAGCTGCCATAAGTAAAACTCCGAATATTGGAAGGTTTAACCTAACTGGGTTTGTTATTTCTCTAAAGTAGTCAGACAAAGCCGAAAGCCCTTTGTTTAAAGAGTTCTTGTTCCTGGAATCAAGCTCTTCAATTACAACATTCCCGCTTTCTTTAATCTTTAAGTCAATGTCTGTGACAAGCTTTGAAAACCTGTCTTCCATCCTCTTAACGGATTCCTGCTGTTCAATAATAGTGTCCTGCAATACATCAAGGCTTGCGGAAATTGAGGAAATTTCCTGCAAAATCCGTTCCTCACTTTGAAGGCTTTGCTGATAGTCTTGCGCTTCAAGCTGGACTGTTTTTTGCTGCAGCAGTCTCACCTGTTCCTGCAGTGCATCAACAGTTTCCTGGCTTACCCCCTGTGTTGAATTTAAGTCATCCGCATAGCCCCCAGGCAAAAAAGCCAGGGCTATAAGTGCGAATATCAGAAAAATAGCGGTCTTTCTCATGGTCTAAATCACTCCCTTTTAATTAAGAAATAAATAAATGTAATTGCAATTCCAGCTATAAGGAAAGCAAAAATTATTGGAACAATGTTGTCTGATAAAAACACAATGGAATAATATAAAGGGTTTCTCAAATAACTGTCATCACTTTGTTCTACTGTAAAGGAAAAGTCTTGCTCGCCACCAAGGCAGTTAATTGTTGTTGTATATTCGTAACCTTGGAGTAGGTTTGAAAGCATGCCAGATTCAAATTCAAACCTTGCGGTTCCGCTTGAATCGGTAATAACAGTTAAATTTTCCTGCTTTATGTCAAAATAGTTTCCGTCAACCACGTCCAAAACAGTTGCACTGCAGGGGATTCCTTTCATTAAATACCCTTTGTTATCCACTACCTGGGCGTTAACTTTTAACTGGTCCCAATAGGGGAGTTCTTCCCTGTAGTAAGTCAGGTTTATTGTTGGACAAAAGACAGAAAAGTTTACGTCTGTGTGCTGTCCATCCCAGTGAGTGTGCATAGTATAAGGCACCCCAGTTGAATTGCAGGAAAAAAATTGTTGGTTAAGTTCTACATATGTCCAGGCGTTTCCGTTGCTGTCTGTTAGTGGTGAAATCCATTCAACCCCCTGCTCTGTTACCTCATATTCACTTATGTTTTTTACATGCTCTCCGTCAATAGTTGCTGCGTAAACTGTGACAAAATCCCCTGGCACTGTTTTAGGGTCATCACAAACCATTGTTATCAGATAGGTTTTGCTAAGTGTAACCTCTGAGGGAAATTCTATTACTGGCTGTGTATCGCAAGAAAAAGTGTCAGGGTATGCTGCTCCCCAGGTGTTGTTCAAAAAAAACTGCTCACCCGCCCCTGCCC
>DATKVU010000012.1:0-4233 GCA_035529915.1 Clostridia bacterium
CACCTCCAGCTGGGCCAACCGTAGAACCAACTCCTCAGCCAACTACTCCTAGTCAGCCGGTAACTCCTCCAACCGGAGGAACTCAGCCAGAGCCACCAGTAACACCGGTTCAACCGAATCCGGCTGAGCCCGGTGGTGTAACTGAAGTTCCGCCAAAACCGCCAGAGGAGAATCCGCTGGTTTAAGTTTAAGTCAAAAAAGGTTTTGACAAATTGTCCCCCGATATACATCGGGGGACTTTGTTGTATACTGAAAAGTAGTTAATGTTTCGAAAAGTAGTTAAAGTTTTTCTAGTTCTTGGCTTTATTTTCCTTTTAGTTAATCTTTTGGTTTTGGATTATTTTTGGTTTTCTTCAAAAAAAGCCCTCACTGGAGCTTCTTTTACAGCCTCCTTAACTCCTTCGCTAGCTTGTGAGGAGGCTTGTCAGGAGACTATTGCTGAAAAAATTAAAGAAGAGTTGGCCAAGATTACTCCTGAAGCTGGCCAAAGCTCAGTTTCTTTTTCACCAACGCCAATCCTGTGGCCGACTAAAGTTTCCGTGGTTACCGAGGCCAAAGCCAAAGTTGTTTATATCCCTTTGGTAAGTAGTGGTTCCACTGTCAGTACTACTTGGGCTGATATTGTTCCTTCCGAGTTCTATTTTGACTTAAGCGATTACCCTTTAGCCAAGGAAGTCAAGTTTGAAACCTATCTTTTGGCTCTTCATGGTTCTGCCAAAGTTTATGCCCGTCTTTATGACCAGACTAACAAAAGAGGAGTGGATTATAGTGACCTGGAAACCCAAAGCCCTTCTTTTGTTCGCGTTGAGTCCTCGCCAATAGTTATTTGGCGAGGAAATAATAAATATACGATCCAGCTGCGCTCGGCCAATGGAACAGAAGTTCAACTCCAAGAAGCCAAATTGAAAGTTGTTTTTTGAGTTAAACATAGAAAATTTTTTGGTATTTTTTGCTTCGTTTTCCTGGTTAACTTGAGTACTGAGAGTTTCTACTTTTTATGTTAGCTTGGACTTGGATGGCCTTTTATTACTTAGAGCCAGAGTCGAAGGGAGGTGAAAAACTTGAATGCAAATCACTGTCCGCGCCGATGTTTCCCCAGAGGAATGTAACTGTGGTTCAATTTCCGTGACTGTAGATGGAGTAAAAGCAATTGATATTGATTTGGCGGCTCTTCAACTAAAAGAAAAAGAAGAAAAAGATGCTGAGCAATCAGCAAAGGAAGGAGAGGAAGAGAAAGCTTGAGTTTTATATCCTAGCCCCGCTTGGTGCACTAAGCGGGGTTTTGTTTATGTTAAAATTTGCTTGTGAGAGAAAAAAAGAGGCCCAAAGTGGTGGTGCTTGGCGGCGGCACAGGGACATTTATGGTTCTTTCTGGACTAAGAGATTATGCTTTGGATTTGAGCGCGATTATTTCCATGGCAGATTCTGGCGGTTCCAATCGGGTTTTGCGAGATGAGTTCGGTGTTTTGCCCACTTCTGATATTCGCCAGGCTTTAGTGGCTTTAGCTGATGATAAAGGTGAGCGGGAGATTTTCCGCCGACTTTTTGCTTATCGTTTTCATCAAGGAACCGGGATTGCGGGGATGACTTTCGGCAATTTATTTATGCTGGCTTTGACTGATATTTTAGGCTCCCAGCTTAAGGCAATTGAAACTACGGCCAAAATACTTCATCTTAAAGGTAAGATTTATCCGGTAACTTTGGACGATGTTCAGCTTTTGGCTCGTTATGAGAATGGCCATCAGGTAGTGGGCGAGCATTATATTGATGAGCCGCGTCATGACGGAAGATTAAAAATTGTGGAGATGGTCACTGTTCCTGAGGCTAAAGCTTATCGATCAGCCCTGGAAGCGATTAAAAAAGCTGATTTGGTGGTTTTGGGGCCAGGGGATTTGTATACCAGCTTGGTTTGCAATTTAATTGTCAAATCTATTCCCCAAGCCTTAAAGAAGACTAAAGCTAAAATAGTTTATGTGATGAACCTGATGAGCCGTTTTGGCCAAACATATCGATTTTCAGCCCAAGACCATTTAAGAGTAATTGAAAAATATATTGGTCGAGGAGCGCTTGATTATGTAGTTGTTAACAACAATTACAGTTTTCCGGCAAAAGTTTTGCAGCGCTACAGAGAAGAAAACTCCTATCTGGTTGAGGATGACTTGGGAGAGCCGAAAAAACCTCAAGTTATTAGAACTGATTTACTTTCTTCGGCTGTTTTTGAAAAAGCGAAAGGAGACCGCCTTCGGCGCTCAATTATTCGTCATCATCCTCAAAAGCTGGCCAAAGTTTTGGTTGAGCTGTTGAATTAAATTCCAGTTTCAGGAGTTTGAAAAAGAGTAGGAGAGGGAAAGAGAGTTGGGGTTTGGGTAATTAGAGGAGTTGGCGAAGGAGCAAGAGCTTCAGTGGGAATTGGAGTTGGCGTTGCTGGAGTGATGCCTGGAAGAGTAATTTGACCACCAGCGACTAAAAATCGCAAAACCAAGAAAACTGCGATTGCAATCAAAAGTAGAACCAACAGCCAAAACCACCAAGGTCGATTTTCATTTTCTTGATTTTCCATTTTTTTATAATTCTAGGTTAGGTTCTAGGATTGAAGCCAAGGTAAGAAAAAGGCAAGAAAAGGGCAAGAAAATATAGTATTATAAATAGAGTGGAAGAAAAAAAAGACTTTAAACTTTTGGGATTTTCTTTTCTCTTGATTGTTTTGGGTCTGGCTTTGGCCTTTTTAAGAGAAAAGGGTTTTATCCAAGAGCTAGGTATCAGCCAAATTTTGCAATCTTACCAGGCACCACAGTGGTTATTTTTTAACCTTTTGGTTTCTTTTTTTGACTTTATTATTATTTTTTTGGCTTTTCCGCTTTTCCGGCGACTTTATAATAAAGGCCATCAGACCGAAGCTTTCTTTTTGCTAGTTTCAGGCTTAACCTGGCCGGTAGTGAGAATTCTAAAGTATTTTTTTGCTCTCCCTTGCCCGGCTTATCCCCAGGTTCAGGAGCTTTACGATTTTCAAGATATTCCCAACATGCTTTTTTTGCTCCCGGAAAAGTCTTTTTGCTATCCCTCGGGTCATGTTTTTGACTATGTTTCCTTTTTTGGGATGATGTTTTACTTGCGAGAAAAAATTTGGGGAGAGTCGGCTTTTCGTTCTTTAATCGGCGGTTTTTGCCTGGTTTTGATAATGCTGATTGGGCCGGCCAGAATTTATTTGGGCGCTCACTTTTTTACTGATGTTTTAGGAGGCTACTTTTTAGGCTTGGCCTGGTTGCTGATCTTGATTTTTGTTTACGAGAACTTTTTTCTCAGCCGCCGTTATCAAATAGAGGATATTGATAGTCCTAGTTAATTTTCTTATAGTTTATTTATATGACTGAGCCGAATGTCGAAGTAAAGGCTGAAGAGAAAACAGAAGAGCAGAGAGGAAAAGATAAAGGAGAAAACCTTATTTTGAAAGCTTTATCAAGGAAGGGTCTTCTTCCTGAGGATCTTGGTCAGTGGGAAAGAAAAGGACTTCTTTTTCAGCTTAAAACTTCTTCTACTGAAGAAGGATTTGAAGTCATTCCACAACCAGAAAGCTATATTTTAAAAAGAAGAGGGGAGGAAAAAGCGGTTAAAGAAGGAAATCGGACAAGCTGGATGGCAAAGGCAGTTTGTCAAAAAGGTTCTCTTAAGCCACTCAATCTTCAATTAATAGAGGGTAAAAGACGCTATCCTAGCTTAGAGTCAGCGGAGGGGGTTTTACCGAAGATGGAGGAAACGACCAACATTTCGGTTAGCGCTTCTGGCGAGATGGAGATTATTGTGCGTTTCCCCCATAAAGAAGGGTCGGCCGAAGTGAAGGTAGTAAAAAAAGAAGGTGGAGAACCCAAAACAACTCTTAACCCTGTTTTACAAGGTGATCGGGAAGGTGAAGCTGTGGCCCGCAAAGAAGTTGATGAAAGACTAGGGAGATTACTTGGCGCCAATGTGAATATTGAGTCGAGCTACGGAAAAATAAAAGAATTGCTAAAACAAAGGGTTATTGAAGGGTTAACTAGTCCGTCTCGTTCTCGTGTAGTTGAAGAGGCGGCTTAAAGCAAGCTAAGAGTAAGCTGCCTTTCTTTTTCCTGCCATTCTAAGGGGGTTCCTAGCTCAGCAGTTAAGGTTTGCATCTTTAAAGCAATATCTTCAGCTTCATCGCCAACTGCTAGTTTGGCTTGAAAGTTTTCAATAATTGTTGGGTAAAGCTCAATTTTG
>DATKVU010000013.1:0-7351 GCA_035529915.1 Clostridia bacterium
AGGGAGAGGTTAGTTTGGAAATGAGTGGTTCTTTAAATCCAGGTATTTTTCGTTCCCAAAAAGAAAAAGAATTTATCCATATTATTATGCCGGTTAGGCTACAGACAGAAGAGGAGTCTTAAGGTTCTTCCACTTTCCAAATAATCTCATGGGTATTTGGATTAATGCCTTTAGACTCAATCCAATCTAAAACCTCTTTTCTAATTTGAGGAGTATCTTTTTGAAGGACTACTTTAAGTTTTAGTGCTCCAGAGTAGTAAAGTAGCCAATTAGGTGTTTGATGTGGAGTTTGTTTAAGGAGAGGGTAGTTTTTCTGTAAGGAACTTTCAAGCTTCTCATAGAAATCAGGGTCTCCTTTAGCTTTGGGAATAGAAATAGGCGCAGTAGTAAAAGAAAAGGAATAAAAAAGTTCTTTAAATAATAGGTTTTTGATTTCTAGGCGATATTGGGATTCTGGTTTTAAGGACTCGGAAGGTTTGATTTCAAGCCGATTTCCTAAAACTTCTAAGTTAAAAGCAAAATCAGGCGAGGCCTTAATTTGCCAGCCTTCAGCTGAGATATCTTGATCAAAAGAAAGAATAATTTTTTCATTTAAAGAAACTTTAGTTTGGCCATCAGCAGGAGAAGTATTAATTATTTGGGGGCTAGGGGGAGCGGCTACCAAAAGCTTTAAAAGTAGCATTCCACCGCTGAGTAAAACTAGGAGAAAAATAAAACGATTCTTTTTATTTTTAAAAATACTTGTTAAATTTTCCATTTTTTATGTTTTTACGGAGAATATCTTAAGTATATTTTAGGATTATCTGGCGCACCAGTGTTGACAATAGTATGGATTATAATATCACCACGCTCTCCTTCAAGATCACCAAGTGCTTCAGCAATAACTAGTTTTGAATTAGAAATTTTATCTTCTTCAATAACAATCGCAATATGTCCAAACCTAAAACCATTATTAGTGCCACATGCGGCTCCATCCCAAACAGCCAAGTCTCCCTCTTTTATTGGTTCGTCCCAATGAACGTATTTGTAATTAGTTGGTGGATTACCGTAAGCATAATCACAAGCAGACTCTCGAGGTAAGAACTTGTCTAGGCCATAACCTAAAGCAGATTGGATAGCATAAACAAAACCAACACATTGAAGGCTGTTATAAGAATTAACAGAAGCCTCAAAAATGTCCCTGACTATTTCTTTATGTTCAAAATTGGCAATAGCAAAACAATCATTAACAATTGGCCAAGTGGATTGATTAATTCTTTCGTGGTTACAAGGAGAAACACCTCCGGAAAGGTTACAAATGACCTTTTCAGCGAAATGACGAGAGGGTTGGCACTGAGGAGGATCGCCTTCAACATGACCGCTAGGACCCAAAGGAGAGCCTCTTCCTAGCCCCAAAAGACCACCCTCTTTTACCTGAATGTTGGTAATAAAGGTTAAGGCTGCCAAAGCAGCAACAGTTATTCCTCCAACAAAAGCAAGTTTTCCAGTTAGATTCTCTTTTGGTTCAGCGCGTCCGCCTAAACCAGCAAAAAAAGCATTAGCTAGGCCAAAACCAGAAGTAATAAAGCCAATACCTTTTCTAATCCAAGAAGAACCTGTTTTTATGGCTGCTTCTCCCGCTAGAGCAATTAGTCCACCAACCAGTGGGGCTAAAGTGTTGGCAAATGCTTGCAAGCCTACCTTGGTTAAGAGACTGGTAATTCCTCTGGTAATTGCTCGTTTGGCACCAACCTTGGCGCTACTAAGAATTGATTGCAGGCCTTTTTGAGCTAACCTAGTGCTTAGGCTTTTAAGGCCTTGGCCTACACCGGTTTTATAAAACCAGTTCAAAGCTTTCTGGGAATAGACTTGTATGGGTGAGGGTAACCGAGAAAAAGTCCGAAAAAATTTAAGCCGATTTAAACTCCAAACCCTAGCTTGAGCAATTAAAAAAGGAAACTTTGCTTGAAATTGAATCCAGTTGTTTTTCAGATACTGGAATTGAGCTATTTTTTGAGAAGTAAGTTGGTTTTTGACCTCTTCTTTTTGGGAAATTTTGTCAGTTGCATCAATATTCTGGCCCTGGCGAGTAAGGTGATAAGTTTGAGCGAGTCCTATTTCTTCACCAATGAGCTCAAGCCTAACTTGGTCAAAACTACCGCTTTTAATTGTCTCAAAAGTTTTTTCAACTGGAGTTAGTTCTCCTTCGATTACTATTTGAGGAATACTACCAGTTTGGCTTCCCGGTAAAACCGGAGTAGTAACGCTAACAAAAAGTCTTTGTTTGGTAGTAACAATTTCTGGGGTCAACCCAGGCAGAGGAGGCAAGTTGCCATCGATTAGCCGAGAAGATTCTTTTTGAAGGATTTGAGCCAAGGCAGAAACTTTTTCAGGCGAAAGTTGCTGAGAAGCAAGTTCGGAAAGTTCTTGGCCTAGGCTAAAACCAATTACAGCCCTGATTTCTTCAGCTGAAGTTTTTGGGTCAAGGCTGGCGAGGTTAACGGCCGCGGCCGTGGCTAAATCTTCAACTGCTTGTTTTTGAGCTTCTGTTAAAGGCGAAATCGCTTTTTTCAAGATTACTTGTTTTTCTTGGGTTTGAGAACTGTCAATCAAGTTTTGGGCGGTTTTCAGCGAAAGCCGGTGATTAAGTAAATATTCTTTAACTTGCGGGGAGAGGTTAGGAATTTGCTCAATTGCCTCTTGGTACTCTTGATTAATTTCTTGCCAGGCACTTTCTTTTAAAGGAGAGCCAGTTTCTGCTGTGGCCACTCTTTTGAGAGTTTCTCTTAAAGGCCCTAGCTCTAAGTTTTCATTGATTTCCGAAGCTAAAGTTTCTGCTTGTGGCTCAGCTATCGCTTGGTTTTGCTTTTCTAAGGCGGCAACCAGCTCTTTTTTTATTTCTGCAATTCTTCTTAAGTGAGCGAATTGTTTCTCGTTTTCTTCTTGAACTTTGGCTAAGTATTCTTTGTTTTCAAGGTTTTGTTGCTCGAGATCTTTTTTTAATTTTTCTAGTTTTTCCGTGGGCACGGTTGAGGCAAGTGATTCACTGGTGCTTTGGCTCAAAAAATTATCCAGAACTTCACTAAAAAACTTTAATTCGTTTTCTTCTGAAGGAAGCTCGTCTATATTTAACAATTCCAAGCTTAAGAGAGTGTTTTTAAGAGCAATTAAAAGGGTTTTTCGGCTCCAGTTACCCCAGTCTTGCTCTTGAGGGTCTTTTAAAAAAGCGTGGGCAGCTTCAGAAAAAGATTGAAGTTGGAAAAAAAAATCGTTAGTTTTTCTTGCTTGATTGGTTGGGCTGACCATGGCTATCCATTATTATCTCAGTTTTAAAGCGAGTTGGCAAAGGCTTTTGCGGACTGGAGGCAACTTCTTCTACTGCCCTATTTAATTCGTTTTGATAGCGACCAACTTCTTCTTTATCAGAAGAAGGGGACTGGATTTCAGTCTTAATTAAGGGTTTTTGGGCTTGAGATGAGGCTGAAACCAGAGGTTTTGACACTGGCGGTTTTAGCTCAGTGGAGGTTGTGCTTGGTTTTGGGGTTGGTGCTTGAGCAATCCGAGCCCGCTGCTCTAAAATTTCTTGAGGTTTGGAAGTAACTAGTTGGTGTTCTTGGGAAGAAGCAATTACCCTCATGGCCACATGATTGTTACCAGCGAAAAACAATCCCTCACCAATATCAGATGCTAGTAAAAACTGTTTTTCTCCTTCAGAAAGATAAAAAACCTGGCTGACTTTTTCAATTGCTGCCGGATGCTGTTTCATTAAAACCTGGATAGAAGAGTTGGTCACAATTGCTTTACCAATATCATCTTTAAGAAAGTCCTCGACATCTTGAGTAATGGTAGTGACGCCTAAGTAGTATTTTCTGGCTCTTTTGGCAATTGAATTTAAAAATTGGGCCGAATCTGGAGACTGCATCATAAACCAAGCTTCATCAACGACCAAAATTCTTTTTTTCAACTCTTTTTTCACTCGGGTCCAGATAAAGTCCAGAATAATAAACATCGCAATTGGTCGCAAAGAAGCTTCCAGGTCGCGCAAAGAAAAAACCGTAAAGGGATTTTTAATATCAATATTAGAGCGTTGATCAAAAATACCCACAAAAGAGCCTTTGACAAATTTCTCAATTCGGTCTGCTAAAGAGCGGGCTTGGGGTTCTTCCATGCCAATTAAGGCTTTGTAAAGGTCTTCCAGGAGTGGCGGTTCTTTGGTTTGGCTAGCGGGGTCTTGGGTGATGCCTTTCATTTGATAAGTCATCATCAAAGCCCGGTCTAAAATTGCTTCTTCAGTGGCATTTAAATTACCCATAATAATTTTGAAAAGAGAATGGAGAGAAAGAATTTTTTGATTAAGTTCATTTTCACCTTCTTCTCGAACTTGGGAAAGATCAAAAGGGTTAACTTTGGCTTGGGAATTAAAGCCAAAAGTAATATATTCGCCGCCAACTGCCTTACAAAGGTTTTGATATTCGTTTTCCGGATCAATAACAATTATTTCCGAGTCAAACATCAGCGAGCGCAAAATTTCTAGCTTGACCATATAGCTTTTGCCGGCGCCAGCTTTGGCGAAAACAACACTGTTGTAGTTTTCTAAAGTAAAGCGGTCAAAGACAATTAAACTTCCATTGTGCTCATTGATTCCATACATAATGCCTTCATTGGCAGTTAGTTCAGAAGAAGTAAAAGGAAAAGTTGTTGCTAAGGAAGTAGTATCCATGTTGCGAGTAATATTTAGGTAGTCTAGACAAACAGGCAGGGAAGTTTTAAAGCCTTCTTCCATTTGCAAGGTCGCATGTTTGGGAATAATCAGCAATGAGGCCAAGGTAGATTCAACTCCTCGGGAAACTTCGTTTAATTCTTCTAGGCTTTCGGCCGGGACAGTGATATACAAGCCAAACTGGAAAAAGCGCTCCACCCCCTTGACCAGCTGTTCTTGCATTACCTGGGCATCTTCCAGTTGAGCTTTGGTTGCCGGATTAACTACTCTGCCTCTTTCAATATCAGTGGCAATTTCCGCCTCCATTTCGGCAATTTTTCTTCTTAGGTCGTCAAGCACGGTTTTGCTTTCCACTGGATAGATAAAAAGGGAAACGTCCAAAGAGTGGTCATAGTTGATTAAAGGCGCCAACCAATTGGCATTAACATACCGAGGATAGCCGGCCACAAAAAGGCTCCGTACAAAATGGTTGTTAATTTTTAGGTGGTCAAAATCAACTTCAATAGCCGAAGGAGCAATCATGTCTTGGACTGTTGAGCCGGCAGTCGGGGTTGGCGGTTGACCAGCCTTTTGGGGGCTTACCTTTTTAAATTGAGGCAAATTTGGCAAATTTTTACCGATGGTATTTAAAAAATCAAGCTTCATGTTTTAGGACTTTCTTTGGTTAACTGGCTTTCTGGAGTTTCTTGGTTATAAATATTGTAAAAAAGCCCGATTAGCTCTTGGTTTGCCAGCTGTCTGACAACCAAGCCCAGCCGGCCAAAAAGGCGGATTAAATGGTCGCGCTTAGGATAAAGCGAATCTTTGGCTTTAGGCAGAATATATTCTTTCTCGAAAGGCAGAGAATGACTTTTTTTAAAGATTGAGGTAAGAGTTGGTCCGACTCCCAGCTCTAAGGCGGAAAAAGGAATAACGACATAAAATTTTTTGTCCAAAACATTGTTCTTTTTAACCATTTCGGCCACAAATTGGCGATAATTATTAATTAGCTTTGCCAGCAAAGGTGAGCCGGCTTTTTGTTTTTCCTGGTTTTTAAGGATTTCCAAGTAAGAGGAGATGTCTTTACGATGAGAACGGACAAAAATTTGAATTGGGAAAGTCAAGGAATTGAGCAAAGCGCCATAAGCATAAATAATTGCCTCTTGCTCTTTTTCTGAAAGCAAATCAAAGTTGACCGAGGAAACCGAGAGAATTAAAGCACAAGAGCCGTCTTTTAAGATAACCAAGTCATCCTTGATATCTTCAATTGGTAGGTGTTCTTGGGTGGTAGCGCGAATTGGTATTTGGGCAGGATCCATATGTTTATTTACTGACAATTTCTATGGGGGCAAGAATTTCCCCTTTGAGCTCAATCTTGATTATATCAAAGCGACAATCCTCTTTTTCGGCTTCTATTTCATAAATACCGGGTGGTAGGGGAGTAGCGCTCCTAAACTGGCCGAGTTTATTAGTTTTAAAGGCTCGGACTGGGTTACCTGAAGAATCGCGGATTTCCAAAATTGCCCCTTCAATAATTTTGCCCTCTAGATCATGAACAAAACCAACCAAAAGATTAGGAATTGAAGGTGCAGCGGGAATAATAATTTCAGGCGCAAATTTGGCCTCAACTTTGGGACCCAAAGGCTTTGGTCTGGCAAAGGGTTTTATGGGTCGGGCTGTTGGTGCTTTAAAAATAGTTTGTTCTGCCGCAATAGGTTGTGAAGGCGGGGGTTGGGCTGGAAGAGGGGTAGCTGCTTGGCTGGAAACCAAGGGAGTAGCAGCTGCTTTTGGAAGGCTTGCTTGAGCTTGGGGGGGAGGAGGCTCTTTGCCTAAAACCGTTTTACTGCCAGCTTGTTTCCAAACATATTGAGTAGGGGAGTAAATTCTTTTGAAAAAAGCCACAATCCAAGTATCAATTGGTCGGCCTTCAAAAGGAAGAAAAGCCATGGCTGCTCCTAAACCAGCAAAGAGAAAAATTAAAAACCATTTAACAAACCCGGGAGGATCAACTCCATAAACTAAAAGTGCCAAAAGGCAACCGGCTGCCAGTTTGGCAAATTGCTTTAAAGTCATATCACCAACCAAGCGAAATTCATAGCTGGTGATTGGGGCTGGAACTGGATGTTGTTGCATTAATATTTAAATCTTACCTTTTTGGGAAACCCTCTTCAACCCTAACAAAGTCAATCAAAGTAACTATTTTTACTCTTAATTCTTGCTCTTTTGCCGTTTTGAACACTATTATAAAACTATGCTGGAACTAGTTCTCCTTTTTCTTTTTGTAGTGGGAGTAATTTTATGGATTCCTTACATTCAAAAAACTACCAAAAAAGGAGCTCCTTTTGTGGCCATGGAGCCAGAAGTAGTTGAAGAAGTAATGAAGCTGGCAGAAATTAAAAAAGATGATGTTTTTTATGATTTGGGCTCTGGAGACGGCAGACTAGTGATTGCGGCTGCTTTAAAAGGAGCCAAAGAGGCTTATGGAATAGAAATTGATCCCTTGCGAGTTTTCTATTCCCGGCTTTGGCTGAAAGTTCTTCGCCTAAAAAATGCCCAGATTTTAAAACAAGATATTTTTAAAACCGACTTGTCAAAAGCAACAGTGGTAAACTTGTATTTGCTGCAGTCCACCAATGAAAAACTGGAAAAAAAATTAAAAAAAGAGCTAAAAAA
>DATKVU010000014.1:0-2463 GCA_035529915.1 Clostridia bacterium
TGGCAGGGACTATTAACAATCTTACATATTCTTACAGTTCCTCTTTTGGCGTACCCTGCGCTTGCAAGGTCGGGCAGTCTTTTGTGGCATATATCCTGCATCCTGTAAAAATCGCCGTCCATTCTTGCCGCCAATTCCGAGTAAGTAGAGCCATTGTTTTCTTTCAGAACTTCCAAAACTAACAAGCAATGACTTTTCCGAGTGCCTGAATTTGTAACTTTTATTTCCGCCGCCTTTGAAGTAAGCGGGTCGGTCTTTCTCGTTGTCGGCCTAAAATTCATTAGTAGCTGGTTAGTCATTTAATTTTTTTCTCAACTTCAGCCAATTTATTTTTGAGTTCATCGGCTTCTCTTCTTAAACGAGCTATTTGTCGTTGAGAATCGACAAATCTTGCCATTGCCCACGTTACTTTTGAGAGACCATACTTTTTAATGACTCGCACCATTCCAAGGCTTCGGCAAATAGTTTTGTATTCTTTCGCCTTCTGCTCTAACCATTTTTGCCTTTTAGATTTTCTCATTGTCCAATTCCTTTTCTGAAATTCATTTTTCAATTTCCTCTAACCCCATCAAAGGGCTTATGAATTAGGGCTGTGATGAGTCTCATTTACTTTCTCCTTTGGCACATAGCCCTTCGGCAGTTGGCTCAATATCAGGGCCGTCAGCATCTTGTCCGGCTCCGGCAAGAGGGTAGTAAATTGGTCTATGTATATTCCGCATAGCTCTGATTTCCTGCGAAGCCAGTCGCTTTGGTTCCTGCGGTCATCTGCTTCCTGTTGGCTTTCACCGATAATCATTCTTTTTCTCCTTTGGCGAGGGCGGCTTTGGCTATTTTTTTGGCCTTAAAAATTTCCGCTTCCATTAGATAATAAGTTTCGGTATAATCTTGGGCGTTATCATATCGAGATTTACCAGAATACATTGTCCAGTTTGCTATTTGTTCCAATGCTTCTTTCAGCCGCTTATTCTCGGCCTCTGTCTTGGTAAGCTCGGTTCGGAGTTGTTTAATTTGGCCGTAATAATCATCACATCTTTTGGCATTAGCCAACTCTCTGTCTTTGTGTCCTTTGCCTAATTTCCGGCTGACTTCTAACTGTATTTCTGTCTTTTCAAGCTCGGCCTCAACTTGGCAGACAAGATATTGTACTTGACTACTTCGACTCTCTTTGCCTTTCCACCACGACACAACTGCTTTTATTTCTTTTAACAATTCAATCGCTTTCATTTTTTTGCTCCTGTTCTTGTTCCTTTAGGGTTTGCTTGGTAAGCAGTTATATTCTATATTTATGGCTTCTCCCATATCACAAATCATTACTTTATCGCTTATTTTTTTGTTCCAACGCCAATAGCCATCAATGTAATCACAAGTATATTTCCATCCATACTTTCGAAGCCACTTCTTCTTTCTTTCTTCTAATTCAAGTTCCATAATCCTTATTGGTTCGCAGGTTCTTTCTTTTTCATTCATTTGTTCATCACACATTTTCTATTTACCTTTCAGGGCTTAGGGTTGTGTTATGGCTATTCTTTTTTTTAATACATCAATCGCTTTGCTCATTTTTTTGCTCCTTTGGCCTGGTTCGTAGCAACTTTACATATTCTCCCTCTTCCATTACTATCAACGTCCTCGCTGACAAAACAAAATCTTCCGGCATACCTGATAACACAAGGATACCTTCTTCCCAATTGCCACTTTGGATTTTCATACTTACTATCATTTTCTTTCTCTTTGCATTTTCTTGAACATTCGGCTTGCCTTTATATCTTTGCAGTAATTTGTATATGCCTTGCGGAATTTTGGGCCGGGGTCATTATCTATCGGGCCGGGGTCATATCGAGGGTTATTAAGGGACTTGAGAAATCGCTGGGCATTTTCTATTGAACCAGAGACTTTCCATTGGCTATCTACCTTGTAAAAGCCATTATCAGGCTTCGGCTCTTTGCTTTCGAGCCAGCAGCCAGTCCCTACGCAGACGGCAAGGCCAATAACTAAACAAATTGTGGCTGTGATGGTTTTCATTCTTTTGGCATTGTTTCTCTATATGGTAAGGCGGTATATCGCCAATGTTTCATATCATTCATAGCCTTTGCTCTGGCTTGTTTTATTGCAGTTTCCTTATCTGGCGCATCTTCCACTACATTGTAAGTTGCAGTCATTGAGCTTATAGTTACTGTGTATTCCATCTTTCTTATTCCTTTCTTTAGCTTTCAATAAAGGGTCGGGCAGGATTCGAACCTGCTGGCAACTCTTATAGAACGGCTTGCCTTCCGGAAGGCGGTTGCTCTCTGCGTTTCATATCGTTTCCCACACGCCGCCGACCCGATTAACTTTTCAAATCAGGGGCAGTGAGCAGCCGTGAGCTGCCCACCGCTCCGTAATAAAAGAGGAGGTTTAGTGTCTAATAATGCTGACGGGCAGGATTGGTTGTCCTGCTACTTACCTCCAACCATCAGGATAGACCGT
>DATKVU010000015.1:0-1210 GCA_035529915.1 Clostridia bacterium
CCATTGGTTTTTAGTTTAGCGACAAAGCTTCGCGGGACCAATAAAATTGCCTTATCATAATCAAGAAAGGTCAGATTATGGAAAAATTGCTCGCAAAAAGAAAAAGGCAAATTAGAAACAATTTTGTTATAGATCTTCTTATGTTTGTATTTCCCTCCGAGCTGAACAAAATCCCAGGCATCTTTAAAATGAAGCTCAACATTTTTGGGCAAGTCAGCCAAGAGCGGCTTAAAACACTCGTCAATCTCAAAAGCAATTACCCGACCAGCTTTTTTAGCAATTTCTTTAGTTAAATTGCCCACTCCTGCCCCTATTTCCAAAACCGTATCTTTTTTGTTTAAATCCGCCAAGCCCACCGTTTTTTGGATTACCTCTTTATCATTAAGAAAAAATTGATCTTTTAGGGGGTCAGGAGAAATATTATACTTTTGAAGCTGGGCACTAATATCCATAGCCTGATTGTAACAAATCTTTAATTTTCTTCCTCAAGCTCTCCTACTTCAGCAAGTTTATAGTCCAAAACTTTATCTCCCTTGCCAAAGGTAAATTCGGCTTCGAGTTTTACACCCCCAAGTACCTTAGGTAACCAAAAACGGTCACCCGGCCACATGGAGTCAAAAGGAAAATCATTTTTATTAAACCACTTTGGGGTCATTTCCTCGGTTTCTTGTGGTTCCCCCTTCCAACTCTCCACCAAAAAAACCTCAACTTGTTGGTTAAAATCCGGTTGATGAGGAAAGTTAAACTTTAAACTGGCTACTTTTCTTAAAGAAAGTGGCGTTACTCCAACTTCCTCCCGAGCTTCCCTGATGGCCGCCTTTTCTATTGTCTCTCCAGCATTAGGCTTCCCACCCGTACCATTCCATCGGCCAGCGCCAAAGCCTCTTTTCTTCATTGCCAGCAAAACTTCGTCCCCGCGAATTAAAAAACAAAGGGTAGCTTTTCTTAAAGAATCTTTGTATTTACAACTCTTCATTCTTCCTCAAACTGCTCCAGGATTTCTTTTTGTTTTCTTGAAAGCCTGCTGGGAACCGTCACTTGCAAGCGGACATACTGGTCGCCAGTCGCGCCTGAGCGAGGAGACCTAATTCCTTTTCCCCGAAGCCGGACTAGAGAACCTGGTTGGGTTCCCGGTCTGACTCTTAAATTTAGCTCGCCATCAAGGGTAGGAACAGTGATTATTGTACCTAGGGCTGCTTGGGGAAAAGAA
>DATKVU010000016.1:0-1324 GCA_035529915.1 Clostridia bacterium
CTAGTATTTCTACCAAATCAAGACACACAGCGTATATTTTAGGCTTGAAAAAGGTTAGAACGTCAAAGAGTAGCCAACCGAGCATTAAACCGCTTGAAATGGCGAAAATATTGAAGATTATCATTTCAGTTTGTTTTTTAATTTTTCTAAATGTTGGATTCTTTCACTTGTGCTTTGCCCTGCAATTAAGGTGTTTAATTCCCCTAACGTTTTTGATTGAAGCTTTCCATTCACTTCTACTAAAACTCTATCTCTTTTACGTCCTTGACCTTTTTCAATATCTCCTTCCTTGCGTTCCTTGTTGCCGTAGCCAATAGGTGCAGATGGTTGATTTTCAGTATCATTTGCCTTTGCGTTACCTTCTGCCTTTGGTGTTTCTTCAACCTTTGACATATCTTTGACCTCTAAGTTATTGCTATCAGTAGAAGCACTACCTTTGACCTCGTTTTGTTCTTTGGTAATTCTATCCTTAGCTGCATTCTCTTTTATCTTTCTTTCGTCAAAATTCGCATTCCAACGGCAAAGACCAAGAACCAAAAGGTCAATTAAAATAGCAGCCATGCAGCCAATCCAAGAAAAGCCATAACACCAAGCTTTGTGTTCTTCTATTGTGGCATTATTGGCATTATTAGCACTATCTAAAGCTTTGTTTCTTTGAGCAGCCAAAACAGCTAAGTTTGAATTAAGACTATCAATCATTGCACTAGCTTTTACCTCCATAGCTAACTTTGGGGTTCTTGCTTCACGGCTTGTTTTTCCCTGCCAACTATTCTCATTGTGTATCTGCTTAGCCTTATCCAAAGCATCGACCTTTAGCCCTTCCCAATAAGTAGAAGATTCTTTTGCTTTTTGCTCAAAGGTCAAGGCAATAGCCTCTAAGTCGGTCAATTCGCCATGAGAAGCAAAGAACGAAATGATATAAGGCGTACCAACATAAGAAATGCCCATAGACATAACCACAAGCGCAAAGCTAGAAATATTGTAGGTTCTGTTGTTGATCGCTTTGTCCTGATTGTTATTGACGATTCTAATTTCATTCGCCTTTGTTACTGTAAAGCGTTTCAAAGCCTCAATAACTGCCAAGAAGCCAAAAGATAATAAAAACAATAACCAACCAATAGAAGGCATTTTTTGATAGAACATTACAGCGATTCCAGAACCAAGCAAAACGGATAACGCTTGACTTAGGTTAATAATCTGCTTAGACCAATTATAAAAGCCTTGCAAAGCTTCGACAGTTGTACGTGGCTTATATTTTTTATTTAGTTTTTCGTTCTCTTTTTTATCGTATTCGAGCGTTGTTAGCTCCTCGATACGGTCGATA
>DATKVU010000017.1:0-1048 GCA_035529915.1 Clostridia bacterium
AAGCCCAGGATACGCCGAACGTGTTTGATGACATGTTCGTCGAGTTTATCGCTGAGTTGCTTGACGTAGAACTCTAAACGGGGCGGGAAACCGCCCCCTATTTTAAGGGGAAAAACATGAGTGATATTGATCCGAATGCCGGAGAAAAGCTGTTAGGCGCTTCTTTAAAAATACTGGATAAAAAAGCTACCGAAATTCCGAAAATCCGTAATTTGATCGCCGCGATAAAAGACATGGGCGAAGATACAACTGAAATGGAAAAGCAAATGGATTCGGTAGAAGCGCTTGTCAAAGGTGTTTTGAAAACAGCAAAACAATTTCCGGCGGTTAAATAAAAAATCATGGGTTGGTTAGGCGATGTTTTTCGCACGGTGGGCGACTGGTTTAAAGACGCTGCCGCATGGCTTGTCGATGGCGCTGTTTGGTTGATTGACACTGTTAAAAAAGGGTATTTGACCGGCAAACATATTGTTGGAAAATGGCTGAGTGAAGCACTGGACACAACCCTTGGATCAATCGCAGTTTTGCTTTTATTGGTTGGGGGAGCGATTGCTTTAGTCTTTTTTGGTAGTGCGATTGCGGCCAGCGGATTTGTTGCTACTTTAAAAGCGGCCCGGAATAAAGTTATTACGGCATTACAAATTGTTGCTGAAGCCATTAAATTAAAGTTTATTTTAGATGTTAATACTTTACTCATGCGGGTTTGGTCTGATTATCGAGATGTTTTCCAAGATTTAAATACGGCTTTTATCGGGCTGGCAAGTGAGTTAGGTTATGATGCCAGCACTATTCTTTTAATGACAAATCTCGGAAAAAGTGTTGCTATTAATAGCTTGCAATTTGTAGGTGTTGATTCTAAAACAGCCGAGATTGAGGCTATGGTTGCAACTCAAGAGTTTTTGGAAAAAGTAGAGGAAAAGTTTTATTCTTATGCAGCCGATCCGGGAAAGTTTGTCGCTGCTTTTGATGAGGCAATTTTGCAACCGTATCGGAAAGAGGGAAATGAGGGTATATCCGCTCTTTATGGTTGGCTGGATACGATGAGAAC
>DATKVU010000018.1:0-6122 GCA_035529915.1 Clostridia bacterium
TTATTGGCCGAAGACTGGCTCCAGTTTTTGGTTTCCTTTTTTTGCTAATTGGCTTTTTAATGCTTTATTCAACCCAAGTAGCAGTTTTGGAATCAACTTCCCGGATTATTTCCGAAAACTTTTTCCTGCTTTTAAAAAACCAAAAGGGAAAGGTTAATCTTTCCAAAGGCTTTTACCTGGCCCTTTGGGGGCAAATTATTTTTGGCATTTTAGTCTTGCTTTTGGGTTTTAGGGAGCCGAGATTTCTCTTAACTTTGGCAGCAGTCATTAATGCTTTTTGCATGTTTGTCCACTTGGGCTTAACTTACTTTCTTAATCGTAAAAGTCTGCCCCAGGTTTTGCGGCCCGCTTTTTTTCGCCAGGTAGTTTTGCTCCTGGCCTTTATCTTCTTGGGTGTTTTCTCTTTTCTCACCTTTTGGCAAGGAGTGAGATAGATGTATCTATAAAATCTAAATTAAATGAGTAAATTTAAGTTGTTTTTTTATTCTTCAAGAAATTCAAATCCAATTGATGAATTTATTTCCACCCTTACGGCAGAAACTAAAGCCAAAATATTTAAAAGTTTAGACCTGATCGAAAAGTATGGTCCAATGATTGGAATGCCTCATGTAAAGAAAATAGACAAAATGCTTTTTGAATTAAGAATTAAAGGTAAAGAAGAAATAAGGTTGTTTTTTACTTGTTCAAGACAAAAGATATTTTTTCTGCATATTTTTAAGAAAAAGACCCGGAAAATTCCCCTAAAAGAACTAAACGTTGCCAGAAAGAGATTAACTGAGGATTGGACACAACGGTCTTGACATGATATAACATTTGTGTTATGTTGTTGGCATGCAAACATACAAAGAATTAAAGGCTAAGTATCTCAAGGATCCCGAAGTAAAAAGGGCTTATGACGCACTGGAGGCTGAATACCAGGCTATTAGTAAGATCATAGAGCTTCGCTTAAAAAAGAAGATGACCCAAAAAGAGCTGGCTGAAAAAATTGGGACCAAACAGTCGGCAGTTTCTCGCTTTGAAAACAACTTGTCAAATCCAACTGTCTCTTTTCTTAGCAGGCTTGCCTCAGCCTTTAACAAAAAGTTGGTTATTGATTTTAAGTAATCGTTTATTTTTTCTCACCTTTTGGCAAGGAATACACTAGAAATTTCGCTAGTCTTGCTTTGTTATAATAAGTTAAATGGATTGTCAGAAAGAAGAGAACCTGAAAAACTGTCCTTGCACTTGGGCCAATTGCCCAAGAAAAGGAATTTGTTGTCACTGTCTTGCCTATCACCTTCAAAACAAAGAATTACCCGCTTGCTGCTTTTCTCCTGCCGCCGAAAAAACTTTTGACCGTTCATTTAACAATTTTGTAAAAGATTTCCAGGCATAAAATTTATTGATTTTACAAAAGGCGCTAGCCAACTGACTGTTTTCGAGTCTGATAGAATACAGTTATGAGCATTGAAGAGATTAAGCTTGGAGGTAAAAGTTTCTCTTTTGAAACTAAACCTGGGGTTTTTGCCCAATATGGTTTGGACTATGGAAGCAAACTACTTCTTGAAGTAGTGGATTTTCCTAAGACTGGGAATATCTTAGATTTAGGCTGTGGCTGTGGACTCTTGGGGATTGCGGCTGCCAGCCTTTCACCCGAATCTAGCGTGTATCTGGTCGACTCGGATATTAGGGCAATCAATTTATCCAAAGAAAACGCTGAAAGAAATAAAATAAAAAATGTTCAAATTATCTTGAGCGATATTATTTCCGGTTTGCCTCCGGAACTGGAGTTTGACTTAGTTGTTTGTAACCCTCCCACTCACCAGGGCAAAGAGGTTTTACTCCAGTTTATTGGAGCAGCTTACCAGGTTTTAAAAAAAGGCGGCGTTGCTTATTTTGTGGTTAACAGAATGATGAGTGTTTTAAAAAAACTGGGAAAGGAATTCGGCAATTCAGAAAAGGTAATCAAACGTAAAGGTTATATAGTTTTTAAAGCGATAAAATAAAACAAAAGATGAAAAAACCAGCAAAAATAATCTTTTTACTCTTTGGACTAACTCTCCTTTCAGTGGTTTTGCACAATGCCATTTCTGCTCTTTTTAAAATTGAAGAACCAGTGTTTTTCCTCCTTACCTTTGTCTTTGCTTTAGGATTTGTGATTGCCTTTATTTATAATGTTATTGCCTATATTAAGAAAAATTGCTTTTAAAGTTGTCTTAAGAGTCATATTTTCCACTCTTTTGGCCGGTATTTTTTACAGCCTTTGGATGGCGATTTTTTTATTAACCCGGCCTGAAAATAGTTTGCTTGAAGGCCTACTTTGGTTATTAGCACCTCTGATTACTGCTTTGGGCTTTGCTTTGGGCCCGTTTTTGACCAAGAAGTTACAGAAGGAAGAAGACAATCGCTTTTTAGAGACTTATGTTTGGGCGCTGGCGGGATGCTTGTTGGGAGCAGGCGTAGTTTTTTGGTTTGGGCCAATGCTAATTGTTTTTGGCATGTTTTTAGCCGGAGGCTTAAGTATGGTTATCAAAGAAACAAGAGTGCTATTTAGTAGAGAAAAGAGTACCTAATTAATCTCAAAAAACAGCTTATGGCTATTTGGGAAATCAGAGTTGGTTACACTCAAAAAGATGTCAAGGGCCAAGAAGTGGCCCAAGAGGCGCAAAGGACAATTGGCATTCCTGGTCTTGAAAAAGTAAGGACAGCCAGAGTCTATCGTTTAGAGGGAATAAGCAAAAAACAAGCCCAAAAGCTGGCAGAAAGGTTATTTTGCGAGCCAATTGATCAAGAATACAAGCTTAACGCTCCTTTGGTTACTGATACTCCTTATCTTGTCGAAGTCGCCTATAAACCTGGAGTAATGAATCCCGAAGCAGCCTCGATTATAAAATCAGCCAAAGATTTGGCTATTGATTTGCTGGCCGCGGATTCTAGCACCGAGTACTGTTTTTATGGAGCGATAAGTAAAGAAGAAGTAAATCAAGTAGTAAACAGACTGCTGGTTAACAAGACAGTTGAAAGAATAGTCCAGGAAAAACCCAAAACCCTGATTATTCAAGGGGAACCTGGACCAATAGAGATTATTCCCTTAAGGACTACTTCGGCCAAAAACTTGATGGCCTTATCCAAGGACAAACTCTTTTTGGATCTCAACGAGATGAAGGTCATCCAAGCATATTTTAGAAAGTTGGGGAGAGATCCGACTGATTGCGAACTTGAGATTATTGCTGCTCGTTGGAGTGAACATTGTGGTCACAAGACTTTCAAAGCAAAAGTAATCACCAAAAACGGCGAAAAGCCACCATTATTTATGAGAATTACCAAGACAGCCCAAAAATATTTTGGCGACTTGGTGGTTTCTGCTTTTGAAGATAATTCAGGAGTGATGAAATTTTATGAAGGACAGGCTATTTGCGGAAAAGTGGAAACTCATAATAGCCCTTCAGCCATAGAACCATATGGAGGGGCGATGACTGGTAGCGGCGGTGTTTTCAGAGATATTTTGGGAACTGGTCAGGGGGCGAAAGTAATTATTTCTACTGATATGTTTTGTTTTGCTGCTCCTGACTTAGACCCTGGCAGTTTGCCCCCGGGGACCCTTCATCCTGATTATTTGCAAAGAAGGGTAGTTGCTGGAGTAAGAGACTATGGCAATAGAATGGGAATTCCCACTAACAATGGTTCAGTTCATTATCATAAGGATTTTCGGGCTAAACCAACAGTGATTGTTGGTGCTTATGGGATTATTCCGGAAAAGAGAGCTCAAAAAGGCAAAGTTCGAGTAAATGATTTAGTTGTGGCTATTGGCGGGAGAACAGGGAGAGATGGAATTCATGGGGCAACCTTTTCTTCGGGTGAGATGACCGAAAGAACCATTAGCGTTAATTCCAGTGCAGTCCAAATCGGAAATGCGATTGAGGAAAAAAGAATTGCCGATGCAATTGTCGAAGCCAGAGATAAAAACTTAATTAGAGCCATTACTGACTGTGGAGCAGCCGGATTTTCCTCAGCCGTAGGCGAAATGGGAGAAGACGTTGGAGTGACAGTTGATATTAGTCAGGCTCCTTTAAAATATCCTGGACTGGCGCCTTGGGAAATTTGGTTGTCGGAATCACAAGAAAGAATGATCGCCGCCATCGCACCAGAAAAAATTAATAAGTTTCTAGCGGTTTGCAAAAAATATAATCTTGAAGCAACCATATTGGGACGTTTTGATGGTAGCCATAAGTTAAAAATTAAGTTTGCTGGACAGGTTGTTGCTGAGCTTGATTATGATTTCTTAGAACATGGATTGCCTCAGAGAGTAATGAAAGCTTCTTGGGAAAAGCCTCGTTTTAAAAAAAGTGCTCCAAAGCTACCAACCGATTGGGAGACAAGCCTAAAACAGGTTCTCTCTCATGGAAATGTTTGTTCAAAAGAAGCGATTGTTCGTCAGTATGATCACGGTGTGCAAGGCAGCAATGTCCTGCCACCTTTTGGAGGAGTAAAATTTGATGGTCCGAATGACGCCGTGGTGCTGACACCAATTTTAGGAAAGCCTTATGGAATGGTTAAATCTCATGGTCTAAACCCTATCCTTAATCGAATTGACCCTTATTGGGGAAGTGTTTGGGCGGTAGCTGAGGCAATGGCAAATTATGTTGCTGTTGGCGGCAACCCAGATGAAGCAGTTTTGGTTAATAATTATATTTGGCCATTTCCAGATGAGGAGTCGATGGGCTCACTAGATTGTGCTGTTGATGCGGTTGTTGATTGCATGAAGGCGCTTCAAAGACCAGTAGTCTCAGGAAAAGATAGTTTGTCTTCAACTTATAGAGGAAAGGATGGAGAAGTAATAAAAATCCCTCCTGTTTTATGTGTCTCTGTTTTCGGGCGAATTCCTGATGTTGAAAAAACAGTTAGTTCAGATATCAAGAAAAAAGGCACCCAGCTTTATTTGGTAGGAGCTTTGGATAGTGGCTTGGGTGGCTCAACTTATTGCGATATCAAAGGTTTAGTTGGGGATGAAGTTCCCAAAGTAGACTTAAAAATTTTACCAAAAATATTAAGAGGGGTTCATCAAGCCATCAAAAGCGGGAAAGTGTTGGCTTGCCATGATGTTAGCGAGGGAGGAGTTATCGGGGCAGTAGCGGAGATGGCTTTTGGCGGTGACTGTGGCGTTCAGATTGAATTAGAAGCAAGGATGAAAAGGCCAGATTTGTTTTTATTTAATGAAACAGCCGGAATGTTTATAGTTGAAGTAGCCAACAGAAAAACAGCCAAAAAATTGTTTGACGGTCTTCCCTACCTGGCCTTGGGAGAGACCTTGGTTAATAAAAAAATTAAAGTAAAGGTTGGAAGCAAGGATTTGTTTACAGTCTCGACTGATGAGCTGAAACAAGCCTGGCAAGAACCATTAAGAAAGATATTCAGATGAGAAAAAAAGCTCCTCGGATTTGTATCTTAAAAACTGATGGCATTAACTGCGATGAGGAGACTGCTAATGCTTTTGCTACTGCTGGCGGTTGGCCCAAAATTGTTCATCTTAATGAGCTAAGAAGTGGGCAGGAAAGCCTAAAAAATTACCAAATACTGGCGATTCCAGGCGGTTTCTCATATGGAGATGATGTTGCTTCGGGGAAAGTATTGGCCTTGGAGGTTTACTCATATTTAGCTGATCAAATTAATGATTTTATCCAGAGAAAAAAAGGATTAGTCTTGGGAATATGTAATGGTTTTCAGGTATTAGTAAGAACCGGGCTTTTGCCTTTTGGAAAAATAGGCCAAATGCAAGTTACCTTAGCCCATAATGACTCAGGACATCTTGAATGCCGTTGGATTAACCTAAAAGTAGAAGGAAATGCCTGTGTTTTTTTGAAGGGAATGAAAAAGATTGTCTCTTATCAAGTGGCTCATGGGGAAGGCAAATTCTATGCCAGCCCAGAAATGCTTCGCCGAATTGAAGCCGAGAAACTAGTCGTATTTCGTTACTGCGATAGTTTGGGTAATCCCACCCAAGAATATCCTTTGAATCCTAATGGTTCTTTAAATGCGATTGCCGGGATTGCCGATCCTTCAGGAAGAATTTTGGGTCTAATGCCCCATCCAGAAAGGTTTGTAAGAACAAAGCAGCATCCTAACTGGAGAAGAATCTCTTTGGC
>DATKVU010000019.1:0-2583 GCA_035529915.1 Clostridia bacterium
AGTTCTTCGCCTAAAAAATGCCCAGATTTTAAAACAAGATATTTTTAAAACCGACTTGTCAAAAGCAACAGTGGTAAACTTGTATTTGCTGCAGTCCACCAATGAAAAACTGGAAAAAAAATTAAAAAAAGAGCTAAAAAAGGGGACCAGGGTAATTTCGACGGCTTTTACTTTTCCGGGTTTAAAACCTCTTAAAGTTTCTCCCCGCGGCACTATTTACGGCCCAGTATATTTGTATGAAGTTTAGTTTAGGTTGGTTTGGCGTTAGAACAATTCTCTCCTGGTTCTAGTGCCCGACCCTCTTTATTTCTATTTGGACAATCCTTTTTACCACAATGTACCAAACTGCCACTTTTTTCAACTGAAACTAGCCTTGGCCCAGTTGGTCCCCAAACAATCATCATCGCGACTCCTCCACCAGAGCAACCAGTAAGAGTGCTGATTTCCTCCATTGCCTGATAGCGCCGACTCTCATTTGAGAGCAAAGCATCTAAGTAATGCCAGTCAACTTCTTGAACAGAGCCAGTTTCGGTAGAGAAAGTGTGGATTCCTACTAGGGCATCGGCTATTTTTTTACCAACTTCAATAAAAGAGTTTGCAGAAGGATCAACCAAACAAAGCTCTAAGTCTTTTTCTAGCCTGACAATAAGGGTTTTTATGACTTGATTACCCTCAAGTAAATGATCTTTTTCTGCCAGTTGCTTTCTTAGTTCAGCAAAAGTAATTTTTCCCCTTGCAAAACAAGAGCCTTTAACAAATTCAATTTCTTCAAGTAGTTGCTCAAAACTGAAGCTCCGAGTATCACCGTTGAAAAAAATCGGGCTGCCAACAACTCCTTTTATTCTTTCTCGCTCTCCGAGCGCTGTTAAATATTCTTGGCCACTTAGCCAGGAGACCAGGTCTTTATCAACCTCAAGAGAGTTGTCGGTAACAATAGTCAGAGCTTCAATTTCTCCTTTCTTAATACAGTAACTGTAAATATGGGTTTCCAGATGGGTTATTGATCTTCCAGCCCCGTCTTTTAGGTTTGACCAGCCTGGAGGGCTAACCAGAATTACCATCGAACCTTCTGGGGCGATTTTTAAAAACTCAGTAATTTGAATAAAAGAAGCTTTAACAACACCCTCTCTTTCCTCTTCGTCAATGGCGTCTAAAAAAAGCTCTTCTTCTGAATAGGAAACAACAATTTCTTCTTTACCATTAATCTGCCTTTTTTCAATTGGGATTGGTAAAACAGAAAACCCACGGAGAAACTCTTGCCAAAACCCTCTAACTTCAGCCACAGTTTCTTTTTTGCAGAAATCAACTGCTTCTGGCCAGGTTTTTCCTGCTTGAAGCAATCTAGAGGTAGCGGTTCTTAGGTTCTCCAGATGAAGCTCGATGTTAAAACCGCTTTTTTTAAGCGGTTCCCAATAAGGGTCATTTAAGGTTTCTAGGTTTAGATCATTAGCGGTTAAAATTGCTGGGGCAATGTCAGCTGATAAAGTCATTTTTTCTCCTGCTCGGGATTTTAATAGTTGCGTAGTATTCTGGCTTATCCGCCTTCTGGCGGAATCACAGTTGCGGCACAGTCCTAGATTCACACTAGGTTTCCTCTCTACAACCAAATACTATTATCGACATTTTGGAAAAATTTTCAAGATTTATTTAAATCTTTAACCTTTTTTTGATATAATTTGACTAATGGCAGAAACTATCGGCAGTGCACCAACTGAAGTAAGTGAGGCAGAGCAAGCAGCCTCCAGTCTCTCTTTTAATCAGAGCTTACGGGAAGAAAGTAGGTTGGAAAGAAGGGCTTTGAGTCCGAAGCTCTCTGGGGATGAAGCAAAGAAAATTACAGAGAGGCTTAAGGAGGTTAAAGAAAGAAAAACTCAATTGATTAAGAGCGTCGAGGAAACTGGGGGGCTTGACAGAGCTGATCGAGCCTTAAGGATTCTCTATAGCCAACTTGAGGCAGATATAGACTCGGGACAATTAACCAAACAAATGGCTTTAAAGAGACTGAGTGAGGCTTATGATAGAAGGGGAAACTTGGAAGAGGATTTTGGTCTTGAGCCCTCAGATCCCCGTTATGGAGTCGTAGGCTGGTATTATGGAGAACTTTTGGAGAGTCTTGAGAGAGAATTTGAAAGCCAGCCAGGTTTTCCAACTCGACCCTTGCCCTCTCCAGCAGATTTGGCTATTGAAGAGATGGCCGCCAAGATGGACCGCGTTATTGAGGCAACAGCAAAATCAGCTCAAATACTAGAAGAAGGGGCAAAAACAGAAGAGCCGGGAATTGAGAAATTGGAAGTTCCTGAAAGCCCTGAGGGATATGTAGCCTTGGTTGAAGAAAGGCTATTTGACCTTTTACAAAAAGCAATAAAAGAAAAAAAACAGACCAAAGAATACTCGGCGGAATACACTGCCTTATCAAGGTTGATAGAAAGGATTCCTTATAAGGGAGAAGAACACGAAGAGCTTTCAGAAAAACTTAAGGCTGAGTTTCCCGAAGGGGTTTTTCTAAAAGAGAAATTAACTCTTTTAAATAAAGCAATGAAGAATTTGACTGACAGGACCGTAGAAGTTATTGTGGCGGAGGGT
>DATKVU010000020.1:0-1174 GCA_035529915.1 Clostridia bacterium
TTTCAGCACACATCCCCGCGCAGCTTTGAACCTGCGCGGAGGGCGGGCTGTTAGAGTGTTGGTTTTCTCATTTTCCCCCAACCAGTGAGAATTTTGCCAAATTGCTTGTCAGTAACAGGCACTATCCTAATTTCGGCGTCAGGTGGAACTATACTCATAACCTCGGTGTGCAGCTTTTCGAGCTTGCCAAATCCACCGAACCATCTTAGATATACTTTTGTGTGCGGCATGAAATTCTTATCCCATCCGATTTTTTTCATACGCCGGTGAAAACGGGCGGCCGCTTTACAGGCGGCTGGCGTATCGTAAGGCAAATCGTAGAAGCAAAAAGCTATCCAAGTATTGTAACCAGTTCGTTTTTTGTTTGGTTTTGTCTTTGCCATTTTTTTTACCCTTTCAATAAACTATATTTTCAAAGGTATCGTTTTTGCGCGCCTTCTGGCGTCGCTGTTTCACCAACGAGGGTATATCCAGCCATATTACATCTATACCACAATACTATGTGTCGATGATTGTGTACGCCGATAAGCCCCTCTCCGTCATCGAAATAATATGTTCGTCGATGATTTTTGCATAAATCTTTGATTTCGTTGGTTTTCATCATTTTACCCTTGAGCCTCTTTGTTTGTTGCTTGAGAAACTCACGGACCAGCAAATATAGTCCGGCTGTCGTCTTCTTGCCCCGGGCCGTGTGAAAGTATCCGTCTTTTTTTGGCTTGAGACCCAAAAGGTTGGCCAGCTCTTTGCCTCTGTTTACTTGCTGTTCAAATCTTTTGCCGTAAGTTGCCATCATTTTACCCTTTCAATAAAACCCTTACTTGCAATATATTTCGATTAAGTATTCGACCTCGGCACAATAGGCACAGTGAGCCGAATCATACATTTTGTTATTAGGGGCCAACCATGTGCTATATCTTTTGTCGATTTGCTCGGTTGGCTTTGCTCCTACTACTTTACGGAACGCCTTCAAGTACATTTTGCAAGTTTCGTTTGCCACCTCATTTTACCCTTTCAATAATAGTTTTAGTTTACTGCTCACATTATCGACAATGTAAGCAATAAAGTCAAGAGAAAAATGTATAAAAAAATAAAATAGTTGTAAACCCTTGCCGTTATAGGGCTTGTGGATTAAAAAATTTTCAGGTCTTAAAGGCATGGAAGAAAGACAAGCCAA
>DATKVU010000021.1:0-1170 GCA_035529915.1 Clostridia bacterium
GTACTTAACGACCCCAACATAGACCCACAAGAACGTGCACTTGCAGAAGATAACGTAGCTGCAACTAAAGCCAAACAAAAGCCTCTCGGTGCTATACCCGCTAAGACCGGCCCTACTCCTATGTTTATTGGAAAAAAATCGGCGTTGGCCACCAGCAGTTTAGGTCTATTGTTTATCAAAGGCCAAGAAGGGATAGTTACGCCGCAACTTATGCCGTTATCTTTAGCGCAAAGCCTTCTTGATACCTTTGAGGATGCAGCACCCGGCATGGGAAGAGAGGTTTTACGCCAACGAACTGGGTGGTTTGAGGGTATAGACGGTAAATGGCGTATAGAGATAAGCGACGAAGCCGGTCAATTTATTCTACCTTTAGACGAACTAGTAGAGTCTCCAAGCTTTGGTACTCCTACCATTTACAAACTTAGGGATGTTTATTCTCATCCTCTGCTTTATGAACTTTACCCCGAAGCAGCCAATATTGATTTTGTTTATCGTCCAGCATTTATGGACCTTTTTAAGCGAGAGCAAGGCTCGTACAACGGCAAAAACCAAATACAAGTTACTCCTTACGCAGAAGACGCGTCAAGCACAGTATTGCATGAAATTCAGCACTGGATTCAACAAACAGAAGGTTTTGCGGAAGGTGGTAATGAAAAATCAGCCGTTAACGCAATCATGGATACCTTTGAAGCTGAAGAAATAATTGGCGAAGTAAGCGAAGCAATTCAAGCCAAGCTTGAAAAAATAAACGCTAAACAAGACGCAATGTATAAAGTATCGGCTAGTATTCCAGATGTAATACCGCGACTTGAGGGTATAGAAGAAAAGAAAAAAGCTCTACGGGAAACCTACGGCAGCCCTGCTTGGATGGAAACAGATGAGGGTAGTGCGCTTCAAGCCGAAGAGAAAGCTATTGAGCAAGAAATTAAAAAGGTATTAGGCCTACCTGAGTCTTTATTTCAACCGGGTATTTGGGAAAGCGCTGAAAGAGAAGTTTTAAGCGATCTTACAGGCGGAAACTATAAAAGAAAAACAGAAAAATTAGTCGAAGAACAAAACAAAGCAATCGAACAACTTCAAAAACTTGATTCTAATGACAAAGAAGCATTAGTCGATGTAATTGTAAAGTCTGGGCAAGCTTACGATTTGTATCAACGTTTAGCTGGAGAA
>DATKVU010000022.1:0-1917 GCA_035529915.1 Clostridia bacterium
ATCTAATTTAAAAGCCATAAATGAATTCATCAAGAAAACAAAAGGCGCAGGAACTGCTGATGATGTTATAGGTCCACTCGCTGCCAAAGAAAAGGGTTTAACTGAAGCTGAAGCTATAGCCAAATTCAATTTAGAAAAACAGACTCTTGCTAAGAAAGCTAAAATAGGTCCTATGGATGCTGGAGCTACAATACGTGGAGAGCTAGAAGCAGGAGAAAAAGCGGCACGTAAAACAGCAGGTGAATTGTTTGATGCAGTCCCTGAACAAGACCAAATGGTTGATGACTTGTATGGTGAATTTAAAAAAATTCTCAAACCAAAACACCCCAATGAAGGTGAAGAAAAGTTTCCTAAGGTTTTAAAAAGAGCCCTCAAGAATATGAAGGAAGGCAAACAAGGCAGTGAAGTTATACCTAAAAATGAAACTCCAACAGCGAAAGCCTATAGACTTGCAAGGTCTGGTGAATATACATCAGCACAAGCTAGAGCAAAAGCAGATATTTTTTATAAACGATCTAGAGAAATTTCAAAAAAAGATCCTCAGAAAGCTATGGATCTTGCTCAAGAAGGATCAAACTGGCGTGAAGCTGCTGAAGCTATGGAAGGAGCTCCACAACACAAAGGTTGGGATAAGGTTGCTGCTGGCAAACCAATAATGTCTCTCAAAGACCTACAAGGTTTGCGAAGTGAAATACTTGAGGACCTCAGAACAGCTAAAGACAAAGGTATGCCAAGAAGTCTACGTGCCAGACTTGCCCAAGCTGTAGAAGCAATAGACAATAAATTGACAAGCGGTGGTGAGGGTGGTAAAGAACTTGTGAAAGCTCAGAAATACTTTAAAGAGAATGTTATTGATAAGTAT
Source organism: Clostridia bacterium (assembly GCA_035529915.1). Taxonomy (GTDB): domain Bacteria; phylum Patescibacteriota; class Microgenomatia; order UM-FILTER-40-11; family UM-FILTER-40-11; genus DATKVU01. The sequence goes on from DATKVU010000022.1 coordinate 863, forward strand.
CATGTGGGTTCTAATAAAGCTGTACTGATGGGTGAAGAGTCTGTTCAAGACGCGATGATTGCTGGCAAATACTTTAAAGAAGGCCCAGCTGGTGAACAAGCTGCAACAGAATTTATGAATGTACTTGGTGACAGTCCAACTGCTAAGGCCGCACTTAAGGAGTCTATAAATGACAACATGCTGGATGCTGTCGTTAGTCCTAAGACGAAAGAAGTTACTGAAGCTGCCTTAAACAGATGGCTGAAAACTCATAAACTTGCTCTCAAGAAACTTGGGCTAACTGACGACTATAGTTCTCTTACAAAAGCCAGACAACAACTTGACATAGCTCTTGCCAATAGTAAAAAGTTTGAGAAATCAGTAGCATCCAGTGTGTTGAAAGCAGATGTCAATGATGTTGTCAAAAAAGCATTTGCCAAAGGATCCAAAGAACAATCAGCCAAAGATTTAATGGATGACTTAAAAACTAAAAGTTTTATAGCAAGTGGAAGTGGAAGAAGTGCAGCTCTTAAAGGACAAGGTACTGGAAACATATATAGTGGAAGAGCAACCCATCCTGAAATTATAAATGATATACCAGAGAATGTATTAAAAAATGAGGAACGCCATGATGGTTTTATTAAAGGGTTTATGAATAGTAAAGGGGAATTTATAACCAAAGAACAAGCCATGAAAATTGGTATGAAAGATATTAAAGCTGGTCAAAAGGCTATCAAGGGTCTGCAGAATGCAATGGTCGATGAAGTTCTAACTAAGGCTCCTTTGGAAGGGGAATTTGGAGAACTGCTGACTTCTGGAAAGATGGCTGATAATTTCAGGAAGTATGATCCGGCTTTGAAGGAAGTGTTTAAAGACGCCCCTGAGAAACTTAAAGCTATGAAACAGGTTAGGGACGCTGTGATGGCCATAGAACGTGGTAAAGATTTTAAAGGCGCTGGCATAGATCGTGCTGAAAATGTAATAATTCACTTGGCACGCCGGCATGGTTTTTCTAGACATGCCGTAGTTAACATAGCTGCTGCCACACTTCAACCACTAAAACGCTTCAGTTCCAA
>DATKVU010000023.1:0-1652 GCA_035529915.1 Clostridia bacterium
GCAAAATGTTCCAATACATGCATGCAAACAATTACATCATATGGACCACCTGCAATGGTGTCGCCAACAACGTACTCATTTTCTTTACAATCAGCTTGGGCTACCCTTATTGCGAACTTAGAGTAATCCATGCCTTTTAGTGTTGTGTTTGGCAATTCCTTTTTTAGCCATTTCAAAAAAATGCCAATGCCGCAACCAAAATCTAATACCTTGGCATCTGGCTTGATGTTGCCCAAGATTGCTTTGTAGAGACCTAAATATATTCTGCCCACGCCTTTTTTTAGTTCGTCTTCGTAAACCGAATCCCAATAGGTGGGAGAATTGCTATCAAATTTTGAAGGTGTTAGTGTCATTTGTTCAACTCACAGAAGGGGCATTTGCCTTGGTACAATACTCCGCCACAGTCGGCACCGACTTCGTGTTTGCAGCAAGCCTTGAATTTAGCTGGAGAATCCTTCGCTGACATCAGAATCCTCGTCCCCTTCGTCGTCGAATTCGTCATCGTCGTCATATCCTTCTCCAGGAATCTCATACGGGTCTTTCATATCTTATGCCTCCAAGTTAGGGTATTTTCTTTCTCCAAATTTAGGATTGTGCGCCTTTAGCCTGTTCAAAATTTCTTGCATTATTGGTAGCCTGTACAAAAGGGCTTCTTTACCTGTTACTTTGAATCCTGTTTTTTCTCTTTCAAAAACCTTTTCTATCGCTTCCAACTTTTTTCGAACAGTAAAGTATACTTCTTCTGCTTCTTGCTCTGTGATTTCAAAACTCATTTGTTTGCCTCCTCCATTGCTTTTTTTATGTCGTACTCTTTTCGGTCTTTGAACTCTTCTTTTTTGCCTTCGTTCCAAAACCTAACAGGACGCAAGTATCCTACAATTCTGCTGTAGACCTCGCATTCCTGTCCACATTTAACCATTTTATTTATCATTCTTTTTCACTTGTTTTTTCTTTTTCTTGTCCCAGACCTCGTGCTTTTTTTCCTTTCTGTCGCCACGACTAAGTCCGAGTTTCTTTATGCCTTTGCCTTTTCCGTGTCTGCCCATAATACTCTTTCCTGCCAAAACATTTAAAAAACCTATGTTTATTCGTATTTTTCTAGCATTTCAAGTATTTCCGAGTACTCGTGGGCTTGTAGCAAGTATTCTATGAAATCCTTTATTGCTTCTGCTGCGTCTGCTACATTGATGTCTTTTCCCGTATTTTCTTTTGCCACCCAGCTTGCTGCTTTTCTCAAATTAACTTTTACCATGTTTTTTTGCCTCCTTTTTTATTGTTATATTAAATTCTGATAATATATCTTTTGCTGTTTTGCTATGCTCCCATGCATTGTCCATAAAAGGATATGCCGAATCATATTCGTCTTTTGCTGAACTATTTCCAAGTATTTCTCCAATTGCTTTTTCGATGTCATCATATCTTTTAGTTGTTTGTTTCAACAACGTAAAAAGCCCTTCGAGTTGCAAGTACTCGGAATAGCTTAAACTGGTTTTGATTGATTCCGCCATTTCAAATCATTGCTCCTTTAACAGTTTCCCTTTCCTCTTCCTGTATTTGGTCCTTCTCCTTCGGGTCCTGTTTTATCTTTGTTTGGCATTTCATTCCTCCTCCACTACTTTTACTTCTACTCGTTGCTCTTTTTCTGCAGGAAC
>DATKVU010000024.1:0-16023 GCA_035529915.1 Clostridia bacterium
GCTTTACGCCGCAAAATATTTTGCATTCCCAAAGCCAAAATTACTGTCAGAGTAACCACTAGACCTTCGGGAATAGCGGCCACCGCCACCGCCACACTAGTGACAAAAATTTCCAAAGTCTCATAGCCCAAAAACTTGCCCAACCCAAATATCAGCAAAGAAAGCACTCCTACCACTATCGCTAACACCCGAGCGACTTTAGCGATTTGCTGCTGTAGGGGAGTTTTCTCTTCTTGCAATTGACCAAGTTTGCGGCCAATTCTGCCAATCTCGGTTTGGGCCCCGGTTCTGACTACCAGCATTTCGGCTTTGCCAGCCGCGACAGTGGTGCCACCAAAAACTCGACTTAACTTGGGAATTCTCGCCCACTCGGGTAGCTTTTTTGTGGCTCGATAAGCCTTTTTAACCACTGACATTGACTCGCCGGTTAAAATTGCTTCATTAGCAGAAAAGTCAGTTGCTTGCAGCAAAACACCATCAGCGGGAATCCAATCCCCCCAAGTCAAAACCACCACGTCTCCAGGAACTATCTGACTAGCTTTGATGGTTTTTCTGCCACCATCGCGAATTACCTCTACTTGGTGGACAATTAAAGCGCTTAAAGCTTCAAGGGTTTTTTGAGCTTTCTTCTCTTGATAAAAGCCTAAAATTGTATTAATCAAAACCGCCGCCAAAATCACAACGGCATCAGTAAATTCTCTAACAAAAATCGTTGCCCCAGCCGCCAAAACTAAAATATAGACCAAGGGAGACTTAAATTGAGCCAAAAGGAGCTTAAGAGTTGAAAATCCTTTTTGTTTTTTTATCTCGTTTCGACCGTGCTTTTGCAAAAGCACTTTGGCTTGGGCGGCGGTCAAACCAGAAGTCAAGGGGGTTATCTTTATCATCTTTCCCAGTTTAGCATAAAAGCCTTAGCCCCGGTCAAACTGAAGCTTATAAAGCTGGAGAAGCTCTTTGGTAGTAGTGGCCTGTTCGGCCGGCTTGTCATCTCTAAATCGCAAGAGCCGGGGAAAACGAAGAGCCAGGCCGGCAGTATGAATTGGGCTTTGAGTAATATTGTCCGCTTGAATTTCCACCACAATTTTTGGCTTAATCCAAGTATCCGGAGCCAAATTCTTATTAACTTGGTATTGTCTAGGCTGCTCTTTGCTTTTGACCGCGGCTTTCTGGGTTCTTTTGTAAATCTCTTGCCACTGCTCATCACTCAAGCCTGTGCCGATTTTAGAAACAGTTACGAAGCTTTCTCCCTTTCTTACTCCGACTAAAAAAGCACCGACACCAAACTTGGCTCTTTTGCCTTTGCCGCGATAAGTGCCCATCACCACTGTTTCTAAGGTGTCAGCCAAGCCACCGCCTTTTTTGCTCTCTTCTTGCTTGTATTTAACCCAAGTAAAACCTCTTCTACCCGCCTCGTAAGGAGAATCAATCTTTTTGACCATCACCCCTTCCAAACCATTGGCAATTTGCTGGTCATGATACTCTCGCATTTCTTCAGGCTTATCAGTGACCATCTGGGGCGAGATAATTAAAATATTGGGTTTCTTGGGCAAAGTGGCCTCCAAAATCTTCCTTCTCTCAACAAAAGGTTTGTCAGTCAAACTCCGGCCGTCTTTGTAAAGAATATCAAAGACAAAGACTTTAAAAGGAATTTCTTTGGCTACTTCGATCACCCCATGCTTTCTTTTTCTCTTAATCGTTTTTTGGAAAGGTAAAAAGTGGCCGGAGCGGGGATCAACCCCGACTCCTTCACTGTCAAAAATAGCGTTTTTGGCTTTGGTCTCTTTGACTAAGGCTTCGGCTACATCGGGAAACATATGAGTGACGTTTTCCAAATTGCGAGTAAAGATTTTTGTCTCTGTCTCCTTTCCTCTCCGCTTCAGATGAAGCTCCAAGCGAGTGCCGTCATATTTTGGCTCAAGGGCCACTTTCCCCATTTTCTCAAGCATTTCCTCAACTGTTCCCAGCCTTTGGGCTAAGGCAGGCAAAATCGGGGTTCCCACTTCGGCCTTAATTTCTGCCAAACCCCGAAGTCCTTTTTTCTTAAAAATCTGAGCAATCTTACCAATATCGGCCAAAACATTAAAAGCTGCTTCCAGCTGAGGTCGCAAACTCTTATCTCCTTTTTCCATCCAAGACAGGGCATCTAGCACTGTCAGGTCAGAAAAACCCAACCTAAGTTTAGCCAGAGGAATTCTGACAGTGTAGCGGACTGATAAAGCATCTAAGTCATCAAGCAAGACCGCCATTTTGGCAATCTTGCGCTCAACACTACCGGCCCCTCCCTCTTTGGCAATCTCCAACAAAGACTCATAAACTTGCCCGACTGTCAGCTCTTTTTTGCTTTTCTTTTTTTTATCAAACAGACCAGCTTGGATTTTAGCGCCACCGCCTTTTTTTTGCACTTCCTCGCCAACTGTGCCCAAATCCCCCACTTCTTTGTAACGCCGCTGAACTTCTTTCTCCTCAACACCAAAAGCTTTGGCAACTGCCCGAGCCATCATTTTATCGGCCATCTGAAACTCCAAACCTTCATAAGGGGGAAGGAGCATTCCCAGTGATAAATAGGCAATCTTGTCCGTCTCCTCAACTTTGGCCTTCTTAAACAAATCAGCCAAAATCTCGGTTATTTTTAACCGCGCACTAGTTTGCTCTAGCTTCTGAAAATATTCTGATAATTGCCTAAAAGTCATCTTAAAACATACCTGGCTGCTTTTCTCGAGCCCTTCTTTCTAATTAATTTATGCTTAATCAAACTATGCAGTTCCCTTAATATTGTATCCTCGGAAATCATTGGTAGCAAGGGAGTTAGCTCTTTCATTTTCGCTTGACCCCGAACCTCAATATACTCCATCAATTTCATTTGCCGCTCGTTTAGAGCAATCTGCTTGCCACCCAGTTTCTCTTTTATCTTGCCATCCAAAGAAATCCGACGCACTTTGTCTTTCACCCTGGCAAGTTCAATCGCCAAACCTTTGGTAAAAAACTCCAACCAGCCGGTTAAATCCCTTTGGGCAAAATCGCTTTCATTGGTTAAATCTGTTTGGCGCAAAGCATCATAATATTCATAAGCGTTTTTGTCAAAGTATTCCTCAAGAGAAAAAAGCCGTTTTATATCATAGCCTTCGGCAAACAAAATCAAGGTTGCCAGGCCCCGAGCAGTTCGACCATCACCTTCAGTAAAAGGATGAACCGAAGTAATCACGTAATGAGCAATTCCGCTTCTTATAATTGGATGAATCTCTCGACCCTCAGGGCTATTTAACCAGGCCAAAAAATCTTTGACTAAATATGGAACCTCAGGTGCTGGAGGCGGCCTAAAAACCACTTCTCCGGTCTGAGCATTGCGCAAGACCACCTGAACTTTTCTAAACTTACCTCGCTGCTCATCAGCAACAATTCGCTCGACTACTTCGGCATGAATTTTAAGAATCTGTTTTTCAGTATAATCAAAGGCTGAGTCTTCCTTGCCCTCTTTTTCCAAAAGCTGCTCTAAATACTTTAAAACATTGCGATAATTAATTATTTCCTGAATATCGCGCTCACCAGCAATAATATGCCTGCCTTCTAAAACTCCGGCTGCCTGAGTAAAAGAAAGCTCATTTCCCTCAATATGAGTACCATGGTGAATGGTAGAAACGGCTGCTTCTTGTTGGAATTGTTTTTCGTAAGCCGGGATTAAAGGAGCATTGTTAATTACTTCCCGAGAGGCTTCAATCGTGCCAATATTTTGAAGAATTTTATTGGTAATCCGATACTTGGGAGAGTACATTTCTACTCTCTAGTATAACACAAGTTCCGTATATTTTCCTTATTTATTCCGCTTGTCCCGCCGAAGCTTTAGCGAAGGAGGAAAGGTTTTGGAGAAAGAGCAAAAAACCAAATTACTTGGTTCTGGTTAACTTCAAAGAGACCAGGATAGGGGCAATATTTTCAGGAATGACTGCCTCTTTGCTGTATGCCTTTCTGGAAACAGGAGTAATCAGATGGGCAATATTATCCTTAATATAAAGGTAGTGGCTAACAATTTGCGTTCCGGAAACCACACCATGATCATCATACTTGGGTATTTCAATAGACAAATCCAAATAAGAGTTATCATTAAGCTCTTTTTCTACCACTGACACAATTTTATTGTTGGGAAATACCTTCTGATACCAAGCTCTTCTTGATCCCCCATCATAATCAGTTCGGGGTGAGTAATCCCAAAGTTCAGTCGAATCAGAATCATTTTTAATCATCCATTCAGAACCAGAAAAGCTAAAAGAAAACCCAGGAGGTAAGGAAAGTGAAACTTTAAAATTATAATCCCAATCTTCATCAGAAAACTCCTTCCAGTTGCTGGGAACAACGATGGTCTTTCCTCCCTCAGTCTCCACCGCCCCCTCATCCAAAAATTTAAAAGTAGAAAGGATTTGGTCAAAAACAGGCAGAAGAGAAGAATTTACCGGAAAAGCCGAAAGAGTATAAAAAGCATTCTCTCGATGAACAACCACAAACAACTTCTCCTTATTAATAAATCTGGCCGCTTTAAAACCATTCACTTCAGTCTCTGTGTAATCAATTGATTCATAAGTTCCATCGCCTTGTGGATACTTACCAAATTTCTTGTCTATAAAATCCGCAAGTGTTTTTTCAATCACCACCGGTCGCACCGGGTCAACCGATCCTTCCATCCAAACCTGAAGACACAGTTCGTCTATGGCTACATTAACACAATCCATAGCCTCACTAGAGCTGGCAAGGGTTTTAACGTTCCCCGTTCCGCCACCAACATCAATCACCCAATCTCGAGGATACTTAAGAGAAAATAGGGCGTCTTTGTCGGCGTATGTTTTCCAGTTAGCGGTTGGGTCAGGAGTAGGAGTAGGAGTTGGCTCTATTATTTCTGGGGTGGGGGTTCCCTTTCTTGAAGCCAGCCAGACATCTAAGAGCGATTCTTTACGGGTAATTCTAAGACCTGAGGCAGCTAAAATAATCAAGGCCAAAACCAGACCGCTTAACAAAAGCAGAAAAATTTTAAGACAAACTTGCCAGGGCTTAGGTTTGGGAGGGCAAACCGGGCAAGGAGAAGGAACCGGGCATTCTTTTGGCGGCGGCTTTACTTCTTGTAACTGAGGAACGCTTTGCTTTTCCTCCATGCCTCAATATTAAAACAGTCTTTTGCTGTTTTGCAAATTATGATAAACTTTTGCTAGTGAAAAAGATTGAAAAAGAGTTTGACAAATATCGTCTGGCAGTTATTAAACAAATGGTTCAGCTAGCCACAGCCGGCTTTGGTTTAGTAGCCGCTTTGGCTTGGAATCAACTCATTAGGACTTTTATTGAAGACTATATTAAACCAGCCTTAGGCGTAGGCTCTGGAATTATCTCAATGGCAATTTATGCGCTTACTATTACAATTCTGGCTGTTTTGGTCACTCTTCAACTAAGCCGCTTAGCAGAAACTCTAGAGCAAAAGCAGGAACAAGAAAAGAGCCAAAAGTAGCTTTTAAAGCTCAACTACATTTGCCCCTTTAAGATTCTCTTTCTCGACTGCCGCCAAGTCAGTGGTCGTAATAATTGTTTGTTGTTCTCTGACTACTGCTAAAACCAACTGCCGATAATTTGCATCCAACTCAGAAAAAATATCATCCAAAAGCAAAACCGGCGTTTGCTTGGTTTTTTCTTTGATAAATTCTAGCTCCGCCAGCTTAAGCCATAAAATTGCCAAACGCTCTTCGCCTCGAGAGCCAAAAGTAGCTAAATCTCTTTCTTCCTCTCCTGGACTCTTAATTTTAACGGCAAAGTCATCCCGATGAGGACCAACTAAGGTCGCGGCAGCAGCAATTTCTTCCTTTTCATACTTACTCAACCGTTCACTGGAAATAGGATTGTAATTATATTCAATTCTAAACCTTAACTCCTCTTGATTAGCCGGCAGCCACAAACCAGCATGAGAATTAAAAAAATCAATCAACTCTTGTCTCCTGGCAGTAATAATGTTGCCATTCTTAATCAGCATTTGATCCCAAAAGTAAAGCCTTTTTTTGTTGCCAAAACCTGACTCTCTCATTTCCTCCAAAAGCCGATTGCGGGTTCGCAAACCTTTCTCATAAGAAAGGCTGGCTCGGGTATATTCGCGATCAACTTGAGACAAAACAAAGTCTAAATACTTTCTTCTAATGCTGGGAGAATCAGTTACCAGCTCCAGTTCTTCTGGACCAAAATAGACCGCTCGAAACTGGCCAATAAAATCAACGGCTCTTTTGCCCACTTCATTAACCAAATACCTTTTCTTGGCGGTCTTTTTAGCCATCACTTCCCCAGTTGTCAGAACAATTCCCAACCTTAAATCATCAGTTTCCCCTTTGACGCTAGCCACTTCTTGACCATAGTTAATCATCTCGCTTTCTACTCCCCGAACCCGAAAACTCTTGCCGCTGGCCAATAAACAAAGTGCCTCCAAAATATTGGTCTTGCCCGCCGCATTAGAACCGACAATTAAATTAATCTGGGGAGTAAAATTTAGAGTCTTTTGGGCATAGTTGCGAAAGTTTTTAAGAACCAGTTTTTTTATTCTCATAGCTATTTTTGGCACGTCGGACAATAAAAAGTTCCCCTTCCTCCAAGATTAATCCTTTTTATTTTACTATCACAGCCTAAACAAGATTCTCCTGCTTTGCCATAAACTCGCAATCGAGACTGATATTCGCCGGTTTGGCCGGAAATCTGGCGATAAGCCTCATCTTTATCAGTAGTCCCTTTGTATTTAATTGCTTCTTTTAAAACTTTGATAATTGCTCCTCTGAGTTTCTCTGCCTCCTTATCACTCAAAGAATTGGCCGGTTTTCTGGGGTCAATGCCAGCCACAAACAAAGCTTCATTGCCATAAATATTGCCGACTCCAGCCAGTTTTTCCTGATCCATAATCAAAAGCTTTACCGGTTTTTTACTGCCTGACAAAATCTTTTTACAATAGTCAAGAGAAAAAGCCTGCTGGTCAATTGCCTCTGGCCCCAGCTTTTCTCCCCCAATCTCCGCCATATCTTTTATTACCTTAATCCAACCAAAGCGGCGCAAATCATTAAAGTAAAGTCTGCCACCGTTATCAAAAGAAATAATTACCCGTGTATATTTACAAGGAAGCTCCTTTACTGCAAAAGGTCCTTTTTTTTCCAAAGGTTCAAGACTGCATTCTTCTTGTTTCTGCCGATAAATCAACTGGCCGGTCAGTTTCAGGTGAATTGCTAACCAGATACTGCCTTCAAGCTCAATTAAAGTGATTTTTGCCCGCCTGCTTACTCCCAAGACTTTTTTGCCAATAATTTGTTCCGGATTTCCCTGAAAGCTTTTTTTGGCCAAGACCTCAACCTTGGCTATTTTCAAACCCTTAATAAATCGGTTCAGCTGCAGTCTAATGGTTTCAACTTCTGGTAGCTCAGGCATGTTTCTCAATGAATTCCTTCATTTCTTTTATAAATCTCTCTTTGCTAAATTTCCGGGCTTGCTGGCGGCAGTCCTCTGAATGATATTTCTTGGGCTTGAAATTATTCAAGGTTTTCACCAAGGATTTTAGCGCCGGTTCATCAAAGAACTCCCCTGTTTTGCCTTCAACCACCGTTTCCAAGTATCCCCCGCCTCGATAGGCAATCACTGGTCGACCAGCCGCCATTGCCTCAACCGGCGTCATCCCAAAATCCTCATCGGTGGCCGCGGCCACAAAAGCTAAGCAACCAGCCATTAATCTGAATTTCTCTTCTTCACTGACCGAGCCCACAAACTCCACTGTTGGCCCTGCAATTGAACGCAAATACTCACCTTGAAACCCAGTGCCATAAACTTTTAAAGGCAAATTAAGTTTGCTTGCCGCTTGGATAACTAAATCAAAATTTTTGGGCATTTCCAGCCTTCCTCCAGTTAAAAAATAATTTGCTGGCGGCACTTTTGGTGCTGATGCTATTTCTACAGGCGGATAAATGACTAGGCTCTCCCGCCGATAGAATTTCCTAATTCTTTTTTGAACTTCTTTACTGTTGGCTATAAACCAAGTTACTTTCTGCGCTTGTTTGTGGTCATAAATCCTCATAAAATGATTAACCAAGACAGCATAAAAGCGAATACACCAATGTTTTTGCCAATTCCGAGAAGTTTCATAGCCATAAAGATAGCGTGGCGGAGTATGGCAATAGCAAATCTCCTTGGTTTTGCCGTGGGCAAATCCTTTAGTCACTGCCCAACTGGCTGAACTAATAACTAAATCGTAATCACTAAAATCAAAACTACCCCAAATCAAAGGGGTTAAAAAGCGCAAAGGGCTTATCAGTTTCTCACAAAAGGGCAAACTAGCAAACCAGCTTTCAACAATTTTTGCTCCTTTAAGCTTCTCCTTTAACAATCTCTCTTTATCAACTTCAGAGAAAATCGTATAAATTGGAGCCTTGGGAAAAACTTCATGAAGTGCGGCCACTACCTGGACCGCCCCACCCCATTTAAGATAATCATCAACAATGGCGATTTTCATCAAAATTTAGCCTCAAATTACCCTCTTGACAAAGCTTTTCTTTCTGTTATCATAGATTTTACCGGTGGGCTTCGTGCTCGCCGGCTCTGAGGGAGCCCGAGATTTATTCTTTGGGTTCCCTTTTTTTTGCCTAAAACAGAGTTGGCTGGGGTTTCGGCTTTTCTCTCTCCTTCTCCCCTCCCAGTCGGGCAACCAAACTCCTAAAACCCAATTCCTTAAAAAGGGCGCTAACTTTTTCTTTATTAAAATCAGCCAGACTACACTTTTCCATTTCCACTGTAATTGGCGCATCAGTTAAAATAGTGGCCAGCTTTTTGGATAAAACAGCGCTTTCCGCTCCCTCAGCCAGTTTTTTTACTACTGACTGGCTTTTTATTTCTCCCAAGTGTTGATAAACCCCTTCCAAACTACCAAAGCGCTGCAAGAGTTCAGTTGCGGTCTTGGGCCCAATCCCGGGCACGCCCGGATAATTATCAGATGGATCACCGACTAAGCCCTTGTAATCGATGATTTTCCCCGGTGCCAAACCCATTTTCTCCTCTACCTCTCTCCTGCCTACCAATTGAGCTTCAGAAAGACCTCGAACCGGCATGTATAACTTCACTTTTTTATCAACCAATTGCATAAAATCCTTGTCGCCAGTGACAATGACTATTTCCAAGCCTCTTTCTTTTACTACTTGTCTGGCAATTGAACCAATGACATCATCAGCCTCATAACCATCAATTTCATAAATAGGAATATTAAAAGCCCTAACCACTTCCCGCACTCTTTTAATCTGGTCTACCAGCTCTGAGTCCATCCGCGGCCGATTAGCTTTATAGCCAATAAATTCCTGATGGCGAAAAACCGGTTTTGAAGTGTCAAAGGAAACCGCGATACATTTTGGTTTAAGCTCGTTCAAAATCTTCAGCAGCATGCTGGAAAAGCCATAAACCGCGTTTACTAGCTCGCCACTTCTGGTCGTTAAAGGCGGTAAGGCATGGTAAGCTCGATGCAAAATTGCGTTCCCGTCAACCAATACCATTCGCTCTGGCTTTTCTTGTCTTTTTTTTGCCATCACTTAATTTTACCACAAAATCAGCTTCAAAAATTATCAGAGCAGTTACAAAACCAACTAAGGGAAGTTATTTCATTAAGTCGGCAAACTCTTCTTGTTCCAAGGTCTCTTTTTCCAAAAGCGCTTTGGCCACCTTATCTAGGCTAGTTTTGTTTTTAGTCAGAATCTCTTTGGCTTTTTGATAAGCGTTCTCCACAATTCTCTGCACTTCTCTATCTATTTTTGCCTGCATTTCCGGCGAAATTGAAGAAGGCTCATACCAGTTCACTTTGCCCAGTTCGCTAACATCCGTTTGCGGCCCCAAAAAAGTGGGTCCTAACTCGCTCATGCCAAAGTCCACTACCATCGCTCGCGCAATCTTAGTCGCCTGGGAAAGATCATTGGCAGCCCCAGTAGTCATTTCTGAAAAAATCAGCTCTTCAGCGGCCCTACCGCCCATCATGATACTAATTTGCTCCAAAAGTCTGGTTTTGGTTTCATGCAACCTGTCTTTGGCCGGCGGAATTAAAGTATGGCCCAAACTTACCCCTCGGGCGACAATAGAAATCCGATGAACCGGATCAGTATTTTTAGAAAAATAACTAACAATTCCATGACCGGCTTCATGATAAGCAGTCATTTTTCGGTCATCCTCGGATTGGAGCTTTTTCTTCTCCGGTCCTAGCTTAACTTTAATGGCCGCCTCCTCCAAATCTTCTTCGGCAATCTCCTTTTTGTTAAAACGGGCGGCCAAAATCGCCGCTTCATTAAGCATGTTTTCCAAGTCTGCCCCAGAAAAACCAACTGTCCGCTTGGCAATCTTTTCCCAGAAAATTTCGTTGGCAAAACGCTTTCCTTTGGCATGAATGGCCAAAATTGCTTTTCTGCCTTCCAAATCCGGCATATCCAAAACCACTCGGCGATCAAAACGGCCTGGCCGCAAAAGCGCCGGGTCCAGCAAGTCTCCTCGGTTGGTTGCTGCCACCACCATCACATTATCATTCGGCGTAAAACCATCCATTTCTACCAAAATCTGATTTAAAGTTTGCTCTCTCTCATCATGACCGCCACCACCGAAAAAGCCGCCTCTTTGCCGACCAATCGCATCAACCTCATCAATAAAGACAATTGAAGGAGCGGCCTTTTTGGCTGTTCCGAACAAATCTCTTACTCGACTGGCGCCCACCCCGACCAACATTTCCATAAACTCAGATCCAGCCATAGAAAAGAAAGGCACCCCCGCTTCACCGGCCACCGCCTTGGCCAAGAGAGTTTTCCCGACACCGCTTGGGCCCACCAACAACACTCCCTTGGGAGTTCTGGCTCCTAAAGCCCGATATTTCTGGGGGTGCTTTAAGAAATCAACTACCTCGGCCAACTCTTCTTTGGCTTCATCAACTCCGGCTACATCGGCAAAAGTAATTGTCTGCTTGCCTTTATCAAAGAGCTTGGCCCGAGATTGACCAAAGGAAAAAATATTATCCTGGGCTCCTTTGGCTTGTCGGAAAATAAAATAAAAGAAAACTCCCATTAAAATCAGAGGCAAAAGGGTTCCCATCAAATCACCCATCATCCGAACCATTGATTGGTCAGCCACTCTAATATCAACAGATTTAGGATCAATCTCTGCGGCGGCCAGAGTTTGCACCAGGCTTTCGCCTGCTTCTTTACGGGCAAAAAATTTTTCATCATTATCATAAGTCAAAAGCAAACGGTCACCGTCAATTAAAACTTCCTCCACTCTCCCTTCCTTGACATCTACTAGAGCTTTGGTTAAATCAATTTCTTCGGCAGTTAACCCTGGATGAAGTAGAGAAGAGAAAAAAGAAAGCCCAAGCATAATAATCAAAAACCAAATTAAAAGATTCTTAGGGGAAAAGTGAAATCGCAGTTCGAACTTCTTTCCTTTTCTTTTTCGCGAAGTTTCTTTATCCTTTTTTTTCAATGGCCTTTGCAGGGGGTTTACCAATTTCATAGACTCAACTTTAGCCTTTTATTTGCTCGAAATCAAGCTTGATTAAGTTAGATAACAGTAAGATTTTACCATTTTTTAAGGCCTGGAGGCAACTTTCTCGGAGCTGCCGACAATTCCCAAGATGAGCCAAAACATCAGCTCTTCGGCAATAGAGATAATATTAGTCTGAGAATGAAACAAAAACAAAAGAAAAGAGGCTAAAACGGTAAAGTTCCAAAAGTCACTCTTTAAGCGATAGAGGCGATTTAAAACTCTTAGAATAAGCAAAAGGTAGGCCAGAAAACCCAAAAACCCTAAAGTGGTAAGAATTTCCCAGAAATGAGAATGGGCTTTATCGACATAAATATCGTTTGCCAACTTTATTGGCCACTCGCTCGCTTCAAAGACATAGTCAAAATTAGCCCAACCCCAACCTAATAGTGGTCTTTTGATAATCCCAGAAACGCCTTTAACAAAAATTCGTTCGCGGGTCTTTTCTTCAATTCCAGCAGTAAAACTCTTAGTTTTAGGCGTAAAAAAGAGAACGAAAAACAAACCAATCAGTAAAAAGGTAAGGCCAGTTAAACAAGCCTTAGCTTTGTCCTTTTCTTTTACTTTCCTCCAAATCAAACACATAGCTGTCAAAATCAGGATTCCTGCTACTGCCGCTCGAGAAAAAGTCAAAATAATCGCCCCGATTTGGCAAAAAAGAGCCGTTAGCCAAAAAATCCTGGCTCTTTTATCAGTTGCCCCTTCAGTTTGCAACAAATAGCCTACGAATGGTAAAGAGACTAGAAGATAACCTGCCAAAAAGTTAGGTTGGCCAAAAGCGCCCCCAATTGCTTTGCCAAAATGATAAACAGTTTCATCCCCTAGCCAGTGGAAGCGAAAACCTAAGACTAAACTCCAAGCCGATACCAGAAATGAACCCAAAGCTAGGGCAATCGCTGTAAGCCTCCGCCAAGAGGCTTCCCAGAAAAGAGCGACGACCAAAAAGAAAGTTACCAAATGGAATAAAGTTAGGAGTCCGTCCAGCCGATAGTAATTCCCGTAAAGACTCTTTTGGAAATTAACCCCAAGAAGGGAAGAAACTACGGCAATGGCCACAAAAACAACCACTCCCAACAAAATTCCTTGGTCAATCCTTCCTTCCCTTAATCTGTTCTTCTCCCTAAAAGCTGCCCAAACAGCAATTAATCCTAAAATCTCTATCCATCTTTGGGCAAACCAAACCTTGGGAATTTCAAAAGGAATGGCGGCCCTTGGCCAATAAACCAGGGGCAACAAAAAAATTCCTAAAAGAAAGAAAGGGAGTAAAAGCTTGACATTTCTAGTAAACATGATATACTGCCGCCATCTTATAGGAAAAAAATAAGAGACGAATTTTCGCTAAAATATTAAAATATTAATTTTATATGTCTCATTATAACCCAAAAACCAGATTTTTCTTTACTTTCAAAAATAGCCTGGCCTATATTTTACTGCTGGCTTTTTTAAGCCTCTCTTTTTTGGCTGCCTTTGGCATAAACACCTCATCTGCTTTCCTGCCAGTTACTCCTCCAACTGAACCGACACCGACCCTGCCAACTACCCCCCCAATTACGCCAACAGCCACTCCGAAACCAACCCGAACACCTCCCTCTCATCCACAGAAAGGAATTAATTGGCAAACTCAAAATATCTCTCTTAAAGCAGACGGTTTTTATATCCAGATTATTGAAAACCGCAAAAAATTTACTGTTAAAAATGCCAAAGTTAGCCTTCATTCCGACCCTGGCAGTCCGACTTACACCAGCTTAGAGACCACCTGGAAAGAGCAAGGTCGAGAAATGAGGCTCTTTATTTACTTTAAGAGTGATGGTCAATATTGGTGGTCAGATGAAATCAGAACTTATGACGGTCAAGAGCCAGGTGAATGGGTTTATTACACCGGAGAATTCTTTAAAACCGAAATCGGCTCAACCTTTACCGGAAACGTAAAGATGATTAGTGACCCCAACCGAAGCGCCTTTAACGGCATGATTTACTTCGGCAACCTGAACCTGAAAGTAAACTTCAATTAAAACAGTCCCATTTTCATCTCTATATTGACAGATAATCCCTTTTTTAATAACCTAAGAAGGGATGAGCCTGTCAAAAACTTTACCGCTGCGGGTAGTTTATCGAAAACTAAAGATTCAGCTTCTTGCTTTTGTCAACACTTTTAAAGAACTCCCCTTCTCCCAACAAGTATCAGTGACAATCCTAGTCTTACTCCTCTTGATACTACCCTTATCGCTAGTTTTAACCCTTAACCGGGTTAAGTTTTTCCAGCGAGCCTATCCAGCCACTCCGCCGGTTACTCCTCCGGACACTACTATCATTCCCTCCTCTCCTACGCCTACTCCAGCCATATATTTTGGTGCTTACCAGCTAAATCTTACCAATTCTCAAACTAATCTCACTTGCTTAAAAGGAGATCCAAATTGCTACTACCAAACCGTCCTTATTGCCAAAAACATTACCAGCAAACCTCTTTATAACACCACTATCTATACCTCTTCTTATCCAAGCGAAATGGTTAAATATATTGGTTTTGACGGCAATTGGACCAGCGGGAAAAGTACCACTACCGCGGTAGTCCAACCAGGAGCAGAAGCCATCAACACCATTGTTAAAGCAGTTCCTCCGGCGCAAACCGGAGAATGGATTGCCAATTGGTATATCGACGCTCAAACCTGCAATCTTAACGTCAGCCCTCCTGACTGCTACTATTATGGTGCTTCTCTGCTAACCGTCAAAATTAAAGTGGTTGCCCGACCAACTCCGACCCTAGCTCCCAGCGCTACTCCCAGCCCCTCCTCTGCCCCTACGCCTACCCTGGCACCAAGTCCAACATCGCTACCAACCCCGACTTTGGCACCTTCGCCCACGCCTTCTCCTCCCCCAGCAGTAAACAGTCCTCCTGTTATCACTAATCGTTCTGACGATCTTCCCAAAGGCCGAATCTTTAGGAAATACTCTGCCAATCTTAATGGTTATGATCTTAACCTTGAAGATGAGTTAAAAATGTCGGTCAACAACTTGCCAGTAGGACTAAGCCTTGGTTCCTGCACTTCCAAGATACAAGGAAAAAGAAAAACCATTAGTTGCTCTGTCAGCGGAAGACCGATAATTGCCGGCACTTACCATCCTGTGGTTACTCTTTGGGATAGTAAGGGTGGAGTCGAAAGGAGAACTTTTAATCTCGCGATTGAGAACTTCTGGAAGTGGATTTCCTTCCCCAGATTTAAGTTCCCCAGAATTTAGCTCAATTTAAACCAAACCCATTTTTTTCTTGACCTCGACAAGAGTTTTCCTGGCAATTTCGGCAGCATATTCTCTCCCCTCCTCTAAAATCTCTTCTACTAGCTGAGGATTATCTTCATAATACTTTCTTCTTTCCTGAATTGGTTTAAGCTCTTGATAAATAGCATTGGCCAGCCTTTCCTTAAGCTCGCGGTATTTGATGCCTTCATTTAAATATTGGCGCTCGTATTCTTCTCTCTCCTCTTTCCCCTGAAAAAGTTCTACTAGCGTTAGTAAATTAGCCACTCCTCCCTCTTGAGGAATTTTCTTGCCTTTGCCTATATCTGTTGGCGCGGACGCTAATCTCTTTTTTATGGTTTGCAAGTCATCGGTCAGCAAAATATAGCTACCAGGAATAGATTTACTCATCTTTCCTTCTCCTTTAAGGGAAGGCACATAAGCACCAGGCATTAGATAGGCTTTAGGTTCAGAAAAAGTTTTACCAAACATCCGATTAAAAATTCGGGCCATTTCTCGGCTGACCTCAATATGAGGCAGTTGATCTTTACCGACCGGCACAGTATCTGCTTTATAGACCAAAATATCAGCCGCCATTAAAACCGGATAATACAAAAGTCCCATGTTAATATAGCGAGGATTTTCTTCTTTTTTCTCTTTATAAGTCGGCAAATCTTCCAACCGGGAAACTGGATAAATAGTGCCCAATAAATAAGCCAACTCCACATGTTCAGGCACCTGAGACTGAATCATAAAATGGCATTTCTGGGGATCAAGGCCGGCACCAAGCAAATCCAACACCAATTCTTTAATCTGCTCCTGATAAGTTTTGGAGTCATAAGGAGTAGTAATTCCATGCAAATCGACCACCGAATAAATACAATCAAAGTTCGGCTTTTTTTGGAGCTCCAATGCTCCCTTGGCCATTCCCAGGTAATTCCCTAAATGAAGTTTCCCGGTTGGCCGCAGTCCTGAAAATACTCTATGTTTTTTTGTCATTCTACCTCCTTGGCAGGGCTGCCCAGGCTCGAACTGGGAGTCCCGGTTTTGGAGACCGGTGGTTTACCATTAACCGACAGCCCTAAACAAAAAATCCGCCTCAGTGGCGGATGCTCTTAATTAAACTATTTAATCAAGTGCTCCGTCGAGCTGAGCTCGATGACACACCCTGGTGCTGTTACGGGCACCTCCCGTTCCGCCATTTCCTGCGGACAGCTCAGAGATTCCAACCCATCTCTTCAAAGC
>DATKVU010000025.1:0-58689 GCA_035529915.1 Clostridia bacterium
AAACTGCCATAATTATTTCTAAACTTAGAGAGAGTCTTCAGGTTAATAATTATCAGTATAATCGCATATCCTGTTATATCTAAAAAGGAAGAAAATTTCCTTAAAACTTTATTAAAAAATTTTTTCATAATATTATTTTTATTTGGCATTAAACTATCCAATGATAAATTCGGCAACCAAAAAAATTTAGAAGGTTTAATTAAAATGTGATTAATTCCTTGCATTTCTATTATTTTTTTTCAAGATTAATAACGCTAAATAGTTCAAAAGCCATGGATGGAAAATAATAAGTGAATGTTTGACTTAGGGTTGCCACGATAAACCAAAATATCTTTGGCTTAAATCTAATTGAAGTGAGCAAATCATCTCCCATCGTCTCGTTCTGGACTTCCCGCCTTAAAAACCTTAGACCTGCTAGCCCACGAACTCTATAACCCTGCTTTTTCATCTTTTTATAATCCCATCCTGAAAGATGCTTTTGAAAAGGATTGTTATCAACCGCTTTCTGGGGAATAAAACCGTTGGGCGAGGAAACGATAACCTTTCTTTTCGTCCATTTTTCCGCTTTTTTTAGCATCAAGAGACCCGTTTTTTCCGGTAAATGCTCCAAGACCTCAATCATAATTACGGCATCAAAACTCTTTTCGGGAAAATCAAGTTCTTCAACTTTTTTATTCAGATATTTATTATGGATTTTCCTCTTTTTTGATAGTTCCAAGTAAGGCTTAAAGGCTTCCACCCCAACCGAATATTTGATATTTTTACAATGCTGGAGGGGAGAGCTTGGCCCACAACCTAAATCTAAAACTGTTTGACAACCTTTTAGCTCCTCCTGCAGGCAATAATCAAGCGTATGAAATATCCTTCCGAAAAACCTTGAACGGTGTAATCGATTAATCATATCTTTCATAATTCATACTCAAACTTAAGGTTAATCAAAAGCCGGGAATAAACCTTATTTTTATACCAGTCAACCATCGGGATGAGCAAAAAGGGCGGTATAACAAGACAACCCAAACTGAAAAACCAAAACTGAAGACTAAAAAGATTTTGCCAGCGATAGCTTATCAAATACCAAATTTCTCTTAAAAGGTAGCGGAAGCGGACGTAATTCTTAATTTGGACTAAACCGACATAGTTGACGGCGACAAAGTTTTTAATGCAGTAATCTTTTAACTTTCGAAATTTCTTTTCATAAAAAACAGAGTCAAACATTTCTTTCCAGCTTTTCATCGGCGATTTGTTGTAAATCGAGGAAACACTGCGCGTTTGACTACTACTGATTCTTACTGCCACATTATAGTCTTTCAAAAAGACAATCGGATGTTTTTTAAAAATCGAAGCAAAGGGGTAGATGTGACAGGGAAAAATGTCAGGATGAAAGGGCAAATCCATAAACTCCCGCCTATAGGCTAACCCGCTGAACTGGTCCAAGGTTTTAAATACTTCAATCACCTTTTGGGGGCTGTCGGTAATCTTTACCACCGTATCTTTATTCGAATTCATCTGCTCTTTTGCCCTGACCGGCTTTTTAATTTCTTTATCAAACCAGAAATACGGCCTGGTGACAGCCCCAATATCCAAAGATTGCCTAAACGCTTTGTAGGTGTTCAGCAGAGCCTCTTTCCCTAAGATATCATCCTGCCCCATCAGATAAATTATGTCTCTCGTGGCCTTTTTTCGGCATTCCTCCAAATTCTTGGAATAACCTAAATTGACTTTATTTTTGAAAAATTTAATTCTTTTATCTCTGAAACTTTTTATGACTTTCTCGGTGTCATCTTTGGACTGATCATCGACAATAATAATTTCATAATCTTTGAAGCTCTGGCTCAAAATACTCCGAAGTGTCTCGCCAATGACCTTAGCGCCGTTATAAGTGGGAATACAAATACTAAACTTAAGCTTAGGTAAAGCTGGCTTTCTTTTCACAAAATTTTTTTGATTAAATAATTAAATCCTACCAAAAAACGCAAAAAGAACATTCCCAGTAATAAATCCGGAAATTTCAGAATGTTCGCCCTTTTATCGCTGGTCAAGAAAACGGCAAAGTAACGGTACCATAACCCAAACTGCTTTTTAACATCCGAGTCATTTTTACCCCACTTGCCAATATACGCCTTGAAGCTCTGGCCATAGTACTGTTTCTTTTGCAGATACTTTTTGAGATTAAATTCCGCTTCATTATGGTAAATTAGTCCCAAAGAACTAAGTTTAATCAGCTTGTTTAGCCAATCACTTTTAGAAAAGTTAATTCTTTCCACTTTTCGGTTAATCTCTCCGAAATTGTACTTGTCTAAAACATCTACCTTTCCAATTCCTCTTATCTTTTTGTCTAAGTCCCAATCTTCCGGCCCAGTCATATCCAAATCAAACCCACCCACTTTCTCAAAAATATCTCTTTCTATAATCCGAATGCAATCGATAACTGTCCCATCATAAAAACTTCTTTCGAATCTCCTCACTTCACCCCAATAAGAATTTCCTAAAACAATTTCCGGAATATACAGGGCAGAGATATCCCTCTTCTCTAATCTCTCCACCGACCTGTCTATCGCGGCTGATGATAAAATCATATCCGCATCCAAATACATCACATATTTTCCCCTGGCCTTATCAATCATACCGAAATTCCGTTGAGCTGATCTTTCCGGCCCTTTATTAAAGACTTTTGAAGTGTATTTTCTGGCTATCTTCTTCGTTTTGTCTGACGAATTATTATCGACAACAATAATTTCAATTTTATCTGAAGGATAAGTCTGCAACCCAATGCTTTTCAAACAATTTTCAATATTCCTCTCTTCGTTCTTAGTCGTGATAACAATGGAAATTAGCGGCAGCACCTTATTAACTAAACTCCAGCAATTTTGCTAAATATTTAAACCCTTGAAATCCAACATACTTTATGCCGGCAATCGATTTAAGTTGAGAAAGAGTGTTGAAAATAAACCTGGGCGTCCAAATCGATCGACTATAAAGACTGCGAACCGCTCCCAGAAGTTTTCCCTCCGGCACTTTAGTTTTCATAATCGCTTCCTGCATATCATAACGGTTCCAATCCTTAGTTTTCAAAAGCTTGTTTTTAAGACAATCGTCAAAAAGCGGCGTCCCGGGATAAGGAATCACTACTGTTGCCTGCAAAGAATCAGCCAGTCCGTCCCGGAAAAGCTTTTCTGCAAAGGCAATCGTGTTATTAACATCTTTTTCGCTCTCCCAAGGGTAGCCAACCATAACCGTCAGGTGTGGCTTTAAACCCGCCTCTTTTGCCCATTTCAAAACCGGCTCAATTTGCTCAACTCGCAAATTTTTATTAATCCTCTCTAAAGTTTCTTGGGAAGCCGACTCGAGACCATAAAGGACAAAACGAAAACCGGCCTGACCCATTAAAAGATAATCTTCTTTAGTCATCCCGGCATTAAACCGCAGGTTACAATCGAAACGAACTTTCTTCTGATATCCTCGCCTCATAACCTCCCGGCAAAATTCCCTCAGCCAATCACCAATCGGAAAAGTTCCCGAGTCATCCATAATTTCTTTAACCCCGTAATTCTCAACTAAATTCTCCACTTCTTCAATCGCCTGCTTAACGCTCATTACCCGATATTTCTCCCCCGGAAAAAGAGTCGTCCAGGAACAAAAAGTACATTTCCCCCACCAGCAATCCCGCCCAAACATCGTGTAAGCGCCTGGAGCCTGATAAAAATTAGAATTCTTAAAAGCATAAAGCCGCCACTTGGTTAAGTCGCGGTCAATAATAGGCAGCTCACCCAAGTGATGGCTTAAAGTAAACTTCCCTGAATTCCTAATCTCATTCCCCCTTTCTTCTCTGTACCAAATCCCAGGCTCTAGTTTTTCTCCTTTGGCAAGATAATTGGCAATACTCAAAAGCCCAAAATCATAATCTCCGCCGGTAATCACAAAATCCGCTAACGAGTTTTCCATACTTTCCTGCGGGAGGGCAGTAACATGGTCGCCCATCAAAACTATTTTAAGTCGAGGAGAATCTTTTTTTAACTTATTTATAATTTGCCAGTGGTATTTGATTACCGGCGTTTTGGTCTCTATTGCCAAAATATCGGGATTAATTTCCAGAAGTTTTTTCTCCCATTGCTCGTAATTCATCTTTTCCGCCAATCCATCCAGCCAAAAAACCTGATAGTCTTTTTCTTTTAATAAACTGGCGGCACAAGCAGGCACAACCGGATAAATAAAGTAGGCCACCGGTCCACCTTTTGTCCACTGAAATTGTCGGTTTTGGGAAATTTGAGGAATACCCTTCTGACAATCCAGCGGCGGGTAGCCGAGAACAATTTTCATACAATTGTTGATTTACAATTGGCAATTTTCATTAATTTTTAGTATAACATAAATAGCCTGGTATGAACTTAACCAAATCGCAAAAAAAATTCCTTAAGAAAAATCTCAAAAAGCTCTCTTTTGAAGACTTAGCCGCTGGACTGGGCATTTCCCCCGACGAGCTAAGGACCTATCTCCGAGAGCACCTGGCAAAGGAAAAGTATGAAAAATATTCCTCCCATTTTGAAAATCAAAATCCAGTCAGCGGGACTAGTCATTCGGGTAAATTTGGCCTTAATGAATTTATCAGAAAAAATTGGCCAACCCTAATCTTCCTGACCCTTTTAGCCCTAACAATTTATCTAAACTCGCTCGGTAATGATTTTCTCTCGGACGATATCTCCTCCATTAGGGACAATCCAAAAATCAGTAATCTGAATCCCGAGGGCGGTTTTAGTTTTATTTTTAATCTAAGAAGTTCTCTTTTGGCAATAACTTACCGCTTATTTGGCTTAAACCCCTTTTTCTTCCGCTTAACTAACCTTCTTTGCCACTTGGGTTCGACTTTAACTTTATTTACCCTAATGAATTTCTTCTTCTCTCCCCATATTCCTCTTCTGGTCGCCAGTCTCTTTGCCGTTCATCCTATTTTAGCCGAAAGCGTGACCTGGATTTCGGGCGGGCCATATTCTATCTCCACCTTTTTTCTTTTGTTGACATTTTTAGTCTATATTAAATCCGAAAAAGAAAAGAAGATCTCAGTCTACTTCATTTCCTTCATGCTTTTT
This sequence comes from Clostridia bacterium, assembly GCA_035529915.1. GTDB lineage: Bacteria > Patescibacteriota > Microgenomatia > UM-FILTER-40-11 > UM-FILTER-40-11 > DATKVU01. Next base: position 5,085 of record DATKVU010000025.1, read on the forward strand.
TATCTTGCCTTAACCCAGGCATTCCAGGCCGTTGTTTTCACCGGGATAATTTTCTGGTATGAATTGACCTTGGGTAGCCTTAGAAAAAACTGGAAAAGATTAATGCCTTTTACTCTGACTGGTTTTGTTTGGGCATTGTATTTATTTGGGCTACTTGGCCAAAGAATCACTGCTCTCCAAACTTCCTTTTATCAGCAAGGAGGTCTCTATAATCCTCTCGCTCAAATCCCGATTGCGGTTTCCTCTTATTTAAGCTTAATCTTTTGGCCCTCTGGTCTGACACTCTATCATTCCGAAATGGCGTTCACAAATTCTGAATTCATCTTAAGAATGATCATGATCATTGGATTTATCGCAATAGCAACATATTTTATTAAGAAAGACAAAAGAACTTTCTTTTGGCTTTCGTTTTTCATAATTGCCCTTCTCCCTTCTCTAACCCCTTTGAAAATTGCCTGGATTGTCGCTGAACGCTACGTCTACATGGGATCGATTGGAATCTTTGTCCTGGTAGCCTATCTAGTCCAAAAGATAAGCGAAAGACTTAATTGGAAAATACTGCCTTACCTCTTTTTGGCTGTCATCATCCCCTTGCTCTCCATAAGGACTATCAGGCGCAATCGAGACTGGAAAAATCAGGATACTCTTTGGCTGGCGGCAGCTAAAACTTCTCCTTCTAGCCCCCAAAACCATAATAACCTCGGCGACCTTTATTCCCGCCAAGGCGAATTCGAAAAGGCAGTGGCGGAATTTAAAATTGCAATTGAGCTTCTGCCAAACTATGGCGATGCTTATCATAATCTGGCTAATACCTATCTTCAAATGGGAGAAATTGATTTAGCTATCCAAAACTATCAAAAGGCTCTTCAAACTAACTCTAATATTTGGCAATCTTACCAAAACCTGGCCGCTATTTATCTTAACCAGAAAAACTTCTCCCCAGCAGCAGAAAACCTTAAAAAAGCAATTCAGTTAAACCCCGGCAGCGCCAAACTCCATACCTTCCTCGCCTTCGCCTACATAAATTTAGGAGAGAGTAAGGCGGCTCGGGAAGAATTAATGGTTTCCTTGCAATTGGACCCGAACGACCAGGAAGCAAGAAAGCTTCTGGAAGGCTTAACTCAACCTCCCAAATAAGTTTTTTTCTGACGGTCAACCTGGTGAGGAGTGGCTTTAAGGTTTTTTTGGAAAAAGCCAAAGGGAAAGAGGAAACCATAGGTCAAGTGGGTCAAGAAAATAGCCACACTAACCAAAAAAGCAAGATAAAGGTTTTTTTCTTTAAACCAAACCTCAAGTAGGGTAAACACAAGAAGTAGCCAGTAGCCAGTAGCAAGTAGCAAGTAAAGAGAGCGAAAGGGCGGAAAAACCAAGGCAAAAATTAAACCCAAAGTTCCTCCATAGGCAAACAAAGAAGGAATAAGATATCCCAAACGAAAGGATGTTTCGGGGAAGATGCGGGCAAAGTGGCCTCTTCTTAAGGCATACCGGCTAATTTGTTTCAAATGGGGTAAAAAAACTGCTCGACGGTGATGAAAAACTAAAACATTCGGGTCGTAGATAATCTTTTTACTCATTTTCACTAAATCAAGGCAAAGTTTCGTATCTTCTCCCGGCCAATGCTTGATATCAAATCCTCCCACCTTTTCAAAGTCTGACTTTTTTACCAATAAATTTACTGAGGGGAAATCATCAACCTCCCGTCGAGACATAATCCTATTACGATAGACCCCTGCTCCACCACTCCCCAACCAACTGGCCCAAACCCAACCGGAGGCTTGCTGCTGAAGATTATCTTTAGGCGGCGTCAGAGTCGGGCCGCAAACAGCGGCAATTTTTTCTTCGTTCTCGACAAAAACAGAAAGAGCATTTTTAAGCCAATCCCGGCGAGGATATGAATCATCATCTAAAAAAGCCAATACCCCACCCTTTGCCTCTTTAGTGCCTAAATTTCTCTTAAAGGCCGGTGTTGGCTCGCCGCTAGCAACTATCCTCGCTCCTCTAAGCGTTTCCTTCTGGTCGGTTACAATTATTATTTCGAAGCTTTGTTCTGTTTGCTGGCGTAAATAATCTACCGTTTCTCTAACGTAAGGAGTGATTGTCCTAACCGGAATAATAACAGAGAAGATTGGATTTTTACTCATTTGATATTTCTGATACCTTTGATACTTCTGCCGCTTTTCTTTTTCAACCCACATTAATCCTCATATCAAGCTCTTTATCGTAAACCCATTTTCTTTTATTTTTACTGTCATAATATTTAAGAATTTTCAAACGGTAAAAAACGGCCAAGGTGTCGAGCAGCATATCTAAAACAGTGGAAGTTTTGATGCTTGAATATTTGAATTTCCTGGCGTCCATTTCTACCGGACCATCATGAATTTTTCGAAAGCCAAGACGGTAAGCTACTGACAGGATTTCAATATCGAAGGCATACTCTTTCACTAAAAGCCTAGGCAAAACTTTTTCCAGCACCTCCCGCCGAAAAATTTTAATCCCCCTTTGACTATCGGTAATTCTCAATCCAAATAAAAACTCAACTAAAAGATGATAACCGAAGCTGAAAATTTTTCTTTTAAGGGGGTAACCAATAACCTTGGAGGCGGAATGTCTGATTGAGCCAACAATCACGTCTGAGCCATACCATTTCATATGTTCCAAAAGCATCGAAAGCGCATTGGGGTTAATATCCATCCCGGCATCGATAAAGGCGATTAAATTGCCCTTAGCCCGAGCCATTCCATACCGAACGGCATAACCCTTACCGTGATTAGTCTGATAACCGACCACCTTTATTTTCGGAGAGCCGAGCCGGCGGGCTGCCTTAAAAGTCTTATCCGCCATTCCATCCACGACGCAAATAATTTCATAGTCGCAGTTTATTTGCTGCAAAACGCTCTCGATGTTTTGTAAATCTTTAGCAATTGTTCCTTCCTGCCGGTAAGCCGGGACAATAACGGAAAGCGTTTCTTTTATCTCTTTTGCCATTGCTGGATTTTTAAATTTCTTTCTTTAAGCTAAGTGATTTAAAATAAAATAGCAATAGTCCCAACAACAGCAAAGACATCGTGATGATATTAGCAATGACTATTTGGCTAATTTTTTGGTGATAAAAACAAACTAGTATTACTTGCAAGATGGCAGCGACGACAGGTAAAAAAATCGCCTTAAGGTAAGAAATAGAAAGAAAAAAATTTATTAAGAGTGAACAGAGAGAATAAAGGGAAATAAAAACGGCAAATAAGCCCAGGTTGGGAGCAAACTCCAAATATTTTTCTCCGAAAGGCACCTGAATAATCAGCCGAGGGGAAAGAAAATAAGCAAAACTAATTACCACAGAAGCAATGAAAACTAAAAAGAAACTCAGTTTAAGTATCTTCGCATAGTTTCTGCCTTCAGCTTGCCGAGAAGAAACCAGAGGGAACATTACGGAAACAATCGAACTGGAAGCGAGAAAAATCACCTTTCCCAGGATGGAAAGAGCGGCATAACCACCGGCGGCTAAAGGAGACAAAAAATACCGAGCCAAAATCACGTCCACCGTGAAGAATGAGGTGAGAGCAAGATTGGAGAGAAAAATCATCAGCGCATACTCATTTATTTTTTCAAAGTAATCTTGAATCTTAATTTGTTTTCGGTAATTAATGGTTAATTTCCTTCCCAAGAAAAAATAGCCTAAAATTGCCGTTAGCAGGACCGACCAAGCCAGAGCGGAAACAGCCCCGTTAACCCCAAAACCCAACCAAACCAAACCGAAAGCAATTAGCAGTTTCATCAACGAACCAAAAGCGGTAAGAAAGCTTAAAGAGAAAAACTCCATTGCCCCTTGAAGAGCAGAGGTAGTAATGACCATAAAAATCCCCCAGTAAAAAGTTAGGCCGACGGCCAAAAATGGAAAAAAGGAGCTAATTTTAACTAAGTCTTTTAAGAGGGGATGGGCAAGGAAAAAAAGCAGCAAACCTAACAAGCCAAAGACCAAGGACTTTTTTATTATTTGAGAAACGAATAAACCCGCTTTCTCTCGCTGATTAACTGTCTGAGAAACAAACTTAACCAAAATTATCCCTAAGACTGCCACGGGAATACTTAAAAAAGAAGAAAGGGAAATTAAGCTGGCCAATACCCCATAGTCCGCTGGCCCCAGCATCCTTCCCATCGCCAAGTGGAACAGATAGGCAGCCAGGTTAGCGATACTGGAACCGAGAAAAACAATTATACTCCCCCGAATGACGAGGTTACCTAAGATAACTTGTTTGATTCTGGCCAACACGCTAAGCAATCCAATATCCTTGATAAAAGAAAACCGAACAAAGAATCAGAAGAAAACTAAAAATCAACGCCAAGAAATAGTAAAGAAGTTTATTTTTGATTGTCCCTAAATAAATAAAGCAGGGGAATAAAGCCAAAACGTAGCGAGGCATAGAAGAAAAAGTGCCCGTGCAGGTAGGAACCAGATAAGAAATAATCCCAAAAATAAGATAGGAAGTTCTCACTCCTTTTTTGTAAGCCAAAAAAAGCAAAAGCAAAAACCCAACGGCCACCCCGATTTCCAACCAAACCGTAAAATAAAGGGGGTCTAGTTTGGTGGTTAGCGCCATCTTCAAATAGCGCCAAAAAACCTGATACAAAAGGATAATTTTGCCACCACTTCTTTCGGCCCCAAAGTAAGATTGGACATGGAAAAAAAGCAAAGGGTCTTGATATTTTTCCCAAAGAAACTTCATATAAGCTAAAAGCCCGGCCGGAATGAGCAGCAAAGAGGGCAGGCTTGCCACCCCGGTCCTAAGATTTTTATGGTTTTGTTGATACCATTCCCAAGCAAGAGCCGGCAGGAGAAAAATGCCCCCCAGACGAACATACGAAGATAATCCTCCTAAGGCTCCCGCTAACCACCAGTTACCCTTCCTGGCGGCATAAAAACTGCCAATAATGAGCAGCAAAAACAGACTTTCGGTATAAACCATTCCCAAGAAAAAAGCGGTGGGGAAAAGGAGGAAAAAAAGAATCGTCTGTCGGGCAACCTTTTCCTGATAGTCAAGAGAAATTAACCGGTAAAAAAGTAACAAAAATCCCCAAAGGCAAAAATTAGCAATCAGGACTGCCGCCAAAAGGTCACTTCCTCCCCAGACCGGCTTAAGAGCGCTTATTAACCAAGGATAACCCGGGAAAAACGCTTGCTGATATAAGCCATAACCGAAACGGCTAATATACAAATAATGAACGCCGTCAAAATTCGCCCGGCTCCACAAAAACTGAGGATTACGAGGAATTTCTTCCTGATATAGAAAAGTCATTTTTGTCGGCAAGAAAGAGGGGGAAAACCTTGAAAGAGCGCTCAAGGCTACCTGCCAAAAAACAAAAACCGCTAAGATAAAAACTATTGCTCTCCAATTCCTCCGCCAAAAATCTCCTAAAAGATTAATTTTGAGGTTACTTTTTTTCATCGGGAATGACTAACTTCTTGGTAAACAGCAATTGTTTTTTGAGCAGTTTTCGCCCACGAAAATTCTTTCACTCTTTCTAATCCGGCGGTAATAAGTCTCTCCCGAAGCTTTTCGTTTTCTAAAACCATTTTTATCCCTTCCGCAATCCTTTGAGCCGAAGTCGGTTCCACTAAAAAAGCCGCTTCTCCAGCCACTTCGGGCAAGCTGCCGGCATTACTCGCCAAAACCGGACATCCACAACTCATCGCTTCCAATAAAGGCAAACCAAACCCTTCATAAAGCGAAGGAAAACAAAAAAGCTGGGCTAAATTGTAAATTTTTACCAAATCACCGTCGGGAACAAAGCCTAAAATGCGCACTTTCTCTTTCAAGCCCAATTCTTTCACTAACTCCATTATTTCTCTCGCCTCTTTTAATCGCGGGTTTTTAAAGGCTTTCCCTACGAGCACCAAAGAGCAATCTTCCAAATTCAACTCCTTAAAAGCCTTAATCAAACAAGGAAGATTCTTATTGTAATTAATGTCTCCGACGTATAAAAGAAACCTCCCGGGTAATTGACAACGCTTCCTTATTAGGGCTATCCACTTATCTTCTCGAGGCAATTTTCGATAAATTTTATCGGCGGCCAAATAAGTGACGTAAATCTTTTTCTCAGACACTCCCAAAAAACGGACAATATCTTTTTTGGAAGTTTCCGAGTCAGCTAAAACCGCCGCCACACTTTTCAGGGAAAGTTTCTGCAAACCCAATTTCAATTTACCCTTAATCCCGACCGGATAATATTTAGGGAAGACCAAGGGGGTACAATCATGAATCGTGACCACTGTTTTTTTCTTTTTTATTAAAGGCAGAGTTAAAAAGTAAAAATCAAAAAAGGGATAATGAATTAAGTCAACCGTCGGTAAAGGGAAGTTATCCTTGATTTCCACTACTTTCACCTTTTTGCTCGTCCGCAAGGCAGTTAGCAATTGAGCCGTATATTTACCCACTCCCCGAAAGCCACTTGGTCCTAATAAAGCGCTGATATCAAAACCCACTCTCAACATAATTAGACCCAGTCTTTACTTAAATCAACCTGGCCATCTTTCTCCATCTCCCAATATTTAGCATAAGCAGTAAAATGATGCAAACCTGAATAGAAGGCAAAGACAAAGCCGGGAAAACCGTCTTGAAAACCACGGTGGCGAATAAAGAGGGAAAAAAAGGTTTTGACTGGTTGCCAAAGACCATAATTCAAGCAGCTCCAACCGCTCAAGCTCACCTTTTTCTCTTTTAGCTCTTGGGCCGTTAAAGAGGAATAACGATTATCTTTAGTCAAATAAACGGCAAAACTGGGAGTGGAAAGATGAATCAAAGGATTTTTGAGCCAGCCAACTTTCCCCTCCGTTGCCATTTGCTCATGAACATTTTCACAAGGGAGACGAGCCTTCCCTTTTTTAAAGAAACGAATCACCGGGTCGGGATACTGACCCCCTTTTTCAATCCACTGCCCCAAAAACATCTTCTTTCGTTTAATCAAAAAAGCATTGGGCAACTGTGCCTGATCGGGATGGTCAACTATTCCCCTTATTTCCTCCGCCAATTCGGGGGTGATTATTTCGTCAGCGTCAAGCTGGAGAATCCACTCTCCCCGACACTCGTCAATTGCTTGCTGCTTATTAATATGGAAAATCGGCTTGTTAGTAGTGATAATTACCCTGGCACCCAGGCTTTGAGCAATTTTAACCGTTTCGTCGCTGGAAGAGCCGTCGACAACGGCTATTTCGTCAGCTATCCCCTTCACCCCTTTAAGGCATTGCTCAAGATTCTTTTCCTCGTTGAAGGTAGCCAACGCCACCGAGAGTTTAATTCTCGACAATTCTGAAGACTTCTTTCTGACCATCTTTGAAATATATCCTTTTCGCTATTTTAGCAGAATCAGGGACTTCCTCGGTAGTCCCTACTATCATTATCCCCGTGGCTTTTTGCAAATGGGACCAATCAATCGGTCCGAAATAAAATTTATCGAAATGCTCAACCGTGGAAAAGCCATACTGGTCACGCAAAGAAAGCTTGGCTTCCCTCTGAAACTCTGCCGGCGGGTATTTTAAATAAAAGGCCAAAAGAATATAAGGTTGATCGTAGCGGTTAGTGATATAAATTTTCCCAAAATTCTCCTGATTCTCAACCAAGTAGTTCCCTAGCTGTTTAAAACCGTCCTCCCAAGCCGCCGGATAAAGTTGCGGATAACGGACATAATATTGATAAAGATAGAAAGCGAAGTTTCCCAGATAAGCCAAAATCACCAAGGCGACAGTAACGATAAGAGAAAGGCGGCTTTTTTCCATCCTTTTCTTCAAATTATCTATTCCGTAAGCAGTGACCATGGTTAAAGGAACCACTAAATTAAGAGCCCGAATTGCGTGAGGAGACTGAAAAGTTAAAGCGGAAGCAACCGGCGCCACCGCCAACCACCAAAAAAGAATCTGCCAATTTTTCGGCCGGCACTTTAATAAGAAATATAAACCTAAAATTAGCAAAGGAGCTTCAATTAAATACATTTGACCCATTCCCGGCACTCGGTTCCGCTGAATTTCGTCCCCTTCAGTAAACAGAAAAAAACTGCTGAAATGACGCAAATAATTGTCCAAAAATTGCCGTCCATACTCAAAATAGCGATTATGAACCAAGGTGGGAAAGAGGGCCGCCGGCTGGGAATGCTCGCCTCTTAATTCATTCACCCGCCAAAGAGGGCCTTGATCGGCCAAAAGACCGACTCCGGCAAAGCGAGAAGTCCCGGCTTGACCGGTCATGGAAAACAAAAGTAAACCGAAAATCAATCCTCCCGCGACAAAAGTGACGCCCAGCCAAACTCGATTCTCCCGAACGAAAATCTTCTTTCGATTCATTAATCCCAAACCCAAGACCAAAAGGGGGACCACTAACCGAGCACTATGGTAAGCAAACATCGCCGCCAGAAAAGAAACCACACTAAAAAGGAAAAAGTGGGGTCTTTTTATTGCCCGCAAAAACAAAAATACTCCTAAGGCCATAAAAAAAGTCGCCGCATTCGTTTCCCAACCGCCGCGGGAAAAGTGCAAATGCCAGGGAGAAATTGCCAAAAGCAAGGCCGTTAACCAAGCCCAACCGGCCGTCTTTTCCCCCAGCTCAGCTAATTCTTTAACCAAAAAATACCCGACCAAGACGGTTAAGACTCCCAAGACCGCTGACGGCAAGCGCACCGCCCATTCATTTAAGCCCAAAATTTTCACCCAAGGCAGCACCAGATAAAAATAAAGGCCTGGTTTCCAATCATTAAACGATTGAAAGTTTATCGGCCAAGAGTGACCGAACTCATCTTTCCCGGTCTGTAAAAGAGAATAAGCGTTATAACCAATTGCCGCCTCATCCGCATTTAAACCAGTGGGAAACTCGGCCAATTTATAAACCCTCAAAAAGAGAGCCGAGAGGATAACGACGATCAGAGCGATTTTTTTCATTAGCGGTGGTTAAAAATTAAATCAACAAACCGAATTAGGCAAAAACCATATCCCGACCATAAAAAGAGCTGAGTGGAAACTTTAGCCCAGAGTGGTTTTTTCCTTAAGGACCAAAATAATCTGTCAACCCCTTGGGCAACAAGAAAAACCAAAGGAATAACGAGGCCAAAAGAGGCCAAGGAAAGCGGCTTTTCAGGAAAAAAAATCGCCGGTAGCGGAGCAAGCAAAAGCCAATAAAGAATCAAGTTTTCAAATCGGTCTCTTTTTTTGCTGATTAAGTATCCCAACCCCCAAAGCAAAAAAACAATATCTAAATCGTACATTGCCCCCTGATAAGCCGCCGCTTTATTTAAACCAAACCAATCCCCGGCAAAAAAGAGGAATTGTCCGGAAAAAGGCGCTCCATAACGATCGGCAATCTCTGTCAGTGAATGAAAAGAGAGACTTTCTTTTAGAAATACCCCGCCAAAAATTATCCCGGTCAAAGCCACCGCCGTTTTTCTAACCTTTTTCTTTCCCTCAAAATGAAAGAAAAACCAAAGTCCTAAAGTAACGGCTAATAATAAACCGTCCCCTAAAATAAACTCTCGAGAAACCAAAATATGCCAAGGGTTAATGGCCAAAAGCAAAGCGGACAATCGAGCGATTGACTCCGCGCGCTCAACTTGAGCTTCCCTGATTAAAAAATAGGTGGTCACGACCGTCAAGGCTCCCAAAAACACTGCCGGAGTGGCCCCCGTTAAGGTAGGGAGGAAAATTCTTAAAATAAAAGCCAGGGTAAAAATTATTAAGCTTATCATTGCTCCAAGATTTCAAAGGCCGGCTTCCCGTCCAGAAAGTTAACCGCTTCTATTTTCTGCCAGCCCTTTGGATAATTCTCCGGACTCGTTAATAAAAGGCACTTGGCCCCCCGAGGGCAAGTCGCCAGATATTTAACTTCCCAATCATTCATAAAAACGAATTTATCAAACCCGTCAACCCAATACCAATTGGCATGATAATCCCACTTCTTCCCTTGAGGATTTTGGTACTGTCGCGGGTCATATTTCAAATAAAAGAGTAAAAATTCATGCGGTTCTCCATAGCGCTTAGTGAGAATGATTTTGTCGTATCGGGCGGCATTTTTTTGGACAAAAGCGATTGCTTCCCGATAGCCATATTGCCAAGCCCAAGAATAAGTCGGCTGATAGATTCGCCAATAATCTTGCCACCAGCGGGAAAAACTTATCATTACTGCCAGCGAAAGTATGGCCATTAAAAGCTTCCCTTTAAAACGCGATTTCGGGCCAACTTCCGTCAAAATCTCTTTTAAGCCAAGAGCGGTGAGAATCATCGGCGCTGGTAAAACTAAAAGGCTTCTTAAAACATGAGGGGCGTCCCTGGTAATCGCTGACGGCAGAAAGCCGAAAAAAAACCAGATTCCAATTAATCTCTCCTGATCATCCTTCCGCCAAAACGCCCTTAAGATTCCTAAGAGCAAAAAGGGAGCGACAACCAAATATAAAAGTTCATGCTCGGGCTGAGAAAATTGATAATGACTGCCTCCTCTAAAAAAAAGGTACTTCGGCGACAGGTTGGCCAGATAATTTTTCACCGCGTAGGTAACAAAAAAAGTGGGGCGGTTATAAATAGCCCGAGCGACTCCTGGAGGTAATTTGGAAGCAGTCCTTTTTTCATTGATACGCATTATTGTTCCTTGGTCCAAGGGAGTAACTAAGTCAAATCGGGCTTTCCCGGTTTGATCAAAAAGCTGGCCGACAAAAGGAACTAAAAATATCAAAAATATCACTCCTGCTAAGGCCGATTGTTTCAGCCTTTTCTTTTTAAAAACCGCTGCCGCTGCCAAAAAGGCAAAAAGCGGGACTAAAATCCGAGCCGAATTATAAGCATACAGGGCCAATCCCCAAAAAAAGGCCACCCAGAGAAGGCCCCTTCCTTTCTCCCGCCATTGCAGGAAAAACCAAAATCCGGCCGCAAACAAAAGAACCGCTAAATTTGCCTCAAGAGCCACCCGAGAAACAAAGAGGCTCCAGGGAGAAACGGCGGTTAAGAGAGAGGCAAACAAAGCAAAACCTTCCTTCTGGCTGACTTTTTTAGTAATCAAATAAGTTAAGAAAACCAAAACGACTCCGGCGGAAGCGGAAATAAAACGGACAGAAAACGCTTTCAATCCAAACAAGGCAATCGGTAATATTGATAAATAAATGTACGAAGGCAATTTATAGTCGCCGTAGGCCCGAAAAATTAGCGGGAGGCGACTGCCCCACTCATCGCGACCGGTTTTAAGAATTGAATAAGCGTTATAGCCGTGAGAAATTTCGTCCCAGTTCAAGGAAGGAGGATTATCCGCCAAACGGTAAAAACGCAAAAAAGCGGCTAAAAAAAGAATTACCAGCAAAATCAAACGGGGTTTCGAAAGCCAAGAAAAATTTCTTTCTAAGAATAAAATAATTTTTCCCATCATCGTTTCGCTCCCTTAGTCAGTAGATAAATATAGGGTTCATTTGAAAATGTTTCTTTTACCAATTTTAAAACTTTTATACCCGCCGGGGGAGATTCTTCCCAATTCCAATCTCCGGGAATTTCGTCTCTCTGAAAAGCAAGAAAAACCGTTTTTTCATCCAAATTTTGCTGCAGCCACTCTCCCTTATTTTCACTTGCTATCCCTCCCAAATAAACCGACCCCACTCTAAATCCGGCGAAACCGGGAAGAAGATTTTCTTTTCTGGCATCACCGGTATAATTCTGCCATAACCAACAAGGGTCTTTTTGAGTCCAAAAAAGATAGCGCAACAATATCGGATCATGTTCATTATTGAGAACTACCCGCGGATATTCATCCTCATATCTAGCCAGCCAAGTTAAGGCTTCCTTATAACCGACACCCCAAAAACGGCTTTGTTCCTTTCCATAATGGACATCGTATTCATGGGACCATGAAGCGGTAAAAACTAAAGCCAGAACGAGAAAAAGAACCAGGGATTTAGCCGAACGGCAGAGAGAATCGACCCCATAAGCAATCAAAATCACCAGTGGAGGAATCATTAAAAAAAGCCGGGTGGCATGGTTGCCCCCATCAACTGTTAGAACCGACGACAAGGGAGCCAAAAAAAGCCAAAGGAAAACCACTTTTTTTAGCCGCTCTTCCCTACTCCTAAAAAGCAAAAAGATCCCCGCCAGGAAAAAGGGCAAAAATCCCCAGTAAATTTCCCCAAATCCCGGAACATTATGGCGCGGATTAGGATCACCATTAAGAAAAAGAAATTGAAAAGAAAAACTGGTTAGATAATTATTTAAAAAGCTTTTTCCCCAAGCCGTTAGCTTATTATGAAAAACCCGCTCAACTCCACCGACCCCGGTCGTCCGTTTAAAAACAATCGTGTCAATCACTTTGGGATCGTTAAAAATATTGATTGACCGAAAACGAGTCGCCCCCTCCCCTCTAATCATTGTCCAAAACAAAGGCAGGCAAAAAACTACTAATAAAAATCCAGCAGTGGTCAGCTTTTTGTCTAGCCAACCGGCTTTCGGAAAAAGAAGCCAGCTAAGGCCTAAAATCAATAAAGGAACAAAAACGTTGGCGGTATTGTAAGTGTAGAAAGAAAGAGCAAAACTTATGGCTGCCAGGAACCACTTTTTTCCTAAAAAGGCGATTGTCCCCAAGAGAACTAAACTTAAAAGCAAGGTTGATTCAAAAGCGACCCGGGAATAATGAATATGCCAAGGAATTATCGCCCCGACAAAAGCGCTTAATAAAGCCAAGCGCTGATTTTGAGTCAGTTTTAGAACTAAAAGATAAAAAAGAAAAACATTTAAGACTCCGAAAATTGCCGGCACCAGTCTAACTCCCCATTCATTCAAACCCAAAATCCCCACGGCCGGCGCCGTCAGATACATAAGCAGGGGAGCGCGCCACTCATTCAGGGAATGGATATAAACTGGAAAACTTTGGCCTTGATAGTCACGGCCAGTTCGCCATAAGCTAAAGGCCTGGTAGCCGACATCCAATTCATCACCAAAAAGCTCCGGCGGCACCTGACTGAGGTTAAAGAGTCTTAAGAAAGTAGCCAAAACCAAAATGGCAATTAACAAAAGTTTGTCTTTCTCACCTTTAAGCATTCTTTTTGATTATTTAAATTACTCGGTAGATTAAAGCTTCTTCGTTTTCAAAGACTTTTCTAATCCCGTTTTGTTTTTCCAAAAGAGGACTTTTCAGCTCATCTTTGCGAACGTAAATATAACTTATCTTCTTATCCTTTAAAAAGGCTCTTCCCAAAAGCAGGTTGGTTTGGTCAAAAAAACTTCTCATTTGTTTCAAGTCCTCTTCGGTTTTATAACCGGTAATCATCAGCTGTTCTTCGCCGGTTAGATAGGCATACCGATTGGAAAAAACGAAAATATAGGCCGTACTATACCAGGCAGAAATCGGCCAAGGTTGCTTAGGATATCGCCATTCGCCGTCCCCGACAAAAGGTTTACTTAAAACAACCTCTTCAGGGGTAGAATTATTCTTAAGCCAGCCTAAAGCCTCTTCTTCCGCCGGAGTAACTTTCGATAAGGGGCCTTTGCCCGGTCCATAAAAATCAAAAAAATTACCGATCACCGTCGGAACAGCTAAAATTATTACCAAAGTTGAAATTGCCAGTCTAACTGACCGGCTCTTCAACTTTCCTAAAAGAGCCACCGTCGTTGCGGCTGCCAATATGCCTAAAAAATGAAGATAAATTTGAATAAACTGAATCAGGTTATAGATAATTCCCCTCTGCACAAAAAGAAGCACAAACCCCACCGAAAACAAGAGAGAAGAGGCAATAAAGATATCAACACCATCTATTTTCTTAAGCCACCCCCTACCGACATTTTTGATCAATTCCCAAAAGCCAATAATCCTCATTCCCGAATTGCCAATAATAAAGATGGCGATCGCCTCTAGTTCTAACTGAACCACCCGCAGGAGGCTATGCCAGGAATTTTTCCAAAGATAATGCTGCCGCCTTAACTCCCAATCAACGTTGCCAAGTTTACTAACCATCATTGTTCTGGTAAACCAAAGTGGCTCAAAAATTAAAAACGAGCCGGCGGTTGGACTGATCAACTTTAAAAGGCCAAAATTGCTCGCTGCTAGGAAAACCCCAGAGGCTAGGAGACCTATTTTTCTCTCGCGCCACCAAAGATACAAACCACTCATTCCCAAAGCAAAGACGGCCACTACTCCCGAAGAAACTTTTACTACCGCCAGTCCATAACCCAAAAACGCGATTAGATAAAGCCAGAAATTCTCTTTAGTTTTTATCCAAAGTTCGAGTACAAACAAGATGGTAGTTAATAAAATTATTCCTAAAGCATACGGTGGATTGCCTAAAATAGTATTACCCTGAGAAGCCCAAAAAGTGGTTTCTCCGCTTAAGGGAAACCGATGATTAAGAATCGAGACGATATAGCCAAAACTGCCGCAAGCATAAGTAAAGAAAACTGACCAATAACCAACTCTTTGATTCCATCTTTTTTTGGCAAAACAAAAAACACTCAAACTAATCAAAAACGACAGTAAGATCGGGAAAAAGCGAAAATAAAGGTCTAAGGAACCTAAAAAGGGAAAAAGGCGATAGAATTCTCCCATAAAAATATTGCTCGCGTAGTGATAGTTCAAGAGCGGCTGATTGGCATATAAGGGATTATTGGGGGGGAAGTGCCTGGCGATCTCCTGCATTACCGCCACATGCCACAATCCATCATGGCCATGAGCACTCCAGAAATAATAACCTCCGGGGTACCGAAAACCACTGGGGAAATTTATCATCCCCTGAACAAATATCCCTAAAATAATGAGCCCGATTAAAATTTTGTTTTTAAGCAAAGACAACAAAGGAGAGAGGATGCTTTTAAACGAACTTTTTCTTAAGAGAAGGAAGTCGATTCCCGCTATTAGCGGCAAAGACAAAAATCTTAGCTTTAAAACGCCCAGCAGAACTGCCGCAGAGGAAAATAGAACTATACCTAAAACAAAAGAGAGAAGGCTTTCTGCTTCTGGCTCCAGCTCCCCCCCCCTCTTTCCCAAAAGAAACATTCCGGGAAGAAAGAGAACTAAAATGGCAAGGGGGGAAAAAAATAGCAATTTTATGATAGTGAAAGCTAACGCTTGGATCATCTCTCGGTTTTTACCAAATACTAGTTTTTACCAAATAAAACATTGGCATCTTATTATATAACGATACCACTTTAACAATCTGGGAAGAAGGGATTTCTTGGGGCGAAAGCTGCCAAAAGCTGGCCACGAGAAGAGTATTCTTAAGATGTCTATCCTCCGGCCAATAAACATTGCGAAAGACAAAGTTTTCAAAGCCAAATTCTCCCCGGCCCAGGCGAGCTTTTTGAATAACCGCCGGCTCCACTTTACCGTAGACTAAAAGGTAAGCAAAAGGAATTCCAGTAATATTTTTGGCCTCCACTCCAAAATCCGGATCAATAATAATTTGATCATAGTTATCCTTGTTCTGCCAAAGATATAAAGACACCTCTTTCATCCCATACATCCAATAATGAGAATAGTGAACCGGGCAATGGACATAATAAAGGTCGAGATAACCATAGATATTGCTCAGACCAAACATTATGATTGCCAGAGAAATGGCCATTTGGTAAACAGACCGAATCTTCGTTCCACGAAGCCATTGAATGAAATACCAAGCTCCCACTGCCACCAGAATCTGCGGTATCGGGACAAGAGTTAGACTTCTTGAAGTGTGCTGAGAATTATTGGCCAAAGAGGCTGAAAGTGGACCTAGAAGAGCCCAAATGAAAACTAACCTTTTACTTCCTTTTTCAATTTTCATTTTGTTTACCAAGACAACTGCCCCCAAAACAAAGAAGGGCAATTCGATTAAATACATCAAGCCAACATCGGGAAACTTAGGGTGAGTAAAACTCATCCCCTTAAAAAAGAGGAAAGAAAAATCGCTATATTCCAAATAGCGCTTTATCCAAAAGGAAAATGCATTAGTTGCCTTTCCGTTCAAAATCATCTCGACAAAACTGGGCTTCTCCCATTGAGAAATCTTCTCCCACCGTAAAGTCCTTAGCTCATAATCGTTAGTAATAAAAACTGATTTTGGTCTTATTAGCCCCTTAGAGGAAAAAATCATGTGGACCATGGGCAACGAGAGAATAACTGCCACCATCAAGGCCATCAAGGCGTTCTTTTTACTAGTCCAAATCTCCTTCCTATATACTAAAAGGAGAGAAACCAGAAATACCGGGACAAATATTCTTTCAGAATGATAAGAATAAATTGAGAGACAAAAAAATATCCCGGATAGCCACCAAAACTTACCTTTATTTTTCAGACTGCCGATAAACACCAAACAACCTAAGAGGAAAAAAAGTAGGGCAATTATTGCCTCGTGGGTCAGTCGAGAATATTGAATATGCCAAGGAGAAATTGCCAAGAGAAAAGCACCAATCAAGGCAATTCGCTTATTATTAAGAAGTAAATTAACCAGGGAATAGACGACCAAAGGAGTCAAACTACCCAAAAGCGCAACCGTAAAACGAATACTAAACTCACTTAAACCAAGAAATTTGATTGCCGGGATCATTAAATAAACTAAGATCGGCGCTTTGTAATCACCGACTGACTTAAACGCGAGTGGCAAAAACTCTCCCCAATGATCCTTGGCGGTTTTCAAAATTGAATAGCTATCATAACCAATAATCACTTCGTCAATGCTGAGGGAAACCGGGTAAGAAGAAAGTTTCCAGAAACGCAAGAAAAAGGAAACCAGGAGGATAATTAAGACCATCAAAACTGTCGTTCTTCTCTTCATTTTGACATCATTAAGGAAAAATAAAGTTTTTGATTAGGCAATAATTCTGAACGGCGAAAATCGTCAAAGATTTTAAAGTAGCTAATAAGAAGGTTTATTCCTAAGAAAAACAAGAAAACTTTCCACCAAAAGGGTTTTTTGCCCAACTGGACAATTCCCAAGGCAACATAAAAAGCAATCGGGAAAAGAGCCAAGACAAAGGCGTCCTGATTAAAAGCTGAAGCCAAAAGCGAAGAAGAAATTCCTCCCAAAAACAAAAGCCCGAGCCAGACAAAAGCTTTCTTTGGAGGCAAAAAATTAAATGACTTTAAAAGCCCCCAGACAAAGAAGGGCGCGAAGACCAATAACATTGGCCCGTTAGCAATTAAGGTAGAAAATCCCCCACTCTCCACTAAAGAAAATATCCTAGCTAAACTGTATTGCCCCCAAAAGTTAGCCAGCCAAAAAATAAAAAAATAAAGCTTATTAAAAAGAATTCTCCCCAGTAAAGGATAGCCAAAATTTTGTTCAATTCCCCGGGAAGCATTAATGGCATTGATAAAGCCGATATCGTTAAAAAAACCCGATGTTCTTTTCAAAACCAAAAAGTTGTTTGAACGCAGTAAGAAAAAAGTGGCTAGAAGAGTTAAGAAAACCAGCAAAAAGGAAAAAGACCTTAGGGGAAGCTTCTTTTTTTCTTGGAAAATCAAAAAAATGGCCAGTAACAAAAGAAAAAGAGATGGCAAAAATAAATAAAGACTAGAAAAAAGAGCTCCGGCAATCAGAGAAAAAATTAGTAAAATTGACAACCACCCACCATTTCGGCGACGCCACACCAAGTAAAAAGCGGCTAGAAAAAGGGGTAAGCCTAAACCCGAGGGAGAAAAAAACCGACCCAAGAAAACCAGCTGGGGGGTGAAGGCAAGAATCAAAAGAAAAATTTCCCCCAATCCCTTCCTTTCTTCCTTCTCTGCCCTAACCAGCCGATAAGTTATCAATAAAGTAAGACAACTAAAGATCAGAGTTGATAGTCGACCCCAGTAAATAATTGACTGAGGGCCGGCAGTTCCCAAAAAATGAGGTAATCGAAAAAACCAAGCTGAGAGCGGCAAAAAACAATCCCCCTCATTCTCACAAATAGTCACTGCCTTATCTGAAAGATGATTAAGAAATAAGGCTTCATCCTGGCTCAAACCAAAGTAAGGATTAAACAAACCAACCGCCCGTAAACCAAAAGAAACCCCTAATAGTGCTCCCAGCCATATTTTTAATTTAGACGGTCTCTTCCCCCGGTTTTTCATTATTTATTGACCCTAATAAAGGGCTGAAGCAAATTAACTTTAGCGGGCAAGGCGCACTGATCAGTATGGTCGCAAAGAAGGTTAAATCTTCCCTTTATAACCCAAGTGTTGAAAAAAACTCCAAAAGCAAAAGCAATAATAATCGCCCAGCGCGAAAATTTAACCAAAATTTTCTTTTTATAAAGTATGGCTAGAATGGACGGCAGTAGTAAAACAAAAAAGGCTAAGCGATAAAACTTAACATTAATAAAAAAGTTAACTCTCCAAAAGGGATTTTCCAGCAAATCAGCATTAGCCATAAACAAAGGAATAAAAATCGCACTTTTAACAAAACTGGGGTTAAAAACTAAATCTTTAACTAGTAAAGCAATGGCAATACTCATAAAAGGATAAACAGGATAACGATACCAAGTAAGCTGGTCGTGCCGCCCACCGGAAATTATTACTGTCAGAATGGTGAAAACAAAGGAAAAAAGGATCAGCTCTTCGCCTTCGTCCCGTTTTTTGAAAATCAAATAGACCAAACTGAAGAAACCAATAACCAAAAAACCATCTAGAAAAACTTCAACGCTAAAACCTGGATTGGCAATAAAGTAAGTCAAACTGCTCCATCCCGCCGGCCGGAGAGATTGATACTCCAAAACCCTTAAAAAAAGTTCCTTTCCAAAATAAAAACCATACCAAAAATAGGGGACAAAGAATAAAATCGCTCCGATGACCCCCGCCAAAATTCCTTCTTTCCAACTTTTCTTTTTCCAAAGCCAGAAAGCCAAGAAGGGAACCAGGAGAAAACCGGTGGGCTTAAAAAGCCCGGTAATCCCTGCCAAAAGAATGGCCAGGTCTCTCTGCCAACCCTTTTGGGTCTCAAAGTAACTGAGCAGTAAAAATAAGACCCCTAAATAGCCAAGGGCGATTAGATTTTCCGGAACGACCAACCTCGAGCCAAAAACCATAATCGGAACCGTTCCGTAAACAAGAAGGGACAAAATGCCCAGCCAATAACCAAAAAGTTTCTTTGCCAGCAAATAAACAAAAAGGAGACTAAAAAAAGAAATAGCCAGCATTGGCGCTCTAGTAATGTAAGTTGAAATTATCGTAAAGTTCTCGGGACGGTAAAGTTTATAAAAGCTTCCCACTAACAAAGAAAACAAAGGGGGCTGGTCTAGCCAAGGACTAATTAATCTCACTCCTAGTTCTCCTTTTTGAGTCGGATTTTTGGCTACTCCCTCCCAGAAAATATTTTCTTTGGGATAAACCGGTAAATCGCTCCAAGTTATCGGCACACCCTTTTCGAGCAGTGAAAGCCCCTGCCAAACAAAGATATACTCTTCGGCGTTAGCGGTTAGGGGATAAAAAGGGTATTTCCAGAGCCTTAAGCCAAAGCCCAAGAAGAAGGTCAAAAGAAATAAAATGAATTGAAGCTTTCGGCTGCCCAGGAGAGCTTTAAATTTTCCTTCCATCTACAACAATAATATCAAGTGCCTGCTTTAAAGAAAAGCCTTCTTAGCTTCTGGCCACTCCAGATAATCCCGGTGATTAAATAGTGAGTCAATAAACCATAGTAAATCTTGCTGCTGGGAACCAGCCGCCGCCACTGCTCTTCGACGGCTGCCAGCTTTCTGCCGCTGGCTCCGTGTTCATGAATTATTTCTGCCGTTGGCAGGTAGTAAACCTTAAAGCCAGCTTTCCTGGCCCGGCGGCAATAATCCAAATCTTCAAAATACATAAAATAGCGCTCATCCAAAAGCCCAATTTTTTCAATAATTTTCCAGGAAATCAACATCGCTCCACCGGACACTGCCCCCACTTCTTGAGGCTCACTTCCGGCAGGAGCATATTTTGAAAAATATCCTTTCTTACCCAACCAATATTCCAAAACGGCTCTTTTAATACTAGGCAGGTGAAAAACTGACGGCTGAACACTGCTGTCAGGATTAATTAATCTGGCGCCAATTATCGCCGGGCCAACCTCCTTTTCAAACTCTAAAAGTTTTCCCAAACTTCCCTTAGTCAGTCGAGTATCAGAGTTAAGCAGCAACCGTGCTTCACCCTGAGTCTGACGAAGACCCTGATTAACAGCGGTAGCAAAACCTAAATTTTTCTCGTTTTGGATTAGCTTGACCCGAGGGAAATCCTTTTTGACCATCTCGGACGAACCGTCCGTCGAAGCGTTATCCACCACCACGACTTCCACCACTATTTCCTTCAACCTTCCCACCTCTTCTTTAATGCTCTTCAGACAAGCTCGCAGTAAGTCTACAGTATTCCAAGAAACAATAATAATGGAAAGCTTCTCTTTCATTCTTGCTTAAAAAAATTAAATATCTCCGAATCGGTTACCTCTTGCTCCTCCTTCTCTATCTTTCTTCTGGGAAGAACCTGGTTTATTTTCATCAATGACCCTAAAAACGGCCGCCAAAATCCAGGTTTGGCTAATCTCGCCGATAAATTCCGCCGATGCTCGGCAAGCATTTCTTTGTCGGTAATATTCTTCCAAATGAAAAAAAGCTGGTTTCTTTGAGAAATATAATTAACATAGGTCCGCGAAAAGTGTCGGCCGATAATCGATTCATGCTGGTGGTACGCGACCGCCTTTGGTTCCCAAAGGATTTTCCATCCTCGTTTCCAAGCCCGATATGAAAGATCAATATCTTCCCAATAAAAAGGCCGAAAAAGCTCGTCAAACCCCCCCAGCTTAAGCCACATTGATTTTCGAAAAAGCGCGCTCCCTCCATTGGCCCAACCGCTAATGTGAGTTTTATCGGTTCTTTCACCCAACTCGTGTTCAAAAAAACCATTTCTCCAGCTGATTCTGGCCCAACTGTTTTGCGGCTCATTAAAAGAAACGGCAAAAACCTCCGGCGAGTGAAAATGGTCCTTAACTTTTTCCAAGAAGCCCTTCTCGGGCACGACATCCAAATTGAGAAGAGCCACTAAATGGCCCTTGGCCGCCGCTACCCCCGTATTGCAGGCCGCTCCAAAACCCAAATTTTTCCGATGGCTAATAACTTTTACTCGGGGAAAATTCGCTTTCAAGAAAAGATTACTTTGGTCTGGAGAATTATCGTCAACCACAATAATTTCCGCCGCTCCGCTAGCCTCGATGACTATCGGCAAGTTTTTTTCCAATAATTTCTGGCCATTCCAATTGGGAATGATTACCGAGAATTTTACTTCTTGTTCCATAATGGCAGAACTAGCTTTCTCCCCGGCTTTCTGTCGTTGGGGCTTAAGAGAAATCCAATCATAACGATATAAATCAACAGCCCGATTAAACTAACTGCTTCCGAAATCGCCCGAAGAGGGGTTCTTAAAAATTTAAAAGTTACTTGATTTTCACCGGGCGAGAGAGTCAGGCGCATCAAACCATGGTCATTATTGTAGTCGATGACCGCTTTTTTGCCGTTAACAAAAGCCTGCCAGCCGGGATAATAAATATGGGCAATCTCAATTACCGAATTGGTTGAGGAATTAACCTCAAAACTTTTTTGTAAATAGCCCCATTCAATTTTCTCCACCTTCCCCTTCCCCTGGGTGAACTTTACTTTTTCGCTGGCATAAGTCTTGGGCTTAAGCTTAACCCAGCGAGGGAGGTATTCATCGTGCCAAGTAGTGCTTTCAGAAACCGCTGGCGCATCAAAAAACATACTGGGTTTAAAAAAACGGTAATTTTCAAAAATATGCCAAGAGAGAACAATTAAGAGGAAGATGGGGAAAAGATATTTAAACCATTCTTTAGCCTGAAAGTGCTTTTGTGAAAGATAGAAAAAGGCGGCAAACAAAATTGCGCCGCAAAAAGTACTGATGACATGAAACCGCCAGGGAAACTGCAAAAACGGTAAAACCTTTAAAGTCCGCCATAAAAAATCTGAAGCTGGCAATTCGATATAAGTCGCCAAGAGTAACATCCCAAAGACAAAAAAAATCGTTTTCCTAAATTTTGTTTTAATAAAAAAATTAAGAATTGCGGCTAAAATAGAAAAAACAATAATTGCCTTGCCAAGCTGAAGCGACATGGGATTTTCTTCAATAAAGCCGCCGAAACTCCACGGGGTATGCCAGATCTTCGACAAAGAAAGAAAACATCGCCAGTAAGGGTTCTGGGCGAATTCGCCTATCATCACAAAACGGGTCTCATAAATCAAGGGCAGCCAATAAAAGCAGGAAACAGTCGCTGCCAAAATTCCCGATCCTGCCAAGTTAAATACATCTTCCTTTAGGTGGCGGGGGTGGAGGAAGAGAAAATAAAAAAGATTAAAAAACAAAAGGAAAAGGCCAAAAATAAAGGCAGAGGTGTTATGGGCAATAAACAAAAGGAAAAGAGAAAATGAGAAGGCCAAACGCCAAAGTCCTTTGTTTTTAGCGGTTAAAAGCTGGTAATTGGCCAAAACCACAAAAGGGAAAAGCGAGAGAGAGAAAAACTCGGCCAGATTCCCCCGTACATAAACATCCAGTGCCCGGTAGGGGGCATAAGAAAAGACAATAGCGGCAATAAAAGCAGGCCACGTCCCCCACCAGCGTTTTATTAAAAAATACATCCCAAATCCCCCCAGTAAAAAGCCAAGAATAAAAACTAACTTGGTTGAAATTAAAAAATTAAAGCCCAAAAAGACAAAAAAAGCCCCAATTAAATATGCGAGGGGGGGATAAAAAATATAGAGAGGATAACCATGTCCGTATAAGAGGTTGCTAGACCAACGCGGAGGAATATCGCCAAAACGCAAAGACTGAAAATATTCAAAGACTCTTACCACTTGGACGTTGTCGTGGCTGGGAAAGAAACCTCGGTGGAAAAAGGGGGCAAAAGTTGGGAGGAGAAGAACAAAGATTAAGCCGACTAAAATTATTTCCTCAAACCGCGAGAATTTTGCTTTAATCTTGTCTTGCATCATTAAAAGAATTCGGTTGTTTATCCAAGAAAGGGGCAACTGAAGAAAAGTATATCACAGGGGAAGGACTATTTTAAGAAACGGCTAATCTTTGCCTTAGTGAAAAGTTCTCCCATCCATTCTTGGAACTTTTCATTAATTTTTTGATCAACTAAAATCCCTTTTGCCTCCGCTTTTCTCCCCGCTTCATCGCTGGCCGTTAAACTGCCTGCATCGTTCTTCATAAACTCATCGATCTCTTGGTCAGAAACATTCAATTCGCCTTGGAGAATTTTTTCCGTCACCAACCGGATTTTCAATTGCTGACGGAGATCGGCCATCGTCATTCCTTGATATTTAAGTATTTCCTCAATATTCGCCCCCTCCCCTAGACTCTGGCTCAATTTTTTTACCTCCGCATCAATTTCACCTTCGCCGACAATTACTTTCTTACTCTTCGCTTCCTGAGCAATTAACTTTTCCATAATCAGGGTTTCTAAAACCTCTTTCCCGAAAGAACTCGTCATCCGTTGATTAAGCTCGTATCGAAAAACCGGCCGGCTATTTACCGTCGCTACCACTATTTGCTCTCTAAGGAGGAAACCCAGTCCAGCCAAAATGGCCACGACTAAAACCGCTAAGACCACTGGCATGGGGAAACGAAAGCCTTTTGCCTTCAACTTCTCTACCTTTTTGACCGCAGCCCACAAATTTCTGGCTTGACAGGCAGCAACGATTCTTAATCCCTGGGGGGTTTTCGCTGTTTTTCTTTTCATAAAAAATAGTATACCCTTTACCGGCACCAAAGTAAACGTCTAAGTCCAATCAGAATCAAAAATAAACAGGAAGCGCCACTCACTAAAGCGCCGAGCCGAAAGGAGATTGGCCGATAGCTAAAACCGACTTTGTGTTCTCCTTCGGGGATTAAAACTGAACGGAAAGCGAAATCGGTCCGAAATATCTCCGTTTTCCTACCGTCAATTTCCGCCTCCCAACCGGGATAATCATTTTCACTAACAAAGAGTAAGGCTGGTTTTTTAACGGTAACCAAAAATTCTTGCTTATTGGACTCAACCGCAGTTTGTTTTACCGTCTCTCCCGCTTCTATTTCTCCCACCAAAGTCACTCCCAATTCTTTTTCCAAAACAACCGTCTTTTGGGGATTAAAGCTTTCTTCCTGCAACCGTTCGGCAATTTGTTCTTCCGTCTTTTCTACAACATAATGGCGCACTAAAAAAGCCCGGGGCAAACAATGATTATTCTTTAAAACTTTAACCGACCCGTCTTCAAAGACCGCCTCAAGCTTTGGCAGTTTAAATTGCCAATTCATCGAATTTCCTTGAGGGGTAGCTCTTTCAAGATTATCCCTCTTCACCGCCAGAACATAGCAAATATTGCTTAAATCGAACAAAGGCGAATCATACCGGCTAATCTGGCCATAGCGAGGCTTAGGATGATTGGGAGTTCCCCCCTCAATTATGGCTAAGAATTGAGCTTGTCGCCGGGGGTACATCGGATCGTAAGCAGAAAAAGACGAAAGACCGTAGGCAACGAGCATATTCATCGGGACAACATCTCCTCCTTCTACTCGGAAAATCCCCGGCTGGCGCTTTAAAAATTCGATGGCCGGAGTTTCCGGAAAAACCAAGTTAGAAGGGGTAAAAGGAGTGTATTTCCAACCGAAACGGAAAAGCTCGACTACCGCCAAAATAAAAAGCAACCCCAAAGCCGCTTTTCGAACTAACGGCCGACCCAAAATGGCGAAAGCTAACAGTCCGCTGGTAAAAAAAGCCACTGCTCCCGGCAAGATAAGGTTCCTCATCCCAACCCGCCAGTTGATTAAAGTCACCCCTGCCCCTAAAGGTAACCCCCGCTGATAAACCGAAAAGAAAGTTTTGCCAAAAATGATTATCAAAGCAAAAACTGGGAGCCATCCCCAACGCCAATCTTTAAGACTCATCTTTCCTTTCCGGAGAAAATCAAAGGAATAAGCGGCTAAACCGGCCAGGGAAAAGTTAATCAAAAAAAGGGCTCGGGTCGCCGCCATCGCTCCTTGGCCAAAAAAGTTAAGTCGCTGCCACCAAGCGGCCAAAGGTATTGGCAAAACTAATAATAAGGCAAGAGTTAAAAGGGCCACTAAAAAGAAAGTTTCTTTGGTCTTTTTGACTCTTCTTAGAATCAAGCAGGCCAAAATTAAAGTCACTAACCCCGAATACAGGGCGCTATGAGTATAGTCGCCAGCGCCCCAAAAATTACCGGTTACCGGATGGCCGAAAAAGTCGGGGGCCAAAAAGGCAATCAAATGAACCCAAGGCAAAAACGACTGGTTCACCGTTAAAACTTCCCCCCGTCGTTGAGAATTTAAGAATAACTCCACGGTCGGTATAAGCTGACAACTGGCCAAAGCGGCCCCTAATCCCAGCCAAAAAAACCAAAGAAGAGTCCTTTTTTGCCATAGCTTAAATTGAGTCAGAACAAAAAGACCTAAGGCCAAAAGACTATAGACGACTATTTGAGGATATCCGGCAAAAATTTGTCCGGCTAGCGCTAAACTAAGCCAAATCCCAAAGCGAGTTTTACCGGAGCGAAAATATTCCTGAGTAAGATAAAGAAGGGCCGGCAAAAGCGCTATCACATAACCGTGAACATTCCACTCCAACCAAATAATCAAAAACCCGGAAAAGGCAAATATCAAGCCTCCCAAAACCGCGGCAATTTTGCTTAAATTAAGCGAACGAAAAAAAAGGTAAGCAAAAAAAGCGGCTAAAAAAGGCTGAAAAACCGTTTGCCACCCCCAAGCCGTCAAAGGCGGCAAAATTAAGTAAAGCAAATTAGTCGGATTAAAAAGCCCGACTTGAATATTGGCTAAATGGGGAAAGCCGCCGAACATTAAGGGATTCCAAAGGGGAATCACCCCGGCTTTAAGAGCTTGGAGAGCATAAATTTTATAGGGATAAATTTGCGATACCACATCCGACAAAAGAGGATTTTTAACCGGGACACCGACGGGATAGCCCCATTTGTAGTCCAACCAAGGAAAATACATCCCCGTAATAATATCCGCTGGAAGAGGGACCAAACCTTTTATGAAAAATGGCCAAAAGAAAATCAAAACCGCTCCCCCAATTACCAAAACTGGCCAGAACCGGTTAAACCATCTTTTAATCTTCATTACCGTTAGTTTTTCAAACAGAAAAAAGGTGAAAATTCCATTACTAACTGATGCTGGCCTTTATCAACCATCACCGCCTGGAAAGTATAATTTGCTCGGTAAATTTTGGTTCTTTGGCCGTCAACTTTCGCTTCCCAACCCGGATAGTAATTATTGGCGATGAAAATTAAACCTGGTTGGTCGGATTCTACCGCCAAAACAAGCCGACCCGGACGATATTCCTGCCAAGCGACTTTCGCCGTTGGGGACTTTTCGGGAGGCGGTAACTCAATCTCCTCCTCTAAAACTACCTCTTTGGCTAAGTCTCGTCCCGCAAAGGTCGACTCGTCCAGAGATTTTAAATCCTTAATGACTTTCCTCTGGTAAACCCAAAATGCCCGCGGGAGAAAATTGAGATTTTCATAAACTTGAACGGTTTTGTCTTCAAAAACCAAATGGAAATCATCCGTTTGAAAAATAGCGGGCGGTTTACCATCGGGAGAAAAAATTCCCTTCTCATTAACTTTCTTGGCCAAAACAAACTTAACATTCAAAAGAGGGAAAAGAGAGGCATGGTAATTTCTAATCAGCTGGACTCGGGAAATTTTCTCTTCCATCCTACCAGATTCCAAAAAAGATAAAAATTCCCCCATTCTTCTTGGTAAAAGAGCGTCGTAGCCGGAAACGGTTTCTATCCCATAAGGCATCAAGAAATTTTGGGGAATAACCTCCCCTAGCTCCACCCGGAATGGCTCAACACTTTTAGCTTTCTCTCTTAGGAGAAAATCAATTACCGGCGTGGAAGGGAAAAGAAGATGCGGAGGAGAAAACGGCAAGTATTTCCGAGCCGAATAAAGGAGCTGACCGGTCGTTAAGAAGATTAAAAAAACAGCCAAGCAATATCTTCGCTTAGAATTTTGCCTAAAGAAAGGTAAAAGGCGCGCCAGCATCAGCAAAGCCGAAGGGACAACGACCAATAAAGGCAGAATTAAATTCCGTTGAGCAATTAATCGCTGAACCGAACCGGGAAGCTGAAAAGAAAAATAAATCGCCCCTCCCATTAGCAAGGCCAACCAAGTCACGGTTAAAAAGACGGGTAGCTTCCGGCTGTTTTTTAAAAACATCTCCATTCCCCAAGCCGCCAAGATGGCTAAAGCAAAATCAGTCATAAAAAGAGCCCGAGCGGCCACACCACCGGAAAGGAAAAGGGCTTTTTCCAGGAAAAGACCCAGAGGGTTTTTAAAAATAAGCAAAACCGAAAAAAGCAAAATTAACCACCAAAAAGCAATTTCCCGCCGGCGGAGAAAGAAAAGGGAAAAAAAGACTAGAAGCAGCGTCCCCGTCCCGACAAAGAAATAAAAGTTATCATAAAAGGCTTGACCAAAAAAATTGCCGGTTGCCGGATGGCCAAAAAAGTCAGGGGCTAAAGCCGTTACCAAATTTTTCAGCGGCAAATAAGAAGCATTGCTGGCACTGACTAGTGGATCAATCGCCCGAATGGAATTCTGAGCCAGTTGTAACCCGGGAAAAATTTGGCCAAAAGCCAAAAGCCAACCCAAAACCACCGCTCCCAATAAACTAAAATAGTCTCTCCAATTAAGTCTTCCGCCTCTTAATTGAGGCCAAAAATAGAAGTAAAAGACATAGAAGAAACAAATCAAATAACTATATATCACCAGCGGAAGGTAACCGGTAAAAATCTGGCTCGCGATAAAGACCGCCAAAAAAGCTAACCAAATCCGCTTTTTTTCGCCTAGGACTTTTTCAATGGCTGAAAGTAAAAGCGGGAGGAATAAAGCCGTGTGACCGTGAACATTGTATTGCAACCAGGCAATCTCAAAACCGCAAAGAGCGAAAACAATACTTCCCAGCAGAGCCGCCACCGAACTTAATTTTCGTCGCAGGAAAAGAAACATAAAAGCCATCGTCAAAATCGGCGAGAGGGCAACTCCTAAAGACCAAGCGAGTGGTTTGGGAAAGAAAAGAAAAAAGAGATTGACATAGGAAAAAACCGCTGATTGAAAATTAGCCAAAAGAGGCATCCCGGCAAAATAATAAGGGTTCCAAAATGGCAGTCTGCCTCTAGACAGCTGGTCAATGACAAACTGGCGCCAAGGATACAAAAGAGAGGGAATGTCGCTAATAAGGGGATTTTTAACCGGGACACCCACGAGATAGCCCCATTTATAATCAAGCCAAGGAAAATAAAGACCGGTAATAATATCTGCTGGCAGAGGCAGTCGACCCTGAATTAAAAAGGGCCAAAATAAAATCCCCCAAATCAAAACCATCAGGGCAAAAGGCCACCATTTCTTAAGCCTTTTCATTTTTCCGAGAATCGTCAATTCGAATTAACTGGAACATCACTAAAAGGACAATGGCGGCAAAAACACTTCTTATAAGGCTTTTTAACTGAAAAACATCATAAAAACGGCCAATCAAAACCGAAAGTGGCTGAACCAGAGTTAATGAAGGAATTACCGGAGCAAACAAAGCGACTGAAAGCGATGGCTCAAAAAACAGAGTTAAAAGCAGCCATCCTAAAAATAGACTAATCGGGAAAATCGCTAAGCGACGATGTTCGGCCCAAAAAATAATTAGGAAAGGAGAAATCCATAAAAACCATTGAGGATGATAGTGAGTCAAAGCGAAAAAAATAAGCAAAACCGCCAAAAACCACCGCCAAATTTCTCCTTTCTTCATTACCGCCAGTCCCAGCAGGAAAAGATAAAGAACTACAAAAAGCGAAAGATATTCGGCTCCGGAAACAGGAATCCTGGCAAAAAGCATTTTTTGCGATTGATTAGACAGCAAAACCGTCTGACGGAAATTAACGGAATTCAAAAAGGGGAGAATCGAGAAGAAGTAAGGCAAAAAACCCGTTAAGAGCAAAAACAGGGTTCTTTTCAAATTCTTTCCCTGAACAACCGCCAAAAAAGGCAGAAAAAGGAGCGGAAACATTTTGTAAGCTCCCCCTATCCCCAGCAAAAAAGCGGCCCAAAACGGCCTTTTTTTCCGAACCAGAAAAACGGCCAGAAGAGTCAAAAAAACTGGAATAATATCAAACTGGCCTATCATATAGGCCGTATAAAAAAGTAGCGGGTTAAAGAGCCATAAGATAGTCGCCAGAAACTTTTTCCGGGGCTCATCAAAGAGCTTTCTTAAGAGCACCAAAATCCCCATATCAAAAAAAAGATAGGGGAGCTTTGTCAGAAAAAGATGGCCGGCCAAATAACGATTTTCTAAGATTGTCGGCAGGTTAACCGCCAAATTAGTAAAAAAATCGGCATTAAAAAGGGGTTTTAAGAGCCAGCCAAAAATTCCCAAAGTGAAGTAAGCCAAAGGCGGATAAGTAAAAAAATTTTGGCCATAATTTTTAACTAAAATAGCGGTTTGGGGCAATTCCCCTAAGTAATCATAAATATTGATTACTCCTTTATAAGCGAAAAGGTGTTCCGCAAAAGAAATGGCCCAAAGGTCCGGATGAAGAGTCGTTAGCATTAGCGCTAACCGTAAAAGCAAAGCGAGCAAAAAAAGAAAAAATAATTTGGGAGATATTTTTTTAAAAAAATCAATCGCCACGGCTAAGTAAATCATAAACTTTTTCATAAAATTTTTCTTTAGCAAAGTCCTGACTTCTCATTTGAGCCTCTTTGGCCAATCGCGATAATTCCCGAAAGTTCTTAATTAACTCTAAAGTTTTGGTTATTAATTCCGACTTCTCTTGCCACCAAAAGCCATTTTTATTCTCTTCGACAATCTCTTTTTGACCTCCTTTGCCCTGAACAATCGGTATTGCTCCACTGGCCATTGCCTCGACCGTCGTCATTCCAAAATGCTCCACTCTCGCCGGCTCTCTCTCCTCATCAATTTCGTACCCGGAAGCGGTCCAAAAGATTTTGGCTTTTCCGTAAAGCTTAACTAATTCTTCAAACGACGGATTTTCTCTGATTTCTATCGGATAGCCCTCCGCCTTTCTTCTCAACTCCGCCGCAAACGCCCCTCCTCCCACTTCACTCCCGCCAGCCAGAATTAATCGCCACCCTTTTAAGTGACACCCGTCAATTAAATTTTTAAACACCTCCACTAAGACATCATGTCTTTTTTTTTGCAAAAGTTGGGAGAAACGGCCCACCGAAAGGATCAAATTTTCCTTTTGTAGCGGTTTTAGTGGAACGATATCAACGGGTGGATAAATCACTTTCGAGCTTATTCCCAAACCTCGATCGACAACTTTCTTAGTAAAAATGGAATTAACAATCACTTGATTAATTCGACCCAGTTTAACTTGATTTAAAAAACTGCGGTGTAAACTTTTAAAGGGCACCTGAAAGTGCAGCCAATTTTTCCTACCGAACATAAAGGGAACGCTACCGTCAGAAAGATAAAAAAGTAGGTCATAGTTTTTCTCAAATTGCCACCGCTGGCAAAGAGTCTTTCGCCAAGGAGCATAGTCAACAAAATTTATTTTCTCTATTTTCAGTTGAAATTTATCCTGAAGTTTCGGCAAAATCTCTTTCGTCGGCCAAAAAACATCCACTTGCCAACCTTTGGCCAGCAAAGCCTCGGCCAAAGTCAAACAATATCTTTCCCCGCCGCCCATGGTATCAAGATAAGGGTCAAAGATTCCGGCTTTCATTTTATGGCGTCTCAAAGCTGCTTCCATAACCCAATTGTTTTATCCCTCGATTGGTTATAAAAGCATTAAAAATAATCTTCCGGTCTGGCCCGATTATAGCAAATAATTCGGTGAGAGAGTGAATTTTTATTTGAGCCGGGGAGATACCGACCACACGAGCAACTAAGATATCTTTTTCAAGGTTATCTTTTCCCCAAACCAGTGGCCTGGCCTCAAAATCCCCCACTTTCGACTGGTTTTTCCAATCGCCCATCTGATAATATCTACTCAGATCAAAATTGAATTCTTCCTGGACCTTTGCGGGCGGATATTGATTAAAAAAAAGCATTTGGATATAAGAAACTCCCACCGGATCATCAATAAGAACTTTTGCTCCAGGAAATTCTTTCAATTCTTCGGCTAATTCTTCATAACCGTAATTCCACTCGAAGTATCGCTCCTCGGGTAAGAGAAAGAAAATACTTCGCACCAAATAAGCAATTGAAAGTAGAAAAAATACTGATATTAAGGGAACGGCCGCTCTTTTGTTGCTAATAACCAGGTATATTTTTTCTATTCCCAAAGAAATCAGAATGACCAAGGGAAAAATTAGCGGCAAGGCCCGCAAAGTAGAAAAAGGGTCACCGGTCAGAGCGGCCGGAACTGGGACCAAAAATAAAAAAGGAAGAATAATTTTCTTAGAATAATCACCCTCCTTTGCCAACAGCAAATAAAAGCCGAGAAAAAACGGAATCACCATCCAGGAGTAAAAA
This sequence comes from Clostridia bacterium, assembly GCA_035529915.1. Lineage (GTDB taxonomy): Bacteria > Patescibacteriota > Microgenomatia > UM-FILTER-40-11 > UM-FILTER-40-11 > DATKVU01. Next base: position 36,518 of record DATKVU010000025.1, read on the forward strand.
ACGCTCAATTCCGGTAAAGACCTTTGCGGGTCAGAATCAGGTTCAAAGAATAGATTGCGCGAAGAAAAATAGGCAGCATACAGGGACAATGGTTTTCTTAAAACGGAAAAAATCTGGGCAGGATTAGATTCAACTTTCGCGAAATCTTCCGCCTTTATGATTGACAAACTCTCTATGCGATTATTACCGGCAGCGAACCGCAAAATAAAAAATTGCGGCAAGGAAACGATAAGGAAAAGAAAGAAAGACAAAAGAACAATTTTCGGCCGGATTTTGGCGTTTTGACTTTTCTTTTTAGCCAAAATTATTGAAAAAAGTAAGAAAAAAACGGGAGAAAGCAATTTCTCCACAATGTAGGTGTAAGTTGAGAGGCTGTAAATAAAGGCGGAGGCAAAAAGAAAAATCTTGCTTCCTTTTTCAAAAGCTTTTATCTGCATCAAAAAGGCAGTCAAGAAAAAGAATAAGGCCACATTGGCTTCGAAGGCGGCTCGGGAAAAAAAGATTGACCAGGGGGAAACGGCAAAAATAAAGGCGCTTAGTAAAGCAAGCCAAAATCTTTTTTCCGAAAAAATCGCCGTAACCAAAAAGAAAACTACCATCACGGTCAATGAACCGAAAAAGGCAGAAAAGAACCTGGTCGAAAAAACATTCAGCCCCCAAGTCCTGACTGATAAAACCGTCAGATAAGTATAAACCGGCATTTTATAATCACCAAAAGAACGAAACATCAAGGGAAAGCTCTTTCCATACTCATCTTTTCCGGTGGTTAAAATTGAGTAAGCATTGTAACCAAAAGCGGCCTCATCGCGAAAAACGCCTGTGGGAACGGAGGGAAGCCTGTAAAAACGTAAAAGTATCCCCAAAAGAAAAACAAAAGATAAAAAGAAGATTTCCTTACTCGATTTTTTCATTTATCCAGTTCGTCAGTTAGCGGAGACGGTTTTCTGCGAGTCGAAATGAAAAAAATCAAACATTCTTTTATACCAAAATATATATTAATGACCAAAAACGGGAAGAAAAAAAACGAAAAAGTATCAATTGGTGAAAAGAAAGCTGCGATTAGTAATGAAGACAAAAAATAAAAAATGCTTAAGAGCTGTTTCCTTTTTAGTGAAAAATACAATCCTATCAAGAAAAGAGGCAACACCAACTCGGGAAACTTCTTAATTTCATCGACTCCCAATCTCTCCCTGGGATGAGTGGCAAAAAAATAATAATTGATGTCTATGCCTTCAAATAAATTTTTTTCATAGTTGAAAACATATCGGTTCAATTTATTTTCAAAAAATCTGCCTAGGAGCGGATTTTGATAGTAAGATCTTCTCTGATTAACACTATAAATATCTAAATCGTTAAGATAAAAAATTGTTTTTGAACCGGGCTTTAGGAGAATGACCAGAAGTGGCAAAAAAAGTAGTAAGAATTTTGCTGGTCCTTTACGAGCATTAAAAAGTACTAGCAAGCAAGAAATGCCAATCATGAGCAAAAATTCCCAATATTTGTTTTTAGACCAGAAGCTCCAAATCCAATAGTTACCTAAAAGAGAAAATATAAAAATCAGTAAGGGAAGGCCAAAAGACTTGAATTGTTTAACTTTCATTTTACTAATTGTAATTTCTTTCGGTCGTCCTCTCGTTTAAGACCAGGGTTAGTCTGATAGCCGTTAAAAATAGCTCTCCCATCTGAACCAAGTATAGCAAAAGCCTTGGTAAAAAAATGCTCTTTTACTTGGTCAGCCGATACGGCCAAAGGAGTCGCCACTATTAGCTTATTCTCATAGACATCCTTTTCCCAGAAAATTCCCCTGACTTCAAAGTTTCTCCAAGAAACTTGCCTTTCCCATTCCCCCAAATCGTAATAACGACTAAGGTCGACTTTCGGTCTCTCTTGGTGTAAAAAGGCTGGGGGGTATTGTTCAAAAAAAAGCAGTTCAATATACGAACTTCCCAACGGGTCATCGATTAACACCGGCTCTCCTTTTTTTAACAATTGATCGGCCAACAATTTATAGCCATAACTCCAGGCCGAGAATCGCTCTTTGGGCAAAAGAATGAAGCTATTTCGATAAAGAGAGAAGAAAGAAATGCCAATCGTTAAAAAAACTACCAAAATTTTCAACCAGGCCGATTTTAGTTTCTGCCAGCATTGTTCAATACCCAAAGTAATTATTAGGATTAGCGGAAAAATTAAAGGATAGGCCCTTAGGGCGGAAAAAGGATCGCCGGCAAAAGCGGCCGGCAGGGGGGAAAACAATAAAAATAAAACTATCACCCACTTTCGCCAATCTCTCGGCTTCCTCAAAAAAGAGAAAAGCCCCAAAAAAAAGGGGATTACCATCCAAGAGTAGAAAACACTTAGTTGCGGATAAGAACGCTGTAAATCCGGGTCGGGGTCAAAGAAAAGATTGCGGGGTGAAAAGTAAGATGTGTATCGCGCCAAGAGAAATTTGATTTCCCCGGGTGAGCCCAGAAGGGCTTTTATTCTCGCCTGTCCGGCAGGAGAAGAAAAAAGCCAAAGCTGAGGTAAAAACAAAAGCAGAAAAACCAGCATCCCCGGCAGAAGTTTGACTAACCTATCCTTTCGGAAATCAATCCTCAACCACAGAAAAGAAAGAGAGAGAAAAATTATCGGAGACAGGAACCTTTCGGCGTGATAACTGTAAGCGGAAAGAAGGTAAGAAAAAGCGGCCAAAAAAAAGTAACGGCAGTCGTCCTTCTCGAAAGATAAGAGTTGAAGAAAGACGCCCAAAAGTAGCCAAAAAAGCGCCAGGTTGGCTTCAAAAGCGGCCCGGGACATAAAGACCGACCAGGGAAGAAAGGAAAAAACAAAGGCAGCCGTCAACCAAAATCCTTTATTTTTTTCGCGAAAAAGGAGTTTGACCAATCCGAAAATCAAAAAGATACTTAAAGTCCCGCTCAAAGCGGAGAGGCATCTCACTGAAAAAGTATTCAATCCCAATAGTTTAATCGGCAAAACTGAAAGGTAAATATAAAGAGGCATCTTATAGTCGGCAAAGGAACGAAAGAAAAGAGGCAGTATTTTGCCATACTCGTCTCTCCCTGTTTCCAAAATGGAATAAGCATTATAACCTAAAGCCGCTTCATCAACGTATAACCCCGGAGGATTAGAACCAAGATGGTAAAATCTCAAAAAGAAACCAAGAACAAAAATGAAAAAGAAAATTATGAGGTTGAATTTGTTATTTTTTTTCATGAAGATCAGGTTTTGTCTGCATCTCCCAAAGTCGGGCATAGGTGACAAAAACGCTAAAAACCTGATAAATTGCTTCGATGATTCCCTCCGTGCCGTCGCGAAAAGCCTGAGATTTAATCATCCGCTTAAAAAATTCCCTGGCCATCGCTGAGGAAAAACGGGTAACGGTCATCGGAGGATGATTAGCTTCATAAAGCTTTTGGGCTTCGATTTTCGACCAGTTAATCGTATTTTGCAATTTGTGTTCAAAGCTACCCCGATGACTAAAGTGAACCAAAGCCTCTTTGAGATAACCAATTTCTCCTTCCACTACCGGCTGCTCGTGTAAATCTCCCTCCCAAGCCACCAGTTTCTCTTTTTTAATTAAGCGGATAACATAATCCGGCCACCAGCCACCCCAATGAAGTTCCTTGGTCAGGCGGATATTACGACGAGGAATAGCATAAGCCGCCGGGTTATCCTTTTTACTTATTACCTCCTCGATTTCTTTTTTGAGTATCGGCGTTACCCGCTCATCGGCATCGACATACAAAAGCCAGTCGCCCTTGGCTGCTTCTGCCCCCAAATTTCTTCTTTCGGAAAAAGTATTTTCTGCCCCTGACTGAATTATATTTTTGATACCGAATTTCTTAACTATTCCCAGGGTATTATCCGTGGAACCATTATCAACCACCACTATCTCATCTGCCCACTTAACTGACTCCAGACAATCCAAAATGACTTCTTCTTCATTCTTCGTCAAGATGATGACAGAAATTTTCGGTTTCATAACTTTGACCTTTTACTGTTAATTCCAGCTACCCTTACCAAATCTACCCAGATAAAAATCTCTAACACCAATCTTCTGCCATTCTCTACCCTTTAAAAGTAACCGACCACTTTCCTTAACAAGAGCCAGTTTTGCCCGCCAGGGTGCCCAACGAAAACCGAAAAGTAAGCGATTGCGCGTCAAAAAATAATCGTGAAGACTGGAACCGGCACCGGAGGAACCAGCATTAAGGTGCCAAATTTTTGCCTGAGGCGCATAAAAAAGCTTAAAACCAGCTTTTTTGGCCCGTTGACAAAAATCGTTTTCTTCAAAATACAAATAATATTTTGGGTCAAAAAAACCGATTTCCTCAAAAACCTCTCTCTTTACCAACATCAGACAGCCATTGACATACTCTGTCTCTATCACTGTCTCATACTGACCCTTATCAACCTCATCCACGCCGCGATGAGAAGCATAAACATTCTGCCAATCCATTTTGCCCCCCGCATACCAAATAACTTTGCCTAAATCTTTTTTTTGATATCTCTCTTTGTAAAACTCGTATCCTTTCTCAAAATAGATTTTTCCGCCGACAATACCAATTTTTTCTCCGGCATCGGCCGCTTTTATTAATTGAACTAAAAAATCCGGCGACACCCGCGTGTCATTGTTAAGAAGACAAATATAATCTGCCTCATTTGCTAAACTATACCTGAGTCCCACATTATTTCCCTCTGCAAATCCCAAATTCTCTTTACTTTCAATCAGATAAAATTTTAATCCGTTAATTTTTGAATTCGTTAATTCTTTAATTTTTTCAACTGAGCCATCAACAGAACCGTTATCTACTATTACTACGTTTAAATTAATTCCCTTTATCTTTGCCTTGGCAATTGACGCCAAGCAATTAGCTGTCATTTGCCAAGCATTCCAGTTTAAAACAATTAAAAAAACTCGCTTATTTCCCATCTTCACAAAAAGCAATTAACCAAGGAAATACTCTTTTTACCCTCACCTTATTGTAGTGCTTTCTTAAAAGTTGTTCAAAACTAACGAGATTCCAAAAATTAACATGGTCTGGGTGCCTTCCTTTGGTTTTTAAGTAGCTGCCGGAAGCCAAGGAAACCAAAGAAAACCAAGGCTCGGAAGGGACAGAGAAAATTGCTTTTTTCGCCACTTTTTTGACCTCTTTTATGGCTTTCTCCGGCTCTTTCAAATGTTCTAAAACTTCCAGGATTAAAGCCAAATCAAACTCAGCCGGTTTAAAATTCAGCTTAAAAACATCGCCCAGACAATATTCAATTTTGGGGTTTTGCTCTTTGGCTTTTTTCAAAACCTGCGAACCAATATCAACTCCAACTAATTTTATCTTTGGCAACTGAGAGCAAATAACTTTATCTGGATAGCCTTCGCCACAGCCAATATCTATTACTTTTTTTACCTTTGACCTTCTGATAACTCTGATAGTTTCTTTTAAAAGCTGGCCAATAAAAATCTTTTTAACCGGATGGCGATATTTTTTCTCATCTTGACTTTTCTTCATCCTAATTGACTTTTTCCCGAGTATGAAATATTAATTCGGCCAGAAGACCTGAAGTAAAAAGCTGAATTCCGGTAATAATCAGCAATATTCCCAAAAACAAAAGCGGCCGACTGCCAATCACCTGACCAGAAAACCAAAGAATAGTCAGATAAAAACAGATAACAATTCCCAAGCCAATCATTAATCCTCCCAAGAAACCAAAAAGATGGAGAGGGCGAGTTTTGAAATTAGTCAAAAACAAAATCGTAAAAAGGTCAAAAAAACCCCGGATGAACTTGGAAATTCCGTATTTAGAAGTGCCATATCTCCGGGAAGCATGAGAAACTTCAACTTCAGTTACCCGAAAACCCTCTTTAGCCGCTAAAACCGGAATAAAACGATAAAGGTCTCCGTAAAGATTGAGATTTTCAATCACCTCACGACGATAAACTTTTAAACCACAGTTAATATCGTGAAGGTTGGTTTGGGTAGTTAGATTCACCAGCCAGTTAAAAAAATGAGAAAAAATTACCTTAAGGAAAGGATCGTTTCTTTTTTTCTTCCAGCCACAGACTAAGTCAAATCCTTCTTTTAGTTTTAAAAGAAGTTTCTTAATTTCCTCGGGTTGATCCTGTAAATCAGCGTCTAAAGTAACAATGATCTCTCCTTTAGCGGCAGCAAATCCCATCATCAGTGCTTTTGATTTCCCCTGATTTCTTCTTAAATGCACTGTTCTCACTCTTGAGTCGCTTTCCCTAAATTTTTCTATTAAATCTCCTGAGCTGTCGGTTGAGCCATCGTCGATAAAAATCAACTCGAACTTATGATTCTTGAGAACCTGTTTAATCCTCTGGCACAGCTCCTCAAGGCTTTCTTTCTCGTTAAAAACAGGAACAACAATAGAAATCATAGCCTTTCAAGTTTAAAGACGCTAATATTATTTTTAACTGGCCAAATTTGGGTAACCCTCGCTGGCAAAATAGTGTTTATTTCCCAGACAGGATAAGACAAGACCTCTTCCGCTTCACCGCGAGCGATAACGTAAAGAGTGTCTGCCCGAGGATATTCCTCAACCCCCAGCGGCTTTTTACCAGCCACTTCAATTATATAACGATAAGGGTAGGCTCGCGTATCACCATCTAAAAGAGCGGCCACATTAAAGTTCCCCCTCGCATCCTGACTAATAATTCTTCCTGCTTGCCTTACGCCATTCAAATCCCACCCTCTAGGCAAGGCGCTGGAAAAAGAAAGATTTAACTTGCTTAGATTAGCTATCGTCAAGAGAATTACCAAAAGACAAGACAAAAACCCGAGTCTAGCATTAATCACCTTTTCCGCCAAATAACCTGCCAACAAAAAAACCGCCGGGTAAATTGCCCCCAAATAATGAACCAGCATTGGCCCGGGATAGAAAGAAACCACCCCCAAACCAGCCAAAAGAAAAAAAAGATTATGCTTTAGAAATTTATCTTTCGGATTGGCAAAGAAAAAATAACCTGTTCCTGTTAGTAAGAGAAAAATAACTAGATATTTGGTCCAAACTGGCTGGTTATAAACAAGAGAAAACCAGACTGCTCGCTCAAAACCAGAGAAAAATCTAATCAAAACCGAAAAATCCGAGAAAGAAACTGCTCCACCGCTTTTTGCCAAAGCTAAAAATGTTTTCAAGTTAAAAAAACTGTGCCTAAGCTCAAAAAGCAAATATGGCAAAAGCGCCAAAAATAAACCGACAAACCAAAAAACACCAGTTTTGTGCTTCCTTAAACCTAAAATTATCAATCCTAAAGCCAAAACTGCTCCTAAAGCCAAAAAATTAGCTTGAAGAGCAATCCCAGCAAAAAGACCGGACAAGAAAAGGAAAAAAGGCTTTTTTTGGTAAAAAAATTTACCCGCCGCCCAAAAAGCAAAAATAGTAAAACTGGTAATAAAATAGGAATTAAAAATACTACGGCCATGCTCCACCATTAATGGAGAAACCGCAAACAGGAGCGCGGAAACCAAACCGGCTTTTGGGTAACCGTAAATTCGGCCAATTTGGTAAAGAAAAAAACAAGAAGCAATCGACAAAAAAGCAAATCCCAAAGCCGGGCCCAGAGGATCAAGACCAAAAAGAAGCAAAAAAAAGGCATTAAAATAATGATAAAAAGGTCCGAAATGGACCGCGGAAATACTGGTCGGCGGACCGAGCAAAGTCAGTTTCCCCTTTAAAATCTCTCTAGCAATTAGCAAATCCCTACCCTGCTCACCCAAAAAATTAGTCAGAGACTCAAGGCGGTAAAGACGCAAAAATGCGGCTAGGAGAACAATAAAAACTAACGCCAGGCCCTCTTTGTTTTTTGAGCAAACTTTTTTAATCAATCTCATCTTAAATTTTGGATTTAAGCTTGAAGCGCAATTTTTCAAAAATGCCGGAAGCCGTCTTTTGACGCCAATAAAGGTAGTCGTGGATGACTTTTTCCATCTCTTGGTCTATTGCTTCAATCTTTTCTTCTTTGAAACCTTCCTTTTCCCAAACTTTTAAATATAAAACCAGCTCTGAAAAAGACTGCAAAAGGGCCAAAGCCAAACCGTGCAAGCCGTCTTTGTAGCCTTCTGCAGCAAAAAAGCGAGAGAAAAACTCGTCTGCCGGCTTAACAATTAAATCCTGCCAGTTAAACTTTTGGTTGCTATTCAACAGCTCCTCTGCTTGAATATCCGTATAACGATTAAGTCGTTCAATAAATTGGGAAATCGACTGAAAATTGTGGTGGATTAGGGCATTTTCTTCCGTTGCCTCCAATTTAATTCCTTCTCCTTCGGTCTTAGGCGAAGAATGAATTCTTTCGGAAAAATTAACTTTGCCTTTCTTAAAAAAACGAACCAAATAATCGGGCCACCAGCGAGAGTGATTTATCCATTTTCCAAAAATAATGTTTTTGCGGGGAATCTCCACAAAACCAGCCTCATTCTTCGCTGCTATTTCTTTTAGAATCTCGGCCAAGCCAGAAGATAACTCCTCATCAGCATCAATGACCAAAATCCAATCACCCTGAGCTTGCCGAAGGGCAAAATTCCTCGCCGGTTCAACAAAGCGGGTATATTGGTGTTGAAAAACCTTGGCCCCGAATTTTTTGGCCATGGCCACGGTTTTGTCGGTGGAATGCATATCCACTACCACCACTTCGTCCACTAAATCCCTCACTGACTCCAAGCAGCGTTTAAGATTTGCCTCTTCATTAAAAGTATTAATCACCGCCGAAATTTTCATTTTGACTCTCTCATTCTACCTTAATTGACAGACTGGACTCAATTAATCTTAAAAATTTTTACTTCCCCGTTTTCGAAAATCCGCCGGCTATGAATATCGCCTTCACCTAAATTGATTTCCTGCCCTTTAACTAAATAGAGATAGGCAATCCGGTTTTGCTTAATTAAATTATTGGCAAAATCGTGGCTGTTAGTCAAAAAAAACTGGATGGACTCCTCTCGACGCTTTTGCCATGAATAACCGGAAATTTCCAAATTCATTTCATCAGCCAAAAAGGTTGGCTTATCCGCTAGAGCCGATACATAGACAGTTGTTTCATAAGCATAAAGGGGCCGCGGTTCAGAAAATTTATCACGCCAGGTAAAGTCAAAGGGAGGAGTAAGGACTACCCCCTCCGGCTGGCGGCGAAGAAACTGCAAAGCTTCCAGCTCCTCAAGACTGATTCTCGCCGGCGGTCGGGACGGCCAATAGCTATTCTTTAACGTTATTACTGTCGTTGGCAGAGTTAAAGCCACCACCATTAGAGGAAGAACTACCCCTAGCCAAACTTTCCTGCTGCCTTTAAGATTCTCTTGTCTAAGCTGGCCTAAAGATTTCCCGGCCCAAATGGCCAAAAGGAATTGAAAATAATAAAAAAACTGAATGGTATTCCAAGGGTTGCCTTTTTGAATAAAAATCAAGGGTAACATCAGGGCAATAAATGTCGCCGCCAGAAAAAATAGTTCTTCTGGCTTAATTTTCCGCCAATTTTTTAATTCTTGACCGGCCGACCAAAATCCCAAAACCCTCGTTCCTAAATTACCTAAAATAAAAATCCCCAGAGCTAACCCTTCGGCCAAAAACCATTTCCACCATTGCCCGGAATTTAAAAAAGTGAGGCGGGCATTTTCGAGCTTAAACCAACCCAAACGGTCGCCAAAGGCCAACATCGTTCGGGGAAACCAAAGAGGCGAAAAAACCAAAAGCATCCCTGACCGCCAATTAAAAGGTAAGAAAACCGCTAAACTGATAGCCAGAGTAATCAAGAAAAGTTTAATCATTGACCGCCGCCAAGAGTGAAAATAGAAAGACCAAAGAGTCAAAATGGCCAATCCGCCTAAGGTAATCATCCCCGCGTAAACCTTTATCTCCAGCAAAACCCCAAACAAAATCGCAGTTAACCATAAATTTTTTCCGCTGGGCTTTTTGAGAAAATCTTTAAGTTTAACTAACCCGCTTAGAAGAAAAATTAAAGATAGCGCATAGGGTGGATTAATTAAAGTCGAAACCGCTTGATTAGCCCAAAAAACTGATTCTCCTCCCCACTGCCCATCCCTAATGAGGCCGGCCAGCCATCCCCAGCTACCGCCAAAAAAGACAAAAAAGGTCGCCCACCAAGCACTTTTCCTGGAAGCAGTCCAATTGAGCACTAATTTAAAGGTTAAAGTTCCAATTAAAATGGCCATAACCGGCGGCAGGACCTGAAAGTAGAGAGTAATAACTGAAAGCCCGGTCAAGCGGTGAATTAAAGCCGCCAACAAGTCAAAACCAAAATGGTAATTAGTCAAGTTAACGCCCGCTAAACCGGGATGGACTAAAGAGAACTTCGCTAGTTGGTTGATGAGGGCCAAATGCCAAATTCCATCATGTCCATTAGGCCCCCAAAAACCCATTCCAAAATCATAAGTCAAACCGCTTCTGACCATAGTTAAACTCTGAGCTGCTGTTCCCCCAGCTATCAACAAAGCCAGAAAGAGCTTCTGGTTTTTGGCCAGTTTCATTGTTCTTTCCCCAACAGAGAATAAAGTCTGAAAAAATCTTCAAACAAAGATTTACCGATTAAAAAATAAGAAACAAGAAGGTAAACAAACCCCCCAGCCAAAATCCTTAATCCCAAAGATAAAATTAAGTTTTCTGTCATTGGTTTAAACAGGAAAACAAAAATTCCCATGACGACAGTGGCTAAAAGTGGCTTGCCAATTGAGGAGATTAAATCAAACCTCACTGCTTTGCGAGCAATGTAAATTGCAACCCCTGAAGAAAGAGAAATAGTGGCAGCCGCGATTGCCACACCATTAAAGCCTAATTTTATTGCTAAAACCGGCATCAAAGCCCAAGTTAAACCCAACCACATAATCATCAGCTTAAAGGTTTTTTTAATTTGGCCAACGGCGTTTAAGAGATTGGTCATTGAAGTGGAAATTGTGGCCCAAGCACTGTTAAAGCTATAAAGATAAAGGGCGAGCAAGGCCGGCTCCCACTTTAAGTATCTAGGAATAACTTTTACCAAATCCGAAGCTAAAAGGGAAAATCCCATTAAAATGGGAAAAGTTAAGAAAGACAAGAAGAAAAGGGTTTTCTCTACCGCCCTTTTTAGATTCTCCTTTCTATCCTGCATCCGACTATAAGCCGGAAAAGCAACTTTCGAGACATTATCCATCAAAAATCTCAAAGGTTGTTCTGCCCACCTTTTCGCCCAACCCAAATAGCCTAAACCTGAAGCGCCGATAATGCGGCCAAGAAAGATGGTCATTAAATCATCCTTTACTACTGCCATCAAGGTGTTTGCCTGATAGGGAACACCAAACTTAAGAAGGCTTGAGAGCGAACGCCGAGAAAAAGCAAAACCAACCCTCCAAGGGGCAATCAAATACATGGAAACCAGACCGACGATTCCTCGGGCTAAAACTGCCCAAGTAAAACTGGCCAGACCAAAACCTCGCCAAGCCAACAAAACCGCCAAGAGATTGAAAACTAAAGTTTCCAAAATCTGGGGAATAATCAGCAAATTAAATTTTAGGTTCCTTTCCAAAAGGATTGAAGGAATGGTTTTTAGCGAAGAAAGAAAAAAGGAGAAGCCGAGGGCATAAAAAAGAATTACTGCCGACTGACTTAAGTCATATAAATTTTTGACCCAAGGCGAGAGCACGAAGATAACCAAAAGTAGGCCAAAAACCAAAGCCTGCTGAATAGTAAAGGTGGTTCTTAAGTCTTTTAGGTCCAGTTTTTCTTTTTTCTGAATCAACGCCGCTGCCAAACCGATGTCAGAAAAATAGGTAAAAAAACTAATGAAGGCAGAAACCAAGAAAAAAATTCCAAAAGTTTGCGGATCCAAGAAAATCGTTAGAAGAAAGGTTGAGCCAAAAGCAATTCCTTGAATTAAAAAGCTTCGGGAAACTAAGGAGACAACACTCACCAAAGACCTTCTTTTTACTAAAGAGAAGTCAATTTCATCTGAAAACGTCTCCTCCAGCGCTTCTTTCATCAAATAATTCTAGCATAAATAGGGCTGACAATATAATATATAACCAGGATACCATCAAATGAGAAAACTGGTTAAAAAGCATCTTCCTCTTTTAATATTTCTTATTTCTCTTTCTTCTTTTACTTTCCTTTTTTTTATCCAGCGTAACTTTATGACCAATATTGATGAACGCGACCAAATTGTTAACGCTTTCTTGATGGCCAACGGCTTGAAAGTTTATAAAGACTTTTTTACTACTCATTTCCCTTTGCCTTACTACTGGGTTTATATTTTCACCCCTTTTTGGACAAATTCCCCTCCCCACCGAGTAATTTCCATCCTCCGTCTAAGCATAGTTATTTTGTATTACTTATCGTTTTTAGCAGTTTTCTTTGTTTCTCGCAGCCGGAAAACCAAAACTGCCCTCTGTTTATGGATTATTTCCCTTTCCACTTTTGCCAGTCTTTACCATGGAAATCTGCTTCTAAGCGAAACATTTGTGGCAATTTTTATCTCCTCTCTTTTTTGGTTAATTCTTCCTTTGGTTTTCGCTTGGGAAAAAATTAATTTTGTAAAAAGTGTTTTGATTTTCCTTTTTGTTTCACTGGCTTTCTGGACCCAACCGCTTCTGGCTCCTTTATTCCTGATTCCTCTTCTTTTAATTCCAGGTAAAATACTAAAAAAGATATTCCCCAGCTTTTTTATACTTAATCTCTTACCATTAGCTCTCTTTCATTTGTCCGGACAGCTGCAAGGTTTTTGGGAAAATGCCGTTTGGTTTAATTTCAGGGTTTACTCCTCTTTTTTCCCGGAGAGAATTGGCCACTATTCAATGCTTCAGCAAAATTTCATCTCTTTCTTTCAAAATGAAATTTCTTTCCTTGAGCCTTTTTCCGGGTTCATTGGCTCTTGGCAGTTTGTCATCCACGCGGCTGTCTTGGGTCTTTTGATTTGGACAATTGGCAAAAGAAACTGGCGATTATCAATTTCTTTTTTGCTTCTTTTTTATGGGGTAAGAGCCAGAGAAATTAAAATTATCCCGGGAAAAATTTTTAATTTCGGAATTTACCCTCTGGCTCTTTTAGGTTCTGCTAGTTTTATTGCCTTAATAACTTTCATCTTTCCAAAGAAAAAAATCATCTCTTTACTTGCTTTGGGTTTGCTTTTCGGCCTCAGTATTAAAGAAAGCTTGCCTATCATTAATCAGTCTTTGAAACCTGGTTACAATTACCATGTTTTTTGGAGCTGGCGACAAGAAATTGGCGAGACAATAAACAATCTAACCCAGCCAGAAGAGAAAATTTTGATCTACCCTCATGATGTCGATCTTTATTTTTTCGCTAATAGAAAACCAATAGACCGCTTTACTTATTGGTTTCCCTGGTTAGATTCAGTGAAAAGATATCACGATGAAAGAGAGACGTCTCTAAAAACTGCTCCTCCACCAGTAATTTATATTGGCAACTTTACTTATAAAAACAATCCCCATCTTTATGCTCAGTTTTTTCCGGATCTACTTAATGGCTACAGTCAAATAGCAAAAAACGGTCAGCCAACAAACATTTGGTTGAGAGATGACCTTAACCAAAGGCTTAAGGCTCCCTATTCTTTGTTCACCACAAACAAACAATAATCCTCGCGAAAATCTTCCCCATCGTCCTCATAAAGACATTTCAGACTATCATCATGGTAAATTAACCGAGGTCCATTACAATTAGAAAGAGCTACTTCCGCTTGTTAGCTGGCTCCACCCCAAGCAGAAGGAACGCCAAGAAGATCAGAACCATTTTTAAAAAAAATCGTAGCTCCTTTAGGCAATTTTGGTCAATTGAAGATACTTAAAAAGAGTGAAAACTGCCAGCAGCGCATCCTTGGCTTTAATTTTTTTACCTTCTTTATATCCCCGGGGTTGAGTTTTAATAGGCACCTCTACAATCGGATATCCTTTCTTTAAAATTTTAGCCGTTATTTCCGGCTCAACCTCAAAACACCGGGAGACAATATTTAAATCACCATACACTTCTTTGGTCATCATTTTATAGCCGGTTTCCACATCGGTAAGATGAGAACCATAAAGAAAATTGGTTAATCCCGACAAAAATCGATTCGCCCAGTAATGAAGCGGCAAGGGAGTTTTATTTTTACCCCAAAGCTTAAACTTAAGTTTCTTGAGGCGCGTTCCAAAAACGACTTCCACTTTTCCCAAAATAATTGGCTCCAGGAGTTTACAATAGTACTTCGGATCATATTCCAAATCGGCGTCTTGAATAATTAGGACATCGCCGGTAGCATTTTTAATCCCCTTACTTACCGCGGCTCCTTTGCCTTGGTTGACTTTATGAAAGAATACCCTAATTTCTTTATTTCTGAATTTCTTTATTTCTTCTCTCGTCCCGTCAGTTGAGCCGTCATCAACGATAATTATTTCCTTGGGAGTTTTTTCAGCCAATACCCGCCTAATAACTCGACCAATGGTCTTTTCTTCATTAAAGACGGGGATAACGACGGAAAGCTTCATTTGAACCGCGGATAACGAATTTTTCGGATAACCAAGGCCGGGAAAACCAACCAGCTGACCAGAGAAATTAAATTGGCTGCCGTCCGCACGGGAGTGTTAGTAAACTTAAGCCTTAGTTCGTGATTACCAACGGGGACTTTCACCGTAATTAGTCCCAAAGGGTTATCATAACTGATAGCGACTGGCTGATTATCTAACCAAGCTTTCCAGCCGGGAAAATAATAAACGGGGATTTCCCACGCCGCTTCTTCCTTCGCCTGAGCTTGAAAAGAATACCAATCGCTCCCCTTCTGAATATTCTTCGCCTCAGCCGCCCCCGCCTTCAAGATTGGACCAGCTGGGGCCTCCTGAGCTGGTGGCGCTTGAGCATATTTTGGTAAATAATCAAAAATGGCATCCGTTTGCAGTTTGCGCCAACCCAAGGCCGAAAAGAGTTTTTGCTCATCACTAATCTTAAGAATTTTTTCTACCCTAAAAAAAGAAAAGTTTAAGCTTACCGCCAAAGTTATCCCCATTAAAGCCGTCCATTTTGCCCACTTAGTTGACTTAAGGAAAATCATTAATCCTCCCCCCAACACAGAAACAGCAAAAATCACTAATGTCAAAAATCGCCAAGGGAATTGTAGGTAAGCCAAAAGGGGGATTTTTTGCCAAATCAAGTTAGAGCGAGGATGAACCAAAAAAAGGCTTAAAAGGAAAAGAGCAAAGAAAAAGCCCACCAAGAAAACTACCTCTTTTTTAACCCGCCGTCGCCAATAGCCGAAAATGGCGAACGACAACACCAGTACTGCCAGCGGCCAGTGAGGAAAGCCGACCTGAAACGGCATCCCTGTTTCTTGTAACCAGCCACTAGAACCATAGCCCCAAAACCGAGTAAACAACATTTTCCCAATAGAAACATAATGGGCTAAGAAGTTGAAATAACCCATTAACATCGTCTCTACGTGAACATATTTTTTTTCGACTAAAACCGGCAGAGTAAAAAAGGCAGCCAGCCCCAAACCCCACCAACCACCCAAAGCTAACCTAATTATTTTCTCTTTCCCATCTTTCTTCTTTAACCAGATTAAAAGCAAAGCAAAAGCAATGAAGGTCGGCATAAAAATAAAAGCCATCAGATTGTGGGAAAGCAGCAAAAAACCAAAAAACAACGCCAAAAGAGGCAATTTATTTTTTCCTTTTTCCTCTACCACGATTTCATAAATCGCCCAATAAACTCCCGGCAGAAACGCTAAGGCCCAAAACTCATTCATTGCTCCCCGAACATAAACATCAACTGCATGATATGGCGCCCATAAATACAAAATAGCGCTCAAAAGCCCTCCCCAATCTCCCCAAAGTTTTCTCGTAAAAAGAAACATGAGGACTCCCGAAACCAAAAAACCAGCAATGAATAAAAGCTTTACCGAATCAATAAAACTTAAACCCAAAAGATGAAAGATTTCGCCTAAGCAGTAGGGAAAAGGTGGGTAGTAATTAAAAAGGGGATAGCCATAAGAATAGCCCATATCCGGCACCCAACGGCAAGGAATCTGACCATCCTTCACACACAAATCCATCTGATAAAGCCGCCCGACTTGCAAATCATCATGCATGGGAAAATAACCAGGTCGGAAAAGATCCCTTGAAGTCAAGAAAGAAGTGGCTAAAATTACTAAAACAAAAAACCAGTAACGTTTAAGAATTTTCATCTAAAAAGATTATACCTTTTCACTCCCTCTCCTGCTATTTGGCCAACACTTCAAAGAAAAGGAGGTTTTCTTTTCCCTCACGACTTTCAGCTTTTGGATACTTTGCAATGAGGCGCAAATTGCTTCGGTTGCTCACCATAAATCGTGAATCATTAACCAGTAAAAAGACGCGGTTACTAACCAAACCGCTGGTTAGCTTACTGGAAATCTCTCTTACTGGCTCACCCAAACCAATCACCGTTACTCTTGGCGTTTTTTCCAAATATATTTGTAAACCCTCTGGTAAAGTGCCGAAATACCCTTCTGTTCCCACCAAAACATTTTCCTTTTTAGCCACTTCCCTAAGGTAATCGGCCGCTTCCTTAATTCCGTATCCTGCTGTCCAAATTTCTAGATAGCCATATCTTTCATTTTTGGGCAACCAGGCTTTTTGAGGATTCACTAAAAGAAGCGCAATTTGATAGACAGGAACAACAAAAAAAACAATTAAGACCAAAGTGGTTATCCATCGGCTTTTTAGCGAAGAAAAAATTTTCCAAAGAAGGTAGGCGGCGAAGATTAAAAATATCGGGACTGTAAACAAGATATAACGAGCAGTATAAACTTTGGCAATCGCACTTTGGCCTAAAAGCGGGATTAGCAGCCAAAGCCAGAGGAGCCCTCCTTCTTTAAGGTGTCGTTTAAGCACCAAGACTCCCCCGGTGATAGCACTAACAAAAGAAAGGGGGGTCAAAAAAATCCAAAACCACTCGATTACACTTTTCAGGTTGCCCCAAAAAGGATTTAGGGGGTGACTCAAGACTTCTCGGAAAGAAAAAACATAATCCTTATTGCGGATAGCAATCATCTGAAATTCTGGTCCTAGACGAAGAATGTTATAAATAGCAAAACCAAAAAGATAAACAACCCCCCACAAGAAAACCAATTTAACAATGTTGTAGGGACGCATCATCATGCGTCCGTTCAAGATTATTGTCGTCGGCAAAAGCAGAGCAAAAAAGAGCGCCGGCGATTTAGTAATCAAACCCAAACCCAAAAGTACTCCTGTGATCATCGCCAGATCCAGCCTTTTTTCTTTTGCCAGTCCTACTGCTCCCACTATCACCCAAATACCAAAGAAAGAAAGCAAACCGTCAGCCAACGCCAGCCGATCAAAAAAGAAAGTGAATGGTGAAATCAAATATAAAATAGCTCCCAAAAAAGCCACTTCTTTCTTTTTAAAAAGAAGCAGGCTTAAAGTAAAAATTCCTACCATCGTCCCCAAACCGGCTCCCACCGAGACTAACCGACCGGCGACCAGGGGATCGGAGAATATCTTTAAAAAGGGCATTATTAACCACATAAATAAAGGCTGTTTACCGTCAGATAAGGGCAAAAAACGCAAAGTACTTACCGCCCGCATTACTTGAGCCCAACGGATATAAATTGCTTCATCAACAAATACCGGAATTATGGTCAGATTGATCAACCGCGTGACGAAGTAAGCAAGAATTAAAAAAGCGCCTAGTATGCAATCTTGAACTTTCAATTTCATCTTCTAATTTATCGAATATAAACCTTTCAAATCATTAAGCTTCACTCGAAAAATCTGCTTTAGCATTTCCAAAGATTCTTTAAGATAACTCTTTTTTTTGCTGGTGCTCACATCCCTGTCTTTCCATTCCACGGCGACTTCTTTGATTTTGTAACCAAACTTTTCCGCTAGGAAAAGAAGTTCGACATCAAAAGAAGTCACTTTCCACCCCCTAACTTGTTTTTTCTGTCGGAAAAATTCTAAACGCGGAAAAATTTCCTTAGCCACTTCTGCCCTCAAGGCCTTAAATCCACACTGCGTGTCTTTAATCCCTCTTAAAAAAAAGGCTTGACGAATTAACCGAAAAGCTACCGAACCGACCTTTCTAAGAACCCCAAAGTTTTCCCTTATTGATCCTCGGGAACCAATCACCACTTCATATTCATCAAAAAAAGGCATCAATTTTGAAACCTCCTTCAAAGGAGCTGATTGATCCATATCGCTAAAAAGGACATATTCTCCTTTGGCCTCTTTTATCCCTCCCCAAACCGCTGACGGCTTTCCGCCGTGCAAGTTTTCTACCAGCCGAAAACCAGCCTTTCCTATAACGGCCTTTTTGACCAACTCTCGACTGTTATCGGTTGAACCATCATCTGAAACAATTACCTCCCAACTAAACCTTTGCTTTCCCAAAAAATTTTCTACTTCTTCCAAAACCCCCCGCTCAAGATTTTCTCTCTCGTTATAACAAGGAATAACAACTGATAAATAGGGCCGTTTAGTCATTAAACTTTATCCTTTCTCTTTTCTGGACAGTAATATCCCCCCAGAAGTCATTCTTAATCGCTTTGCCGATGGTATCTTGCCGTTTTTGCCAAGCTTGTAAAAACTGGGGGTGCTCACCGTCAGGTTCATAAAGAGTATAAAGATTTTTGACCAGCTTTGTTTCCGGTTCTCGACCATATTTGGTTTGGCCATACCAGCGGAAAAGATAGGAATATGAGTAAAATATCTGCGGCGGAACATAAGCGTCAATATTAAACTCCTCATCCTTAGCATCCTCATAAATCCAGTCAATCGCCCAAGTTTGAGCTTTTAGAGTAATCCCAATTCCGGTCTTAAGATAGTTTTTGATAAACCGTATATTACCAAACGCAAAAAGTATCAAAAATATTCCCAAGACCACCCGAGGAATTAAATTTCTATCCGCCAAAGATTTTAAGCCGGCCGCCAACAGGATAATAAAAGCCGGAATAACGCCGGTAAAATAATAATCCCAAACATAGCCGTGATTCCCTCGGTAAAGCAGAAATCCCAAAATGGGAGAGACCAGCCAGATTAAAAGCAGTTTCCCGCCCGGACTAAAGACCTTTTTCCGGGAAAAAAGGAGCGTTGCGGAAAACAAGGCTAAAAGCCCCATCTTGACCCATTTTTGGCCAAAAGAGAACTTGCCGAAAAAGACATCATAATAGGTCAGAAGCCTCAAGCGCATAGTTTGAACCAGAGAAAGGCCAAAACTTCGCTCTCCCACCAAGAAACGATGGAAAGCATCCCGCAAAATTCCTTGATGTCGCCAATCGAAAACGATCTGGGGCAACAAAGTCGCCAAGAAAGCCAGGAAAGCCAAAACTAAAACGGTAGGCTTTTTAAAAATCCGCCTTTGCCAAAAAAGAATCCCCAAAGTCGCCGGTAAAAACCAAACTGCCGATGCCGCTTCCAGTTGTAAACAAAGTCCGATAAAAAAAGCCGCCCCAATCAAGGCCTTATCTCTACCCTTAACAAAAATGTAAAGAAAAAAAAGAACAATCATCGTAAAGAAGGGCAGAGGGCTGGGGTTAGCCAGCCAGCGGCTGAAAACCACTAAGTCATAAGAAAAACCGTAAAGGAAAGCGGCCAATAAACCGACTTCCCGACTGTAAATTTCTTTTCCCAAAAGGTAAATCAAAAAAATGGCGCCCACGGTTAGCCAGGACTGGCCAGCCGCCGCCATCACCGGACTCCCTTTACCGAGCCAATAAAAGGGCATCAAAAGATAATAAAAAAACGGCCCCAAATAAATACCCTCGATACCGGTTACCGGACCAATTAAAAAGAATTTCCCATAATGGAGGAAGTCCCAAATCACTAAGGCGTCTCTTCCCTGGTCATACCAGAAACCGAGAAGGTCATTTAATCGATACAGCCTAAAGAAAGCCGAGAAAGAGAGAATGAGAAAAAGAATAAAATAAATAGTCTTGTGAGCTTTTATTTCCTTTCCCAGCCCCACTAAGCAACTTTGAATTTTGGACTGCAACTTTGAACTACTCATTTATTGTGCATTAATTTAAATAGTTTCACTCCCCAAGGAAAGGTCCATTCTTCTTCTATCTTACTCCAACCAAAGCTGGCAATTTCAGCTTGGGGATGGGTAGTCGGTTCACAAACACTCTCTTCACAGACAACAAAGAGCTGGTTGGTAATCGTTTCTTCTGACCGCTGAGCATCAATCATCGCCGGTTTATATCCGGCTTTTTCCAAAAAATAACGGTAGCCGGCATCATAATTCTGCTTAGCGATTAATCCAAGATTGAAAGGTTTTCCTTCCGCCTCCTCAACTATTTTTTGACTAACCATAGCCGTGTGTTGCATCTGGAAATTAGGACTTCCCCTCAAGGGACAAGCCTCAAAAGCAAAGTAAAATATCGCCACCAGCCCCGCAACCGCTAAGATCTTTCCCGCTTTCCCTACCTCCCAAGCTTTACCTAAGGAAACCGCCATCAACAGAAAAATCGCCGGGAAAAGAAAACCGAAGTAATGACCATAAATATGCTGTTTATAGAGTCCCATTCCCCAAAGGCCAATCAAAATCCAGCTTAGTAAGAGAAATAACCCCCGACCTTCTTTCCTCTTCCGCTTGTCTCCGACAACTAAGAAAAAGGTAATTGTGGAGAAAATTAATAGAAGCGGAGATAGCCAGGAACCAAAAACTGCATCCCGGCTGGTCAAAAGGCACGTCACCATCATCTGCCAAAGCGGCCAAAGTTGAGGAATTGCCTTATACGGCTTTAGACTAACCGTCGCCTGCCGATCAGTAAAAAAACGGTAAAAAGCCTTATAGTTAATAAAATTATGACGTAAATCAAACCAAATTAAAGGCAAGATAGACAAAACGAAAAAAGTCATTATTCCTAAGCCGGTCCAAATTAAAAAGCTTCTGGTTTGGCGATTTTTAGTTCTTAGCAAATCTCTTAATTTCACCAACCAAAACAGGCCGGCCACCGGCAAAAGAAGCAAGCCCAGATAGTGAGACTGAATCGCTACCGAACAACCCAAACCAACGACCACCATTCCCCAAAATTGGTTCCTTTGCCAAAATTGCCAGACTCCCCAAATTGAAAGCAGAGCAAAGAAGGGCATAATATTCGGATTCCAAGCAGAACGCGAAAGAACAATCGCTACTGGCGAGAGGGCATATAAAAGGGCAGCCAGCAAACCGACTTTTTGAGAAAACCATTCCTTGGACACAAACCATAAAAGAAAGGCAGTTGCACCCCCAAGCAAAGCCGTGCCGATTGAAGGCCCAGCAGTTCCTAAAAGAAGATAAAAGGGCAGCATTAAGTAATAAAAAAGGGGGGCCAAGTACATATTACCTATTGAAGTCTGTGGTCCAATCAAGGTGAATTTTCCTCTGCTCATTCGCAACCAAACCAAAGCGTCTCTCCCCTCATCCCCTAAAAAAGTCATATATGAGCCGATTCGCCAAAGACGCAAAAAAAGCGCTAGACCGACAATAAAAAAAATCGCTCCCGCCAACCGCCAATTTTTCCTAAGCCAACTGGTTAATTCTCTTATTTTATTTGCCACCACAACTTACCTAATTCAAAAAATGATTTAAAAATGACTCTCGGCCCCGCCCCCGTCTGTTTCCCGCCTCCCCGCGGAAAGTGGCCAACTCCTACTTCCGTTATCTTAAAACCCGCTTTCCCCGCCCGGGCTAACAGTTCGGGCGAGATCATTCCTCCCCGAGTTGACTGGAGAGGGGGAATGGTCTTGATAACCTTTCTTTTAATTAATTTGAAGGCACAATCGACATCGCGGACACTAATTCCCAACAAAATTTTCGACAACGTCGTCCAGCCCCAACCGAAAAGTTTCCTTTTGAAAGAATCCTGTCGATTAAGGCGATAACCCACTATCACATCGAATTCCTTCGCTTTCTCAATTAATTTCGTCACTTCGGTAAAATCAAACTGACCGTCGGCATCGATAAAGGCAATCCATTCATGCTGACTGTTGTAAAAACCGGACTTAAGCGCCGCTCCGTAGCCTTGATTAGAAGGATGAGTGATCACCCGAATAAAAGGGTTATCTCGAGCTAAATTTTGGGCAATTTCTCCGGAACGATCCTTCGAGCCGTCATTAACAATAATTAATTCGTATTTCTTAGCGATTTGCCGAAGAACCGGAATGACATCTTTAACTGTTTTTTCTAAATTCGCTTCCTCGTTATAAACC
>DATKVU010000026.1:0-49156 GCA_035529915.1 Clostridia bacterium
CTTCCTCTTTTTCCGCCACTTCAATCAATTGAAGTAAAAAATCCGCCTTAACTCGGGTATCATTGTTAAGCAAACAAACAAAATCCGCTCCATTTTTAAGCGCATATTTGATGCCGATATTATTGCCTTCGGCAAAGCCCAAATTCTCTTTATTTTCAATAAAATGAATTTTTAAATTCTTAATCTTTGAACTGACTAATTTTTTTATTTTTTCAACCGAGTCATCAACAGAACCGTTATCTACTACTAGCACCTTTAAGTCAATTCCTTTTGTTTCTGCTTTGGCAATTGAGGCCAAGCAATTGGCTGTCATTTGCCAGGCATTCCAGTTTAAAACAATTAAAAAAACTCGCTTATTTCTCATCTTCACAAAAAGCAATTAACCAAGGAAATATTCTTCTTATCCTTACCTTATTGTAGTGCTTTCTTAAGAGCTGCTCAAAATTACTAGGATTCCAAAAATTAACATGATCGGGGTGCTTGCCTTTGGTTTTTAAGTAGCTAGCAGAAGCTAAGGAAGCCAAAGAAAACCAAGGCTCAAAAGGAACAGAAAAAAGCGCTTTTTTGGTCACTCTTTTAACCTCCCCAACCGCTTTTTCTGGTTCTTTCAGATGTTCCAAAACCTCCAAGACTAAGCCCAGATCAAACTCGGCCGATTTAAAATTCAGTTTAAAAATATCCTCTCGGCAATACTCAACGCTGGGATTTTGTTCTTTGGCCTTTTTCAAAACCTGCGGGTCAATATCAACTCCAACCAGCTTTATCTTTGGCAATTGAGCACAAATGACTTTATCCGGATAGCCTTCACCGCAACCAATATCAATTACTGTCTTTGCCTTTGACTTTCTGATAACCCTGACAATTTCTTTTAAAAGCTGACTAATAAAAATCGTTTTAACTGGATGGCGATATTTTTTCTCCTCTTGACTTTTTTTCATCTTATTAATTAGCTTTTTCCCGGGTATGAAAAATTAATTCCGCCAGCAAACCGGAAGTAAAGAGCTGAACTCCAGAAATAATCAGCAGTATTCCCAAAAACAAAAGCGGCCGACCGCCAATCGCTTGACCAGAAAACCAAAGAATAGTTAGATAAAGACAGATAATAATTCCCAAGGTAATCATCGCTCCTCCTAAAAACCCAAAAAGATGAAGGGGCCGGGTTTTAAAATTAGTCAAAAATAAAATCGTAAAAAGGTCAAAAAAACCCCGGATGAACTTGGAAATTCCGTATTTAGAAGTGCCATATTTCCGGGAAGCATGAGAAACTTCAACTTCACTTACCCGAAACCCCTCTTTAGCCGCTAAAACTGGAATAAAACGGTAAAGGTCGCCGTAAAGATTTAAGTTTTCCACTGTTTCCCGGCGAAAAGCTTTCAAACCACAATTAATATCATGTAAAGAAACTTTAGTCGTTAGCCCAATAACCAGATTAAAAAATCGGGAAAACAAAACATTAAGCCAAGGATCTTCCCTTTTCTTTTTCCAGCCGCAAACCAAATCAAATCCTTCCTCAAGTTTCCCCAAAAGTTTTTTAATTTCCTCGGGTTGATCCTGAAGGTCAGCATCCAAGGTCACCACTATCTCTCCCCGGCTTTGTCTAAAACCAGCCATTAAAGCTCGCGATTTACCCTGGTTTTGACGGAAAGTAACCAGAGAAATCCTTTTGTCTTTTGCTCTCAGCTTTTCAATTAGTTGTCCTGAGCGATCAGTAGAGCCATCATTAACAAAAATCAACTCGAACGCCCTGCCTTTTAAGGCCTTAACTACTCTTTCATAAAGCTCGTCTAAGCTTTTTTCTTCATTAAAAACCGGAATTACCAGAGAAATCATTTTTCTTTTATTCTTTCTAGCTTAAAAACACTAATGCCATTTTTAATTGGCCAAACCCGAGTTGCTTCTGCAGGTAAAAATGAACTTATTTCCCAAACAGGATAAGACAAAATATCTTTAGCCCCTCCTCTCCCGATAACGTAAAGAGTCTTCGCCTTCGGATATTCTTCTACGCCCATTGGTTTTTTACCAGTTGTTTCAATTATATAACGATAAGGATAGGCTCGGGTATCACCATCTAAAAGAGCGGCCACATTAAAGTTGCCTCGAGCATCCTGAGCAATAATTTTCCCTGCCTGTCTTACGCCATCCAAATCCCATCCTTTAGGCATACTGCATTCACCATTGCAAGAATAATTGACCTTTAATAAGTTAAGTAAGAGCAAGCCTAAAAAGATAAAATAAGCAAAATATCTTGTTTTACCTTCTGTAGCTTTCTCAAATACCAACCCAGCCACTAAAAAGATAAATGGATAGGCTGCTCCCAAATAGTGAACCAGTATTGGGCCCGGATATAAAGAAACGGTCACCAAGATAGAAAAAATAAATATGAGATTTAATTTTAAAAACTTATTTTTTTGTTTTTGAAGCAAAAGAAAGGCTATTCCCAACAAAATGCTTAAAGAGATAACTATGTTCAGCCAGAGAGGATATCGATAACTAAAAGAAAAGTACATGCTTTGCCAAAACGCCAAAAATATCCTTTTTAAAAAAGAAAGCCATGAAAATGCCACTACTTTGCCAGAACCAGATAGAAATAAAAAAGCTTTTGTGTTATAAAACTGATGTCTTAGTTCGAAAATCAAATAAGGGAGGATTGCTAAAAAAGAGCCAAGATAAAACCAAAGTTGTTTTTTGAAAGATAATTTTTCCCAAACTAGATAAAAAAATAATCCTATCAATAAACCAATGGAAAGAAAATTTGCTTGTAGAGCCAGTCCGGCAAAAATTCCCGAGAGAAACAACAAGTAATGTCTCTTGCGAGTTTTGAAAAAGTTGACCAGAAACCAAACGGCAACAATAGAGAAATTATGCATAAAGTTGGAATTAAAGACATGCTTTCCATATTCGACCATCCGCGGGGAGACAGCAAACAAAAAAGCGGCAAAAAAACCTGCTCTTTTATGACCAAAAGCTGAGGCAAGAGAATAAATCAAATAAACAGAAACAAGAGAAAGTAAAACAAAGCCAATGGCAGGACCCAGGGGGTCAAGACCAAAAAGAAGCAAAAAAAAGGCATTAAAATAATGATAAAAAGGGCCAAAATGGACGGCGGAAATGCTAGTCGGCGGACCCAATAAGGTTAGCTTCCCTTTTAAAATCTCTCGGGCAATTAGCAAATCCCTGCCCTGCTCACCCAAAAAAGTGGTCAGGGACTCAAGACGGTAAAGACGCAAAAATGCAGCTAGGAGAACAATAAAAAGTACCACCAAGCTCTCTTTGTTTTTTGAGCAAACTTTTTTAATCAATCTCATCTTAAATTTTGGATTTAAGCTTGAAGCGCAATTTCTCAAAAGGGCTTGAAGTAGTCTTTTGCAGCCAATAAAGATAATTATGGATAACTTTTAAAGAGAGTTTGTTTATGCCCTCAATTTCTTCTTGTTCAAAATTTCCCTTTTCCCATACCTTTAGATAGACAACAAATTCGGAAAAAGCCTGAAGCAAGGCTAAAACCAAACCATGCAAACCATCCTTGTACCCCTCGCCGGCAAAAAAGCGGGATAAAAATTCATCGCTCGGCTTGGTGATTAACTCTTTCCATTCGAACTTCTCTTTTAGAGCTATTTCTTCTGCTTGAATATCGCTGTAGCGGTTAAGCCTTTCAATAAATTGGGAAATTGACTGGAAGTTATGATGAACTAAAGCATTTTCTTCTTCTGCTTCCAGTTTTGTTCCCTGGCCTTTGGCCTCAGGCGGTTGATGGATTTTCTCGGAAAATTTTACCGCCCCTTTCCTAAAAAATCTGACAAGATAATCCGGCCACCAGCGGGAATGCTCTATCCATTTACCAAAAATTATATTTTTTCGAGGAATTTCAACATAATCAAATTTATTATCTTGGGCAATTTTTTTTAGCCTGACGGCTAATGTTCTCGGCAGCTCTTCGTCGGCATCAATTACTAATATCCAGTTCCCCGTGGCTTTTGAGAGAGCAAAATTCCTGGCGGGCTCAACATAACGAGTATATTGGTGATTAAAAACTTTAGCCTTGAACTTTTTGGCAACTGCGGTTGTCTGGTCGGTTGAGCCCATATCGACAACCACAATCTCATCGCTAAAGTCTTTAACCGACGCCAAACAACGGGGTAAATTTTCCTCCTCATTAAAGGTATTGACAACAATTGAAATTTTCATTCTCTATTAATTTTACCTTATGGCTTAAACTTCCTCAATTAAAGCTCGAGCTCAAAAATTTCTGCCCGAGAATTTTCAAAAATTAATTTAGCCCCAACCAAGTCTTTTCTCCAATTAACTTTCGCATCCTTAACCAAATAAATATAGCGAATATTGTTGATCGCCAAAAACTCTTTTGCCTCTTGAGAATCAGTGGCGGAAAAAAAATCAAAGATATTCTCTTTCCTCTCTTCCCAGTCATAACCTAAAATATCAAGGTTGGTTTCTTCCAAAAAGGTCTGTTTCCCGGAAAAAGCAGAAACATAAGCAGTGGGTGCATAAACCCTCAAAGGCAAAGGAGTAGTCTTGTAAGCGGCTTTTTCAAAAGAGCTGTAAGGGAAAGTCAGAACTACTCCTTGGGGTTGCTGTTTTAAATATTCTAATGCTTCAAGTTCAGCTTTTGGCAGACTAGCTGGCGGCGGCCAACCCAGATAGCCTTTTAATGAAGAGACAGTAGTCGGAATTGTTAGAAGCACCAAGAGGATCAATCCTGCCCGAGAGAAACTTTTTTTACTCTGAATCAACCTGGAAAAAAAACCGGCGGCATAAAAATTGGCAAAAAACAAAAAATAGTAAAAAAACTGGATGGTATTCCAAGCGGTTCCTTTTTGGACAAACAAAAGCGGAATTGAAAAAGCAACTAAGCCTCCTCCGAGAAGGAAAAAGTCAAAAGCAGTCAGATTTTTTAACCTCCTTCTCAAATCAAAAAAACCAAAAACTCGGGTGCCTAAATTACCAATCAAAAAAATAAATATTCCCGCTAGTTCAATAATCAAGGGTTTAGGAGCAAGACTATTTACTCTTGCTAAGGCAATTGAAGGCAAATACAAGCGGTCGCGGGATTCCATCATGGAATTTATAAACCAAAAGGGGCGCCAAACAAATAAATTGCTTGAGGTTCTTGCATTGACTAAAAACAAAATCAAAGAAATAAACAAGGAAAGAGGCAAAATCGGCAAATACTCTTTCTCTTTTCTAAAGAATTTAAAAATTATGAATGCAAAAAGACCGGCAAAAGCAATAATTGCCGCATAAGATTTAATGCTTATCAACAAACCTACTAACAAGCTTATAATTATAATTTTTCTTAATTGTCTTTTTTTTAAAGAAAGCAACAGCAACATTGCCCCAAGCAAGACTAATAAAGATAGAGCGAAAGGAGGGTTGATAAGAGTGGAAATCGATTGCATCGACCAAAATATCGATTCTCCACCAATTCCTTCTCCCCTCCATAAAGTAACCAAAAAACCAAAGGAACCGGCAAAATAGTTGAAAAAAGCCAACCAAAAACCAGTCCAATAGTCTTTTCTCCAGAAGTAGCCGACTAAAAATGAGAGCCAGCCCAAACTAAAGGAAAAAATTATCGGGAAAACCTGGAAATAAAGAAAGGAGCCGGAAAGCCCGGAGAGTTTGCTTGTCAAAGCCAAAAGATAATCAAAAAACAAATGGTAATTGGCCAAAACCGCTCCGGAGAAATTCGGGTGAGGCAGGGGGAAACCGCGGAAAGCTTGATTGGCTAAAGCCAGATGCCAGACACCATCATGTCCATTGGGACCCCAAAAACCCAAGCCAAAATCATAAGTCAAACCGCTTCTGGCCATAGTCAAACTCTGAGCTACTGTTCCCCCAGCTATCAACAAAGCCAGAAAGAGTTTCTGGTTTTTGGCCAGTTTCATTGTTTTTTCCTCAACAGAGAATAAAGTCTGAAAGAATCTTCAAACAAAGCTTTACCGATTAAAAGATAAGAAACAAGCAGGTAAACAAATCCGCCAGCCAAAATCCTTAATCCCAAAGATAAAATTAAGTTTTCTGTCATTGGTTTAAACAGGAAAACAAAAATTCCCATAAACAGAGTAGCTAAAAGCGGTTTACCAATTGAGGAACCTAAATCAAATTTCACCACTTTGCGAGCAATGTAAATCGCAATGGCTGAAGAGAGAGAAATGGTGGCGGCCGCGATTGCCACGCCATTAAACCCTAACCTTATCGCTAAAACAGGCATTAAGGCCCAAGTTAAACCCAACCACATAATCATCAGCTTAAAGGTTTTTTTAATTTGGCCAACGGCGTTTAAGAGATTGGTCATTGAAGTGGAAATTGTGGCCCAGGCGCTGTTAAAGCTATAAAGATAAAGAGCCAGCAAGGCCGGCTCCCACTTTAAGTATCTAGGAATAACTTCTACCAAGTCCGAAGCCAAAAGGGAAAATCCCATTAAAATCGGGAAAGTTAAGAAAGACAAGAAGAAAAGAGTTTTTTCTACCGCCCTTTTTAGGCTTTCCTTTCTATCCTGCATCCGGCTATAAGCGGGAAAAGCAACTTTCGAGACATTATCCATCAAAAATCTCAAAGGTTGTTCTGCCCACCTTTTCGCCCAACCCAAATAGCCTAAACCTGAAGCGCCGATAATACGGCCAAGAAAGATGGTCATTAAATCATCCTTTGCCACGGCCATCAAAGTATTCGCCTGATAGGGAACACCAAATTTAAGAAGCCTTGAGAGCGAAGGCCGGGAAAAAGCAAAACCGACTCTCCAAGGGGCAATCAAATACATGGAAACCAGCCCGACGATTCCTCGTGCTAAAACTGCCCAGGTAAAGCTCGTCAGCCCAAAGCCTCGCCAAGCCAAAATTACCGCTACCAGATTAAAAGTAACTGTTTCCAATATTTGAGGAATAATCAGTAAGTTAAATTTCAGACTTCTTTCAAGAATAATCGAGGGAATCGTTTTAAGAGAAGAAAGGAAAAAAGAAAAACCCAGAGCGTATAAAAGATAAATGCCCGCCTGGCTTAAACCATACCACTCTTGAGCAAAAGGAGAAAGGATAAAGATAAAAATTAAGAGAGCCAAAACTAAAAACTGTTGAACCCCGAAGGTAGTGCGCAGGTCTTCGTCAGTAACTTTTTCTTTTTTCTGAATTAAAGCCGCCGCCAACCCCACATCAGAAAAATAAGCAAAAAAATTAATGAAAGCGGAAACCAAGTAAAAAACTCCAAAAGTTTGCGGATCTAAGAAAACCGTTAGAAGAAAGGTTGAGCCAAAAGCAATTCCTTGAATTAAAAAGCTTCGGGAAACTAAGGAAACAACGCCGACCAAAGACCTTTTTTTTACTAAAGAGAGGTCAATCTCATCTGAAAACGTCTCCTCCAGCGCTTCCTTCATCAAATAATTCTAGCATAAATAGGGCTGACAATATAATATATAACCAGGTATCACCAAATGAGAAAACTGGTTAAAAAGTATCTTCCCCTTTTAATATTTCTTATTTCTCTTTCTTCTTTCACTTTCCTTTTTTTTATCCAGCGTCATTTCATGACTAACTTTGATGAATATGATCATTTGGCCGCGGGCTTTTTAATGAAAAACGGCTGGAGATTATACCGCGATATTTTTAGCCATCATTTCCCTTTCCCTTATTATTGGATCAGGCTTTTTACCCCGTTTTGGAAACCAGAAACTTTTGCCCGAACAATCTCAATTTTCAGGATGAGCCTGGTTGTCTTATACCTATTCTCTTTTACTTCAATTTTTTTTGGTTTTAAAAACAAAAAATCCAAAGTTGCCTTTTGTCTCTGGATTATTATTTTGGGAATATTTGCCTCTCTTTACCATGGAAATTTAATCCTTAGCGAGACTTTTTCGGCATTGGCAATTTTTTCTTTGTTTTGGCTTATCCTTCCTATAATTCTCGGCTGGGAAAAACCTAGTTTTTACAAATCGGCCCTAGGAGTCATCTTCTCTTTTGTCGGCTTTTGGACTCAACCGCTACTTTTAATCTTGGTTTTACTGCCAACCTTAATTTCTCCCCCCCAAAAAAAGTTAAGGATTTTAACTATTACTCTCTTTGTCAATTTCTTGCCTCTAATATATTTCTCAATTTCTGGTCAATTAAAAGATTTTGTGGAAGAGGGGCTTTGGTTCAATTTCAGGATTTACCCCAGATATTATTATGAATTGGAAACCGTCTATTCTAAGTCTCAACCTTTACAATACTTGATAAGTTTTATCAAAACCGAAAGCTATTTATTGACACATTTTTTTGATTTCCATCAATCACTACAATTTATTTTCAACCTAAGTATCATACTCTTGGCCATAAAAGTATTTCTAAAAAGAAGTTGGCAATTTAGCTTGGCATTTCTTATCATCTTGCTTTCCTCAAGAGCAAGAGAGATTAAAATTATTCCTGGGAAAATTTTTAATTTCGGGATTTTCCCTTTTTTGACCATTGCCTCTGCCTCATCAATAATTCTGGCCATAAATTATTACAAGAAATACAAACTTTTTAGTTGTATTTTTATTATCCTTTTAATATTTATTTCCAGCATTTGTGTCCGGCCGATTGTTAACCAATCTTTAAAACCTGGTTACAATTACCATGTTTTTTGGAGCTACCGGCAAGAAAACGGAGAAATAATTAACACCCTTTCTCGCGCCGGAGAAAAAGTTTTAGTTTATCCTCATGATGTCGATCTTTACTTTTTTGCCCAAAGGCAACCCCTTGACCGGTTCTTATATTGGTTCCCCTGGATAAATTCTGTAAATAAATATCGACAAGAAAGATATCTGGCTATCAAGAAAGAAAAACCGCCGGTAATTTATTCTGGCGACCTAAGATTTAAAGAGGATCCCGACTATTATTCCCAGTTTTTTCCGGGTCTACTTAATGGCTACAGTCAAATAGCAAAAAATGGTCAGCCAACAAACATTTGGTTGAGAGATGACCTTAAGCAAAGGATTAAGGCTCCCTATTCTTTGTTCACCACAAACAAAAAGTAATCCTCGCGAAAATCTTGCCCATCGTCCTCATAAAGACATTTCAGACTATCATCATGGTAAATTAACCGAGGTCCATTACAATCAGAAAGAGCTACTTTTGCTTGTTGGCTGGCTCCACCCCAAGCAGAAGGAGCCTCAGGAAAGTCAGAACCATTTTTAAAATAAATCGTCGCTCCTTTAGGCAATTGGGGATAAGTTGTTTTTAAATGGGAAATTGAGTTTTTGGCTAACTTTGCTCTTCCGACTACCCAATAAGTTTCCTTGTAAAAACCAATTGTTAAAAACGAAACCAGAATAAAGATCCCAAGGAAAAATACGATTGTCTTTGTTCTTCTTTCTGCCAACAATAAAGCAATTAAGCCGCAAAAGCCTAAAAGAGGAACCTCAAGGTAGTAAACAAACTTGTGTTGGGGCAAGAAAAGGAAAGGCAATAAAGTTATCAAAAACCAAGAAAGAAAAAGAAAGACTTTTTTTAGTTTTTCCTTTTTAAAAAAGGATTTTAGAAGCATTAATCCGCAAAAGAAAAACATAAACAAAGAGCCTGAAACTATTGCTTTCCCTCGCCAGCCTGAAATCTGCCAAAAACGAGGATTCACCTTTAGTCCCGGACCAACAAAATCGACTAAGCTTTCCGGCAATCCAAAAGACCAAAAAACATACCACAAAACTGTATTGAAAATCTTAGTGATTGAAAAGACCGGTTGATAGACTAATTCTGCGGGGATATTAAAATATTTGACCCTTAAAAAGAAATAAAAAAACAGAGTCAAAAAATAAGGGAAGGTTCTTAGAAATTTCTTCTCCCTCCAAAACTCTAGCAAGAAAATTATTATTGGCAAGGTGATGGCTGTTTCTCTCGAAGCCAAAGCAAGAATAAAACTCAAATAAGAAAAAGGGCTTTTCTTTAGATAAAGAAAGACAGTTAAAAAATAGAAAAAGGCGACCCCAACCTCTTCAAAAGTCGAAATGTAAGCCAAAGTAGAAAAATGGCTGGCGGAAAGAGCATAAAGAGCGCTTGAGATAAAGGCAGGCTTTTCTCCTAGCAAAACCTTTGTAATTTTAAAAACTAAATAAATATTTGTCACAAAAAATAAAAATGAAATTAGATGAAAGCCAAAGGGATTGAGCCCGAAAAGAGCTCTGCCAAAAAATAAAAACACCTGGGTAGTTAAAGGACGATAAAACATATAACCATAATCATTGTTAAAAGAAAAAAAGGAAATAAAATCATGAAAGTTTTTTGCCTGACTTATTTGGAGATGAAAAAAGTCATCCTGGGTAAAGTAATAAAAAAAAGTCGAAGAAAAGAAAAGAATCGTGATTAGAAAAAGAAGTAAAAAAAATGTCTTTCTAGTCATTTTTTGCTAAATTAAAGATACCTAAAAAGAGTGAAAACCGCTAGCAGCGCATCTTTGGCTTTAATTTTCTTACCTTCCTTATATCCCCGGGGTTGAGTTTTAATAGGCACTTCAATAATCGGATATCCTTTCTTTAAAATCTTAGCAGTAATCTCCGGTTCTATTTCAAATCGATTTGAAACCAGCTTCAGCTGACTATAAACCTCACGAGAAATCATTTTATAGCCAGTCTCCATATCAGTTAAATGGGAGCCATAAAAAAGATTGGTTAGAACAGATAAAAAACGATTGACTAAGTAATGTAGGGGCAGAGGAGTTTTATCTTTGCCAAGAATTTTAAGCGGCAGTTTTTTTAGCCTCGTTCCGTAAACTACTTTTGCCTGGCCTTCTTGAATCGGCTTTAATAGCCGAGAATAATCTTTGGGGTCATATTCCAAATCCGCGTCCTGAATAATTAAGAACTCTCCCTGGGCTTTTTTGAGCCCGGCTCTGACTGCCATCCCTTTGCCTTGGTTTTCCGGAAAAGAGAGTTTAACCAGGCGGCGACTCTTAAGTTTGTCAATTTCCTTTTGGGTCTTATCGGTTGAGCCGTCGTTGACCACAATAATTTCTTTAGGAGTTCTCTCCGCCAAAACTTTTTTGATTAACTGACCGACAGTTTTTTCCTCGTTAAAAACAGGAATAATAACCGAAAGCTTCATTTTAAAGGAAAAAATTTGGTTTTAGTAAAGGAACCAAGGGTGATGGCCACCAAAAAGACCAAAGACAGGGCGCTGGCAAGGTTGGCCCAGGAGCGGAGCAGGGTATTGCCAAACCAAATTTCCAGCCGATGCTCACCGGCAGGAACGGGAATGATTATTTCCCCATGAGGCTGGCCCGGTTTGAGGGTGGCCGCTTTCCCGTCAACAGTCGCTCTCCAGCCAGGAAAATAATATTGATTAAAACTCACCTCGGCCGGAGTTTTACTTTCAACCGAAGCCTGATAGTGGACTGCTGTCAGCTCTTGATAGTCTATCCGGCCCGAATTGATGGTCATTGCTGCCGAAGGCAAAGCGGTGGGCCTTTCTTGGGTCCAGATAGTCAGAGGAAGATAGTCTTCAGAATAGTTTAAATATTGAGGGGAAAGAAAGTCGCTTTTCCCGCGACTGGTGATATTGGCAAACATAATTTTTAAGAAGTGGTCGTCATCAACCTGGACAATCTCTTGAGGTTTAAAATAGCCAAGATTCAAGACAATCGCCAAAGCGGCAAAGCAAAGCGGAAGAAATCTTGTCCATCTTTCCCACTTTTTGCTTAAATCCTGGCAAAAACCAACCGCCAAAGAAGAAAAAAGAGTCGTTAGCAGTAAAAACCGCCAGGGGAACTGGACATACTGCCCCAAAGGCAAGAGGTTCCACAAAAAGCCGGAGCGGATATTCATCAAAAAAAGGCAAGCCAGAAAAGAAAGACTGGTGAATAAAAACAAAGCTTTTTTTGCCCCATTCCAGGCTTTTCTCTTGGCAATAAAAGCCAAGACTGCAGTTGCTAAAATCGCCAGATTAACCAAGCCAATCTGGAACGACATTCCATCTTCCGAACCCCAAACAGAGGCCCCATACCCCCATTTTGAGTAAAAAAGCTGCTTGATAAAGGGAAAGTGGTCAAAAGGATTAAAGGGAGTTCCAGGCTGAACAAATTTTCTCTCCAATATTGCCGGCAGCCAGAAATAGGCGGACAGCGAAAAGCCAAAAAGCCCACCCAGCGCCAAAGAAATCAGTGAAGACAGTTTTTGTTTTTGCCGGAGAGCAAAAATCAAGGCAAACAAAAAGGCAAAGGGAAGAAAAATAATCGCCGAAAGGCTGTGGGAAAGGAGCAGCCCAGCCAGGCTTAAGCCGGCAAAGCTAAGGCTCTTTAAGCTCCTTTTTTCGGCTAAATTGATAAAGCAAAGCAAAACCAAAGGCATAAAAACAAAGGACCACAGCTCCCCCACTGCTCCCCGTACATAAAGGTCAACCGCCCGATAGGGAGTAAAAAGATAGATAATTGCTCCGGCCAGAGAAGTGGTCCGGTTAAAAAACTTTCTCATCAGCAAAAAAAAGGAAATCCCCGAAAGAGGAACAGAAATCAAAAAAACTACTTTTAAAGAGTTTATCAGGGTGGCACCAAAAACAAGATAAAAAAATGAACCCAGATAAAAGGGAAAAGGGTAGTAAAAATTAAAAAAAGGATAACCATAGCCGAAACTAAAATCAGGCGCCCAGCGGGGTGGAATTTGG
This sequence comes from Clostridia bacterium, assembly GCA_035529915.1. Classification (GTDB taxonomy): domain Bacteria; phylum Patescibacteriota; class Microgenomatia; order UM-FILTER-40-11; family UM-FILTER-40-11; genus DATKVU01. The sequence continues at coordinate 12,615 of DATKVU010000026.1, forward strand.
CCGCTTAAGATGGCTCTGGCCATTTGATAAAGATTGGCAATTTGGGACTCATCGTGGAAGTGATAAAAGCCCGAATTAAGTAAGGGGTGAATGATTAATAAAGAAGCTAGAAAAATCAAACAAATAAAGATGATATTTTTTTCAAACAGTTTTTTCATTTTTTTGGTTTTTAATTATGATTAGGGCAATCAAAGAAACAAAAGAGACAGTAGAAATAACATTGGCTAGGCTTCTTACGGCAGTATCGCAGAAGAACCCCACTACGGTATGACTACCTTGAGGAACTGACAGCTCAATCACCCCTTGAGGATTATCCGAGTTAAAATCAACCAGCTCTTGGTCAATTAAAACTTCCCAGCGAGGGAAATTAAATACCGGGATTTTGACTTTTGTTTCAGCTGAAGAGGCGTCAATGGTAAACCGCAAAAAATTTGACCTTTTAACATATTGAGAAATTTTTGCTTCCCCCTCAACCACCCAGGGCAATTGTGGAGCCAAGGTTTCGGGAATCTGTTTTACTTCTTTGGGTAAATAATCCAAAAGAGCGGAAGCCATTTGGGTTTCTAGTTCGGTTCCGGAAAGTTTCCATTTATCATCAATCCCTGGGTAATTGTTTTCAGGCTTGAAATATTGAAAGTTTAAAACAATTACCGAGGCAACAATTATTCCTGCCAGAAGATAACGGACTTTAAAATTAGGAATTGCTTTCAAAAAATAAATTATTGTTCCAGCAATAAACGAAACCCCAAAGATAGCCAATCCTAAAAAACGCCAGGGGAATTGAACAAAAGAAAGCAGGGGAATTGATTCCCAAATAAAAGCAGAATCTCGATGCGTCAAAAATGAGGAAAAAAGAAAAATTAAGACAAAAAACAAAGAGGTCAGGGCTGGTTTCAAGTACTTTTTTTTGAAAATGCTGTAAACAATCAGAAAAAAAGCCAAGGGGACGAGCCACCAATGAGGCCAACCAATTTGAAAAGACATTTCACTTCTTGCTCCTTGCGAGCCACCGTAACCCCAAAGACGCAGGAAAAGAAGTTGGCCTTTGTAAACAAAATGGTTATGAAAATCAAAATACTCCTGGGTTAGCAGCTTAACATTTATCAAATTTCTTTCCATAAGTACCGGAAGAAGAAAAAAAGCAGAAAGTCCAAGTGCCCAGGCGAGGGCAAGTAAGAGTTTTGGGGCAAGTCTCCCCTTTTTACTAATCAGAAGAACAAAGATAGACCAAAGGAGCACAAAAGGAGAAAAAATCATATTCATAAGATTGTGGGTTAGGAATAAACCCGAAAGAGAAAAAGTTACCAACACAAACCAAACCAGTTTTTCTTCTTTGATGAATTTGTAGATAGCATAGAAGATTAATGGGAAAAAAGTGAGGGCCCAAGCTTCAGCCAGTGCTCCCCGGACATAGATATCAACCGCATGATAGGGGGCGTAAACATAAAAAAGCGCTGCCCCGACCGCGGCAAATCGCCCTAAGAATTCTTTAGCCAAAAGATAGATAAAAAATCCTGACAAAACCAAAGAAAGTAAAAACAAAATTTTAACAATGTCGACAAATTGAAAACCAAAAAGCCGGAAAAACATGCCAAAGTAATAAGGGAAAACGGAATAAAAATTAAAGAGGGGTTGTCCATATCCTGCTCCCATATCCGGAGCCCAACGACAAGGAATCTGGCCGTCCAGGAAACATTTTTCCATTTCCCAAAGCCGCATTACCTGAATGTCATCATGCATGGGGAAATAGCCTTTGAGTAAAAGCTGACGGTAAGCAGGGAAACTTAAAATCAAAATTGCCAAAATGGCAATGATTTCTTTTTTAAGAATTTTTTTTATTTTTTCTCTCATAAATTAAGATTCCGGGTAAAACAGTAAAACTTAAAATGGAAACAATGTCACCAACTATTCTCGGCCAGGTCCTTTTTAATTTTACATAAACTTCATGTTTCCCTGGGGGAACGTCGATAGTTATTAAACCTAATTTGTTTTTGTAGTCAATTGCCGTCTGTTTCCCACCAACCCAAACTTTAAAGCCAGGAAAGTAGTAAAGGGGAAACCTTAGGCTGGCTTTCTTTTCAACCTCCACTATTCCCTTTTGCCAATCTGATCCTTTTTGGTATTCAATTATTTCCCCTTTCCCTTCAATTAATTCCGGCACGTCAGGTGCCTTGCTGTCAGGAGGAAATTCGGCAGATTTGGGTAAATAATCAAAGATGCTGATGGTAAGCTGTTTTTCCCAAAGCTCTCCAGAAAACTTTTGCTGGTCGGTGATGTCATACCATTTACTGGGATTGAAATAAAAACCATTGAAAAAAATTACTCCCAAAACCATCAAAAAAGCCAGTTCCCCTTTTGATTTTGGCGTTAGGGCAATAATTGCCCCGCAAAGAGCAGAGGCAGCAAAAGTAGCAACCCCAAGAAAGCGCCAAGGGAATTGAAAGTAAGCCAAAAAAGGCAAAATATTCCAAATGGCAATAGATTTTTGATGGCTCATAAAACAAGTGCCTAAGAAAGCCAAAAACAAAAAGGCGACAAAGCCAAAAATTTTTTCTTTTTTACGATAAAGGAAACTTAGTAAAAAGGCCAGGCCAGCAAAAAGCCAGTGAAGTAAACCAATGGCAAAAGACAAGTCATCGTAAGAACCCAGCTCACTTGAACCGAAGCCCCAAAAAGGAGAGAAAAAAAGCTGTTTTAGGGAGACAAAATGAGCTAGATAATTGAAATAGCCCATAACCATTGTTTCCACATGGACATAATTTCTCTCAAAAATCACTGGTAAAATGAAAAAGGCCGCCATTCCAATTCCCCAAATTCCCGCCAAAATTAATCGAGGAAGCAGATTCCATTTTCGGTAATACCAAAGCAAAAATATTCCCCAAGCAACAGCCAGAGGAGTAAAAGCAATGGTAGTAATATTGTGGGTAAGCAAAAGCCCTGCGTAAGACAGTGATAAAAAAATTAAATATTTTGTTTTTGCCTTTTTGACAAGTTCCAGGATTGCCCAAAAAATAAACGGAAGAAAAACTAGGGCCCAAAATTCCCCTACCGCTCCCCGACTGAAAGCATCTGATGCCCGGTAGGGGGCGTAAACATAAAAAAGGGCGCTTACCAGCCCTCCCCATTCTCCCCAAAGACTGCGGCCCAGGAGGAACATTGCTAGTCCCGAGAAGACAAAGCTTACGGCAAATCCCGCTTTAACAGAATCCAAAAAGGATAAACCCACAAGATGAAAGCCTTCCATAACATAATAAGGCAAGGGAGAGTAGAAGATAAATTGCGGATAACCATAGCCATAGCCCATATCAGGAACCCAACGGCAGGGAAACTGACCGTCTTTAAGACAGCGGTCCATTTCAAAAACCCTCATCGCCTGCATATCATCATGCATCGGGAAATATCCGGGCCGAAGCAGAGACTTAAAAGAAAAGACGGAAAGAAGAACGACTAAGACAAACCAAAGCGCCTTTCTAGCCATAAAATCATTTTAACACAACTTTTAGTCTTAAAGCTGGAAACACCCGTCATTTAGATATTTCAAATAACAGCAAGTTTTCTTGACTGCCAGTCTGGAGATTTTTTGCTTTTGGAAACTGGTTAATAAGTTTTATTTTTTTACTATCAACAACCTCCAATCTGGAATCATTGACCAGCAGAAAAACCCGATTGTCAGCCAAAGCATTAGTCAGCTTGGAGGAAATTTCTCTTATCGGTTGGCCAAGGCCAATAATCGTAATATTAGGAGCTTTTTCCAGATAAATTTGCAAGCCATCTGGTAAAGTGCCAAAATATCCTTCTGTACCCACTAAAACTTTTTCGTCTTTGGCAATCATTTTTAAATAGTCTGCTGCCTCTCTAATTCCATAACCAGCTGTCCAGATCTCCAAATACCCTCTTCTCTCTTCAGCCGGCAGCGACGCTTGTTGCGGGAAGCTTAAAAGCAAACCCAGTTGATAAAGAGGAAAAACAAAAACTAAAATTAAAAACCCGATAACTGCTTTCTTGCTTTTAAGAGAATCGAAAAAATCTGCCAGGCCAAAGCCGGCCAAAACTAAAAAAAAAGGCACCAGAAAAAGGATGTACCTGGCAGTATAAACTTTGGCAAGGGCACTTTGCGCGCACAAGGGGCCAAAAAAAGCCAATAAAACAAAAGCTGCTGATCGGAAGTTTTTTTTCAAAGCCAAACCAGCTCCCAGCCAACCAAGCAAAAAAGTCACTGGAGTCAACAAAATCCAAAGCCAGGAAATAGCCGCCTTAAAGTTGCCCCAAAAAGGCTTAAAAGGGTGATTTATTATCTCCGCCAGAGAAAAAACATAATCCTTGTTTCTTAAAGCAATCATATGGAATTCTGGCCCCAGGCGCAAAATGTTGTAGATAGCGAAAGCCAAAAAATAGACTACTCCCCACAAAAAGGTCAACTTTACCAGGCCAAGCAGCCAGTCTTTCTGGGAAAAGTCAAAAAGCAAGAGAGTTGCTGGCAGCAAAAGAGCAAAAAAGAGAGCCGGTGATTTGGTCAAAAGAGCCAGGCCCAAAATCATTCCCCCAATCATCGCCAAATCCAGCCGCTTTAGCTTAAGCAATAAAACCGCTATCAGCAAAACCCAAACTCCCAAAAAAGAAAGCAGCCCATCAGCCAAAGCCAGGCGATCAAAAAACAAGCTAAAAGGAGAAATAACATATAGCAAGGAAGCAAAAAAGCCAATCTCTTTTTTCTTAAACAAAACTAAACTTAAAGCAAAAATTCCCGCCATCGTGCCAAAGCCGGCCAAAACCGAAACCATTCTTCCGGCCACTAGGGGATCGGGAAAAACCTTTAAAAAGGGAATTATCAACCACATAAAAAGCGGCTGCTTGCCATCAGAAAGAGGAATAAATCTTAATGAAGGCACGGCTCTCATTACCTGGGCCCAACGGATGTAAATCGCTTCATCAGCAAAAACCGGAATCAGAGTCAGATTTAAAAAGCGGCTAAAAAAATAGGCAACTACCAAGAGCAAACCAACAGCTACAAATAACCAATTGTCTTGAACAAAGGAGAATATTGAACTTTTAAGTTTTGCCATTTAGTTTTTCTGGTAAAAGCCTCTTAAATCATTTAATTTCACTCTTAAAATCTGAGTCAGCATTTCTTTTGACTCCTTAAAATAGCTTTTTTGCTTCCCTCGGCTTACATCCCGGTTTTCCCATCCAATCGAGACTTCTTTTATTTTGTAGCCCAATTTTTCGGCAATAAAAAGCAACTCCACATCAAAAGAAGTCACTTTCCAGCCTTTAACCTCTTTTGTTTGTCGAAAAAACTCCAAGCGGGGGAAAATTTGCCTGGCCACATCAGTCCGAAGGGCTTTAAAACCACACTGGGTATCATCAATATCTGGCAAAAGAATCGCTTTGCGAAATATTCGAAAGATGACTGAACCCATCTTTCTTACTAAATCAAAGTTTTCTCTTTCTGAGCCTCGAGAACCAATCACTACTTCATATTCGCCAAAAAAAGGGAGCAATTTTTTTAGTTCTTTAATGGGTGCTGACTGGTCCATATCGGTAAACAAAACATAACCTCCTTTGGCCTCTTTAATCCCTCCCCAAACCGCGGCCGGTTTGCCGCCATGTTTGTTTTCTATCAAGAGAAAATTTTTCTTATCCTTAATCGCTTTGCCAACCAAATCGCGACTCTTATCAGTCGAGCCATCATCAGAAACAATTACTTCCCAAGTAAAGTCTTGGCGCCTGAGGAATTTATAAACCTCATCCAAAACTCCTTTCTGCAAATTTTCCTCTTCGTTATAACAAGGAATGATGATCGACAAAAATGGTTTATTCATTAAAATTCAGCCTCTCTCTTTTTTGAACGGTAATGTCGCCCCAAAAATAGTCTGCTTTTATAATCTTAGCAAGGCTGTCTTGTCTTGCCAACCATTTTTCCAAAAACTGGGGATGCTCTCCATCTGGTTCATAAAGAGTGTAAAGAGTTTTAACCAAGGCTGTTTGGGGCTCCCGACCATATCGGCTTTTGCCATACCATTTGAAAAGATAAGAATAGGCATAATAAATTTGGGGCGGCACATAAACATCAACATTAAAGTCTTCTGAACCCACATCTTGATAAATCCAATCAATTGCTTTCAGTTGTGCTCTTAAAGTAATACCAACACCGGTCTGATGGTAGTTTCTGATTAAACGCATATTACTGGCCCCAAAAAGAATCAAAAGAAAAACAACTAAAACTTTTAAAAACAAATTTTTTCTTGCCAGCCAATAAATTCCCGCGGCAAAAAGAATCATAAAACTGGGAATAATGCCAGTAAAATAATAGTCCCAAACATAGCCATAGTTACCCCGATAAAACAAAAAGCCTAGTAGAGGCATTAACAACCAGATAAAAAGCAGTTTCCCGCCTTTAGTAAAGATTTTTTTTCTAAAACCCAAAAGTGATGCGGAAAACAAGGCTAAACAACTAAGCTTTAACCATTTTTGAGCAGAAAAAAGTTTCTCAAAAAGAACATCAAAATAGGTCAAAAAGCGCAACTTAAAGGTTTGAGCTAAAGAGAGGTCAAAACTTTTATCAGCTACTAAAAATTTCTTAAAAGCAGCCCGCAATACTCCTTGATGACGAAAGTCAAAAACAATTTGTGGCAGCAGGGTAACAAAAAAGGCCAGAAAAGCTAAAACTAACACTTTTGGTTTTTTAAAAATTCGCTTTTGCCAAAAAACTATTGCCAAAGTAGCTGGTAAAAACCAAATTGCTGAAGCGGCTTCCAGCTGCAAACAAAGACCTATAAAAAAAGCGGCTAAAACCAGAGAATAATCTTCTTTTCGAGAAACAAAGCGATAAAGAAAAAATAAAACCATCAAGGTAAAAAAGGGCAAGGGATTGGGGTTGGACAACCAGCGAGAAAAAGTTACTAACTTATAAGAAAAACCATATAAAAAAGCGGCTAAAAGTCCTATATTTCTTCCGTAAATCTCTTTGCCTAAAAGATAAATCAGAAATATTGCTCCCAGTGTTAACCAAGAAAGAAAAGCCGCCACCAAAACCGGGCTGCCTTGACCTAGCCAGTAAAAAGGGGCAATTAAGTAGTAATAAAAAGGGCCTAAAAAAATACCCTCAATTCCGGTTACCGGGCCAATTAAAAAGAACCTACGGTAATGGAGTAAATCCCAAACAGTCAAAGCATCTCTTCCCTGGTCATACCAAAAACCAAGCAGTTTGTCCAAGCGATAAAGCCTAAAAAAAGCGGAAAAAGCTAAAATTAAAAAAAGTAAAAGATATTCAAGCTTTAGCTTAGCCTTAATCATTATGAACCAGTCTATACAATTTTACTTCCCAAGAAAATTCCCATTCTTTATCAAGCTTTGCCCAACCAAAATTGGCAATTTCTGCCTGGGGATGACCAATCGGCTGACAAACCTCTTCCTCACAAACTACAAACAACTGTTGGGTAATCGTTGAAGCGGCTTTTTGAGCGTCAATGCTTAAGGGCTGATAACCCCATTTTTCCAAAAAATAGCGATAACCGGCATCATAATTCTGCTTGGCAATCATTCCCAAGTTAAAAGACTTGCCGCCCGAATACTCAATTATCTTTTTGCTAATCTCGGCGGTACGTTGCATCTGCTGATTAGGCGGATACCTCAAAGGAATCTCGGCCAAAGACAAGCCCAACAACAAAAAGAAAATCAGGAAAGCAAAAACCCGACCCATTTTTCCCAACTCCCAGATTTTCTCTAAAGTTAATGCCACCAGTAAGAATGCTGTCGGAAAAAGAAAGCCAAAATAGTGATCATAAATATGCTGCTTGTAAAGTCCCATTCCTATCAGTCCCACTAGCAACCAAGAACAAATCAAGAAAAGCGCTTGTTTGTTTTCTCTCGCCTTTTTTTTCATTTCATCTAAGTAAACTGAAAAAGCAGTTGAAATCAGGAGCAAAACAGAAATCCAAAAGCCGGCAACTGCGTTCTTGCCCGTTAAAAAGCGGCTTACCAGCATCTGCCAAAGCGGCCAAAGATTGGGAATTGCTTTGTAAGCTTTAAAATCAACTGTTGTCTGTCTCTCTGAGAAAAATTTGTAAAAGGCTTGGTAATTAATAAACTGGTGGCGTAAGTCAAACCAAACCAAAGGCAAAATTGTTAAAACCACAAAAGCCAAAAGGCAAAGGGCAAAGTGAATTAAAAATTTTTTAAGTTTTTTGGCTTTGGTTTTTTTAAGACTAATCAATTTGATAATAAAAAAAGCTCCCACAAAAGGGACTAAAAGTAAGCCCAGATAATGGGACTGGACCGCAAAAGAAAGCAAAACTCCCTCTGCTGCTAGCCAAATAAAGTTCCCTTCTTGCCAAAATTGCCAAACTCCCCAAACAGAAAGCAGAGCAAAAAAGGGCATGATGTTCGGATTCCAAGCAGAACGAGAAAGAACAATCGCTACTGGCGAAAGAGCATATAAAAAAGCAGCCAATAAACCAACCTTTTGGGAAAACCACTCCTTACCAACAAACCATAAAAGGAAAGTCGTTCCTCCGCCAAACAAAGCCATGCCAATCGAAGGACCAGCTGTTCCCAAAAGAAGATAAAAAGGTAGCATTAAATAATAAAAAAGGGGGCCGAGGTACATATTGCCGATTGAAGTCTGGGGCCCAATCAGGGTAAGTTTGCCCCTAGTCATTCGCAACCAGACCAAAGCATCCCTGCCCTCGTCACCCAAAAAAGTCATATAAGAGGGGAGTCGATATAATCTTAAGCCTAAGGCTAAAGCTATTATCAAAAAAATCAGCCAGTTTTTTTTCAAGATAGAGAGAATTTTTATCATCTAAATCTTAAGCCTAAGCTTAATTAAATCCTTAAAACCAGAAACAATCACCTCAAAATTTCTTCCGGTGGCGGCTCCGCCTTGTCTGGGATAATGATAAACTCCTACTTCAGCAATTTTAAAGCCTTTGTTTTTGGCTTTAATTAAAAGCTCACTGGTAATAAAAGGACCCCTCTCGGATTCTAGACGGGGGATAGTTTTGATTACTTTTCTTCTTACCAGTTTAAAACCGCAATCAATATCAGTCACTTTCAAGCCAAAAAAAAGCAAAACCAAAAGCTCCCAAAGTTTGGAAGTTAAAATTGTCATCCGGCTCACCGCTCTTTTTAGATAATAGCCAATTACCAAATCGGCCCCGGTTTGCTCTTGTTTTTCAATAAATTTGGTAATCTCGGCAAAATCAAATTGACCATCGGCATCAGTAAAAGCAATCCATTCGTATTTCGCCCCATACCAGCCGGATTGAATCGCTCCGCCATAGCCGCGATTGGGCTGATGATGGATTACCCGAACAAAGGAGTATTCTTTAACCAGTCTGTCAGCAATTTTACCGGTATCATCCTTAGAACCGTCATCAACAATCAAAATCTCATATTTTTGAGAGACTTTTTTTAAAACAGGAATTGCTTTTTTGACTGTTCTTTCGAGGTTTTCTTCTTCATTATAAGCAGGAAAAAACAAAGAGAGCTCCCTGAGCTTTTTCATAGTTTAATATTAGCATAAAGAGCTAGTTTTTGTTATTATTTTCTTAGTGAAGATTAAAAGAGATTTACTGGTTCTTTCCCTAGCAACATTTTTAATCACTTTTCTAGTTTGGCTCCCCTTTTTGTTGGGTTGGAATGGGGGAGTCCAAACCGTTTTTAAGAACTACGATGGTCCAAACTATATGGTAATTGCCAAGTCCTGGTATCAAAAAAGCTTTATTGCCAAAACCTTTTCTTTGCCGACCCCTTTAGAATACTACCCCGCTCACCTGCCTGGCTATCCCCTCTCGATTGCTTTTTTTAACCTGGCCCTTCCTGGCCCTTGGGCAATGCTTGTCTCTAGCCTTTTTTTCAGCTGGCTGGCAGTAATCGCCTTTTATCTTTTTGTTTTTAAATTCAAGCTTTCCCAAAACCCTTTCTGGCTTTCTTTGGTTTTCCTCCTCCTTCCTGCTCGTTGGGTAGCAGTTAAAGCAGTCGGCAGTCCAGAGCCACTCTTTATCTTTGCAATTTTGACCTCTTTTTACTTTTTTAAAAGTGCTTTTGATAAGCCTGAAAATAATCTTGTTTCCAAAAAAAAGATTGTGGCTTTAGACCTGGTTCTGGCTGGAGCGTTCGGAGGCTTAGCCCAAATCAGCAAAAGCCCGGGGATTTTGCTTTTTGTTGGCTACTTGACTTTCTTTTCCTACAAGCTAATAAAAGAGCCCTTAAGAAAAGGCTTTTTGCTTGATTTTTATAAGCAGGTTTTTAAGCCCACTCTACCCTTGCTTTTAATCCCAGTTTCTGTTTTGGCTGTTTTTGCTTTTTATTGGCTGCAAACTGGCGACTTTTTCGCCTATTTCCATTCAGGGGATAATTTTCATCTTTTTTTTCCTCCTTATCAGGCTTTTAGCTTAACCAGAAGCTGGCTAGGGGACTTTTGGCGGGAAGACTTAGTCTGGCAATATTTACTCGGGGCTTTAGCGGTTATTTTGCTTTTTAAACAAAAGCTTTATGATTTGGCTTGTTTTGCGGGAGTTTTTTTTGTTGCCACTTTATTTGTTGCTCACCGGGACCTAGCCCGCTACAGTTTGCCTTTAGTCCCTTTTGCTTTAATTGCTTTTGATAACCTAATTCAAAAAAAGGAGTTTAAGATTGCTCTTTTAATTATCTTGCCAGCAATTTATTTTTATGCCATTAATTTTATTGCTGGCAACACTGCTCCTGTGGCTGATTGGGCTCCTTATCTTTAATTAACAAAACCAAGCATCGGTTGAAGCTGATTTTGAGGGTTGTTGCAAACTGATTCATCCTGAAAAACGGTTTTCTTGGGAAGAATTACGCCGAGATTGCCAAAAGTAATTTTAACTTCATCGGGTGATAGTTCGGCAGGAATTACAATATTATAAACCGGAGCTCCCCTTCCGGGTTCAATTAACTTTAACCCTTGCCACCAAAAAAAATATCTAAAACCAACTCCTCTGCCAAAATCGCTAATGTAGTTTACGGAAATACAAGGATAATTATTATAAAGGGCATCTTGTTTAATAAACTCAACTATTCCCCTTTTGGCCAAATAACCATCAGGCAGTTGGGAACGTTTGGATAGCTGATCGAAATTAAACAAAGCAAAAATAATTAAAAAAGCGATTACTAAAATCTTTTCTCTACGTAGTGAGTAAAACCGGGCTAAAAACAAAGAGAAAAGGGTAATGGTAATTACACTAATGTTGACAAAATAATATTCACTCATCGGCCGCTTTGAAAAAAATTGTCCTAAAAGTGTCAGAACAATCCATGAAGCAAAGATCATTAGTTGTTTTTTTGAGAATAGTTTATTCTTTAATCCATAAAGAGAAATAAAAATAAAAGGAATTGAATTAAGCAGGTTTGGCAATCTCAAGCCAGGAAAAAGATTGGCTAAAAGATAGCCGGAAGCTTGGTCAAATACCTTCTGAAGCCGATAGAAGCCTTGAGCGGCAGCTTTTTGGTAAGTTAGGGATTTGAAAAACCCCTTGAATTGGTTGAAATGATGGCGAAGTTCGAACAACCAAAAGGGTGAGGTTAGGACCAGAAGAATAAAAAAAGGAATCACCAGTTCAGAGGGCTTAATTTTTTTACGGGAAATAATTAAAGAAATCGGGAGCAAAAGCAACAAGGGAACTAAAGCAATGTGAATATGCCAAATTAACCCTATCAAAAGACCAACTAATGGCAAAACTTTTAATTTTTCTTTTGGTTTTATTATTGAAAGGAGGGCAAACAAATACCAAATGGACCAAAGAATTGTCGGTTGGCTAGGAACTACCCAACGGTCAAAAAAGACATTAGAGATTGAAACGGCATATAAAAAGGAAGCGATTAGGCCGGCAATCCGGCCGAAAAACTTTGAGACGACAAAATAAAAGCTAAAAATTGTCAGCAATCCAATAATTGTGGTGGGGATTGCGGCAGAAAGCGGGTCCAGGTTGAATAAGGCGAAAAAGGGAACTAAAAGATAATAGAAAAGAGGGCCGATATAAATACCGTCCACACTTGTCTCTTGGCCAATTAAACGAAAATGTTTGTTTACCCAGATATCCTTCACAATCCAGGAAAAGAGGTCATGGTCATGGGCAAATGAATAAAGTTGGACGATTTTATAAGTTCTAAAATAAAAGCCGATAAGAAGAATCAATCCTAAAACAAGATAAGGGGTAACTTCTTTTGACTTAAGCTTTTTTAAGGACCAGTTAATCTTCATGGACAGAATTATTTAGACTTTTTTCTTTTTCCAAATCAACTTATTATACATAAACCAATTGTAAGGAATAATAAACAAAACAATGGCAATTACCAGCCAGAGCTGACGCCAGGCGTCAGAGGTAAATCTGGTCCCCAAACCAACGACAATAAATTGAATCACAATCGCGCCGGCCGAAGTGGCATTAAACATGGCAAACTTTTTGCCCAACTCTAGGGGTTTGATAATTTTTCTTTCCGCGAAAGTCCAAATATTGTTAAAAGTAAAGTTGGAGATAATCGCCATCTCTGCCCCAAAAGCGGCTGCTAACCCGGGAGTCAGGCCCAGACGGAAAAAAAGCTCCAAGCCTAAAGCATTGACAATAAAACCGATAAAGCCAACAATGCCAAATTTGATAAACTGTTGGGAGCGTTCCAAGCGGATTTTGGTGGTTTGAATAATGATTTCCAAAACGTATTTAATAAACCATTTTAGAGACTTTAGACCAACCGTTGTTTCCTGGCCGGCTCTTCTTTTGCCGAAATGAGCTGGCACTTCGTAAAACTTTGAGGTCACTTTTGACAACTCGTAAATTGCTCTCATATTGACCGAAAAACCGATAACATCAATTTTTTCCAAATCCACCTGATTAAGAACCCCTTTTACTCTGATGGCCTTAAATAAACCGGCGTGATCCTTCACCTCCCTAATCCCTGCCCAGTAATAAGCCAAAAGCCTATCAGAAACAAAATTAGTCAATTTCCTAAACCAGCTAAACTCAGCCCTGCCACCAGGAACATGGCGGGAAGCGACCACCACATCATAGCCTTCATCAATTTTTTCCAAAAGTTTAGGGGCCAAAAAAGGGTCAAATTGAAAATCAACATCAATGGGAATTATTACCTCGGCGGCCAGTTTTTCAATCGCATATTTGTAAGCATTAATTAGCTCCCGTCCCATTCCCAACCTCTGACTACTGAGAAGGTGAATATTCTTGTGCTTCTCGCTGTATTTTTTGGTAATCTCGCCGGTTCCGTCTGGAGAATTACCATCAGCATTAACTATTTCAAACTTATATTTTGGATTTTCTTTAGCAATTTTTAGCCAGGCTTCAAGCATTGGCCCAATATTCTCTCTTTCGTTATATGTCATAATGATGGGAACAACTTTCACTTTCCTATCCCTTCATAGGCAAAGCCTAACTCTTCTAACTTTTCTTTATTATAAATATTTCTGCCGTCAACCACAATTGGTGTTCTCATTGCCTCCCTTACTTTTTTAAAATCAAGATTTCGGTATTCTTCCCACTCAGTCACCAAAAGCAAAGCATCCGCTCCTTTCAAAGCCTGGTAAGGATCAGCAAAAAACCCTATCCCTTTCAGCTCTTTTTTGGCCTCCTCAATCGCCACCGGATCAGAAGCTCTCACTTTGGCGCCTAGTTTTTGCAGGGCTTTAATCAAATAAAGAGAACAAGCTTCTCGCATATCCGAAGTTCCCGGCTTAAAAGCTAACCCTAAAACTGCCAGAGTTTTGTTTTTTATTTCTCCTCCACAAAGACGAGAGATTTTTTTAAGAAAATAGTTAATTTGCGCTTGATTGGTTTTTTCAACTGCTTTTAAAATCCTAAAGTTGTGCCCGACTTTTCGGGAAAGGCTAATTAAAGCCGCCACATCTTTGGGAAAACATGAACCGCCATACCCCAAGCCCGCGCCCAAAAAATCCGGCCCAATACGAGCATCCATTCCCAGCCCTTTCATTACCTCATCAACATTGGCGCCAAACTTATCAGCCAAAACTGCAATTGAATTGGCAAAAGAGATCTTGGTAGGCAAAAAAGCATTTGAAGCGTATTTAATCAGCTGAGCACTGGCCGAAGAACAGATTAACCTCTCGCCCTCAATTCCTTGGTGAAGCCTAAGCAGTTTTTCTGCCGCCACTTTATTTCCTGTCCCAATCACTACCCGATAAGGAGAAAAAGTGTCTGGCAAAGCCTTGCCCTCTCTTAAAAACTCCGGTACCGAGACCAGCTCAAACTCAAGTTTGGTAAAACGTTTCATCCATTTTTCGATTTTTAGGTTAATACCTGGCGGAACCGTACTTTTAATGACCACAATAGCCGGTTTTTTAAGATTTCCAGCAATTGATTTGGTGGCTCCATAAACAAAACTTAAATCTACCTTACCTTTTTTGTTCGGCGTCCCTACACAAACAAAAATTACCTCTGAACTAGGAATTGCTCTAGAGTAACTTTGAGTAAACTTTAATCTTTTTTGCTCAAAATTTTTTAAAAGCAGCTCTTCCAGACCCGGTTCATAAAAAGGCACTTTTCCTTGTTTGAGTTTTTTTATCTTTTCTTTATCAGTCTCAACTACCCAAAGTTGGTTACCCAAATCAGCAAAAACTGCGGCCGTCACTAAACCAACATAGCCAGCACCAATTACTGCCAAATTCATACCAACAATATAGCACATCCTTATGATAAAATTAACCAGATGAAGATTGATATCATTACTCTTTTTCCAGAAATGTTCAAAGGCCCTTTTGAAGAAAGCATCCTTCGGCGAGCTCAAGACAAGGGCTTGGTAGAAATTAATCTTCACAACTTAAGAAAATGGACGACTGATAAAAGAGGCACAGTTGATGATCGACCATATGGCGGGGGCACAGGCATGATAATGATGGTTGAGCCACTCGTTAAAGCAATTGAGGAATTAAAATCCTCGAACACAAAAGTTATTCTTTTAAGCGCCAAGGGCAGGCTTTGGAAACAAGCCAAAGCTTTCGGATATTCAAAAGAGAAACATTTAATTTTAATTGCTGGTCACTATGAGGGAATTGACGAAAGAGTAGTCAACTTTGTTGATGAAGAAATCTCTATTGGTGATTATGTCTTGACCGGTGGGGAAATCCCGGCCATGGTTTTGGTAGACTCAATTGTCCGTTTAATTCCCGGAGTGCTGGAAAAAGAAGAAGCCACTCGGTTCGAATCCTTTTCTCCCTATACCCTAAACGCTAAACGCTATCCCCTTCTGGAATATCCCCAATATACGCGGCCAGAAGAATTTCGGGGCTTAAAAGTGCCAAAAATTCTTCTTTCTGGCAACCATGCCAAGATTGCGGCCTGGAAACGTGAACAAGCCTTAAAAACCACCCGCAAAAACCGTCCTGATTTACTCAAATGTCAAAAAAAATGTTAAAAATAAGAAAAAAGTTTATTATCAGCCTGTTCGGAATTTTTATAACGGCAGTCTTGGCACTTTGCATTCTTTGGCAATGGGATTTAAAAACAGGCTATTCTGTCAAAGAATATCAGAAAAAAGAAGCGGAAATGCTTAAAAGAATTGAGGAAGAAGAACGCCGGCATCCCGCTCGAATTCCGCAGTCGGTTCCGATAATTAAAACCAATGGAAATTTAACAACAATTTCCCAAGACATCTATTCCAACTCAACTCAAAAGGTTAAAATCACCTTTCGCAATATTGATAAACAATATGTCACGAATATAGACGAATCCCCTAGGTACGGTATAACTCTAAGCAGCGATGATATTTCTTTACAAGTTGATTATGGCGCATATTCTGGTTGTCATCAGCTTCAAGGACAAGTTTATAACCAATTTTTTGAAGATTATATCTACTATTCCATATTTTTGAATAACGAGCAGGATGAGAAATACAGTTACTTTGTCAGTTTCTCAAATATTGCCCACCAAACGCAACCAGAATGTAATCAATGTGTTTTTGGCAGCAAAGCTCCCTGCCAAGACTCAAATTTTGACTACGGAATTCCAATGAACATTCGCTGCTATCTTAAAATTGCCTCACCGAATAATCTTGAAAAATGCCTAAATCTTATAAAAAAAATGGAAATAGAAAAATAAGAAAATTAACCTAACTAGTCCTAGTTTCTTCCCGATTGTTCTTCTCCAAATAAAAACAGGAATTTTTGAAAAAGTAACTGGAAAACTACTAATGGTATCAAACTTTATCTTTTTATCAGAGGAAAAAGCTTGTTTGCAAGCCTCAAGAGACCAGGAATTTACATAGTTTTTTAGCTTTTCCCGGCTCACCCACTTAACCTCAAGCGTTTCTCCAACCTCTCTTTTTTCTCTGCCGCCGATTTTCTTGCCTAAAAACAGGAAAGTAACACCTTTTGCCAAAAAATGTGTCCTAAAATAAACTGCTAGCAATCTTTCAACTTTTATTCTTACGCCAGTTTCTTCTTTAGTTTCTCTGATGACTGTTTCTTCTGGCGTCTCTCCTTTCTCAATTCTGCCACCAGGAAAACCCCAAGTATGCAAATCCTGCCTTTGGGCAATAAGAAGTTGTTTTTTTTCGTTCAAAACTAAAACTCTAGCACCACTGGGAAATATCATTTAATTTTCATTTGCTCTTTTATTGACAAAAGCGCGCTGTTAATGTCTTTCATTTCGATTCCCAACTCCCTAATCGCTTTTTGGTTGGCAATTTTCAAGCATCTTGGATAGGGACGGGCCTCGGGATTGGATTTTTGATACTCAAGCAGGCTTCCTTTTTTGACCAAGCTTTCATCAAAACTAAAAGTTCTGACCACTAGTTTGGCCAACTCGTAGTGAGAAACAAAACTGGAGCCGGTTAAATGCCAAATTCCCTCAGATCCCCTTTCTAAAATTTTGCCAATTCCCCAAGCAATATCATCAACGAAAGTAGGAGTAATAATTTTATCAGCAAACATTGGGTAAAGGCTTTTGTCTCTCAAGCCATTAATTAACTGTCTTATCAAATCTGTTTTAGCCGGGTAACGGGCCCTAAAAGGATAAGCAATCCTAACGATTGTATAACTGCAACCGGAAGTTTTTACTTTCTCTTCAGCCCAAGCTTTGGTCTTGCCATACCAATCAATTGGATTAGGCTTGTCTTTTTCTGTATATGGCTCGTTACTCTCTCCACCAAAAACAAAATCAGTTGAAAAATGAATTAAGTGCTTGCGATATTTGGCGCAAAGACTAGCAATATTCTCAGTTCCCTCAACATTAATTCGGTAACAACGCCCTGTTTTATTGTTGTTTTCTTCCCAGGCAGCACCAACATCAGTAAAAGCAGCTAGATGAATTAAAAAAGAAGCTGGGAAAGAAGCAATCTTTTTTTCAATTGTTCTTAGTCTCGTAATGTCATGGCCTTTTTCTAAAGCCAGGTCTTCAAATTCGAATTTTGGGCCTAACAGCTCCACAATTCTTGAACCGACCAATCCCGAAAGTCCAGTTCCTAAAACCTTTACTTTCATTTTTTGACCTTTTCCCAGGAAAAATTTTTTCCTCCCAGCGAAGGAATGGGAACTCTTGAAAAAAGAATTCGGCCTTCATCCTCGGGATTATATTCCGAAGTTGGATGATTGACCAACATTGCCCAAGAAGGACCGGGATTCATTATTCCGTGATAAACTCCTTCCGGAATAGTAATCGTAAAAACAGGAAAGGTCTTTTTTTCTTTAATTTCCGGGTCTCCGCCACTAGCTTCGACAACTTCCAACTTTCCCTGACTCGAGCAGCCCTGCCTGGCGTCATAAAGCAAAATCCACATCTTTCCTAAAACTATAGTGAATCTATCTTTTTGTTTAGAATGAAAATGAAATCTATCAATATCCCGGGCAAAGCCCGGATGAGTCAAGGAGTTGTAAGAATAAACGCTGGAAGTCTTTTCCTTTGCCTGGGCAAAGGTTTCAATTAAAAAGCCTCTTTGGTCATAAAAAATATTTCTTTCAAGAGCATTAACATCAGAAATACTAATTGCGCTCGGAGAAATCGGAACAATAGTTTTGTTTGACATTTACCTTCCAATATATTGTTTTTTAAAATATTTTGCCTGCTTGTCTTTAAGTGGTTTCCACCAATTGGTGTTGTTTCTATACCATTTAACCGTTCTTTCCAGCCAAGTGTCAAAATCATGCTCAGGCTGCCAACCCAACTGTCTTTTAATTTTTGACCAATTAACACTATACCTTCGGTCATGGCCCGGCCTGTCTTTAACATATTCAATCTCACTTTCATCTTTACCCATAATCTTTAAAATCTTTTTAATCACTTTGAGATTGGGAATATCTTTAGTTAGTCCACCAACACAAAAGGTTTCCCCAATAGTCTCTTTATCGTGAACTATCAAATCAATTGCCCGGCAATGGTCTTTAACATAAAGCCAGTCGCGCACTTGTTGGCCATCTCCATAAACCGGCACTTTTTTGCCCTCCATTAAATTAGTAATTGCCAAAGGAATTAGCTTTTCTGGAAATTGGTAAGGGCCGTAATTGTTAGAACAATTGCTAATACTGACAGGCAAGTTGTAAGTTTTAAAATAAGCTCGGACTAAGCACTCGGCTCCAGCTTTTGAGGCCGCATAAGGAGAATTGGGGCGAAATGGCCAGCTTTCATCAAACTTATCTTGGCTATTGCCAGCCAAAGAGCCAAAGACTTCGTCCGTGCTAATTAAATGAAAACGGTTAACTTTGTTTTTTAAAGCTGCATCCAGGAGCACTTGGGTGCCCAAAACATTAGTTTTGATAAAAATTTGTGGGCCGACAATTGAGCGGTCAACATGGCTCTCAGCGGCAAAAGAAACTACTAAATCAATACCTTTCATTAGTTTATTTGCCAGCTTTGCGTCAGCAATATCTCCCTTGACAAACCGGTAGTGAGGATTATCCTGAATCTCTCTTAAAGAGGCCAGATTGCCAGCATAAGTCAATTTGTCAAGATTGATAATTTGATCTTGGGGATATTTTTCTAGCCAGTAGTGAATGAAGTTTGAGCCGATAAAACCAGCTCCACCAGTAACGAGAAGTCTCATCGTTTGAGAAGAATTATAATGATTCTGCCAAGGAAAAGCAAAGCCTGTCAAGCCCATAAAAATCTTACATTTTTTTAGCTTTTTAAGCTAAAAATAAGAGAATAAAAAGCCTTTCTCTTTATTCAGAAGGTTGTTTTTGCTATAATAACACCTACAACTTATGAAAGTTCTCTTTGTTTCGGCGGAGGTGGCGCCTTTTTCTTCAGTAGGCGGACTCTCGCAAGTTTCATATTTTTTGCCTCGAGCTTTGATAAAGCAGGGGGCAGACGTCCGTATTTTCACTCCCAAATACGGAATTATTAATAACCAACAATTTCCTACTAGATCAGTTATCAAAGAGCTAAAAGTGCCTACTGGTGAAAACAAAAACAGCCTACATCCTCAAAAACTTATTTGCAACGTTAATACTCTAATCAAAACCAAAAGAGGAGACCCCAAGGTCTATCTTCTGGAAAATATGGAATACTATGAAAAAAGAGCCAATGTTTACAATTATTCTGATGACCATATTCGTTTTGGGCTTCTGAGCCGGGGAGCTTTGGAGTTTATCAAAAAAAAGGAATTTGTTCCTGATTTAATTCATTGTAATGACTGGCATACCGCCTACTTAATCGACTTTTTAAAAAATGCTTACAAAAACGACCCTATCTTGAAAAAAATCGCCAGCCTTCTTTCGATTCATAATCTTTATCAAGGGATTTTTGACTTTGAACATGCTTCAGAAATGGATTTTGATGATGGCAAGAGCAGGCTAGCTCCTTTTTTTACTGAGCGCTTTTACAAACAAAATGCTCTTAAACGAGGACTAATCCATGCTGATTTGGTCAACACCGTTTCAGAAACTTATGCGCACGAGATTTTAACCGAAGAGTACGCCGGTCGGTTGCATAATCTTTTTAAAGAGCTTCGAGGCAAAATCTCTGGAGTTCTAAACGGACTCGACTATAATAACTTTAATCCTCGCACCGACAAAATCATTAAAAAGGACTATGGTTTGACCAGTCTAAAGCAAAGGGCAGAGAATAAAACCGACTTGCAAAAAGAATTTGATTTACAAGTCTCTCCAGAAACACCAATTCTCGCCTTTTCCGGTCGACTTCATGCCCAAAAAGGACTAGAGCTAATTATGGATACCATCGAATTTATTCTTAGTGAATTTGAGGTTCAGTTTATTGCTTTGGGAACAGGAGAAGATAAATATTTAAACTTTTTACAAAAACTAGAAAACAAACACCCACAGAAAGTTGGCACTCACCTAATGAAAAATTTCACTTTACCCAGAAAAATTTTTGCCGGTGCGGATATGATTCTTATCCCCAGCCAATATGAGCCGGGTGGGATTGTCGCTCTGGAGGCAATGCGCTATGGCTGTATTCCGATTGTTCGAGAAACTGGAGGCTTGGCCGACTCGGTTAAAGACTTTAACCTGGCCGAAGGAAAAGGCACTGGTTTTACTTTCAAGAAGTTTTTCAAAATGAGTTTTCTAACGGCTGTTATCCGCGCTCTGGAAACTTATAAAAACCAAAAAATCTGGAAAAAAATTGTTCGACAGGCAATGCAAGAAGATTTTTCTTGGGAGCATACTGCCAGCGAATATCTGGAATTGTATCGAAAGGCAACTGAAATTAGAAAAGAAACCCAAGAGGACAACTCTCCCTTCAGACTGGAAAAGAGAGTTGCGGACCATGTATTGGGCTAACTTCATTCATATTTACCAACCTCCAACCCAAACTCGCTCTATTTTGGAACGAGTAGTAAAAGAGTCGTACCAAAAAATCCTAAGCGGGCTTTTAGCTAATCCTAAAGCCAGACTAACCCTAAATATCAACGGGGGCTTAACAGAAATGTTAATCGAAAATGGTCATCAAAAAGTAGTTGATAAAATCAGAGCTTTACTGGAAAGAGGACAAATTGAATTAACTGCTTCTGCTGCTTACCATCCGATTTTACCCAAACTCTCCCAAGAAGAAATCCAGCATCAAATTGAGTTGAATGAAAAAATCAATCATCAGTATTTCGGGCCCGCTTATCAGCCAGACGGTTTTTTTCCTCCGGAAATGGCTTATAGCCCCAAGGTCGGCCAAGTTGTCAAAGATTTGGGCTTAAAATGGGTTATCCTAGATGAGGTAGGACTGGACCAGAACCTTAACCCCAGCAAAACTTACCAAAATCAAGCCGGTTTGGGTTTTTTCTTTCGCGAGCGCTCACTAAGTTTTAAAATTCTCTCTGCCCAGCTAGGAACCGCTAAATCTCTAATCCGAGAACTTTCTCCCCGTCTGTCTAAAAATGAATATCTTTTAACGGCTATGGATGGAGAGACCTTCGGACATCATCGGCTAGGACTTGAAGAATTGCTTTGGGAAATTTGCAAAGAGCCAAGATTGCCGACTGTCACTATCTCTAGTTTGTTTGAACTTTTTCCGGAAAAAGTCATTGTTGAACCTAAAGACTCTTCTTGGGCTTTAACAGGGAGAAATTTAGCCAAAGAGCAGCCTTTTATTCGCTGGGATGATCCGGAAAATGAAATTCAAGAAAAACAATGGCAACTGCTTAATTTGGCCATTAAGGCGGTTAAAAAAGACCGCCAGCTAAGGGTGAGAAAAATGCTCGATAAAGCTTTGTACTCTGATCAATTCTGGTGGGCGAGCGCTCGACCTTGGTGGAGTTTAGAGATGATTGAACAAGGAGCCCATCAACTTCTTAAAGTAGTGAGTGCCTGTAATGAGAAAGTCACTCAAAAAACCAAGGAAAAAGCCAAAGATTTGTACTTAAAAATAATTACCAGCGGTTTTGAATGGCAAAGAAGTGGCCGAATAGAGGAAATGTCCCATAAAGAAGATGAAGAAGTACGAGAAAGGATGCAGGCCAACAATCGTTCTTTAACCCGAGAAGATTATAATCAAATGATTAAATCCCTAAGAGCGCAAATGTTGGCTGCCGCTAAAGACAAAGAGTATGCCCGGGCCGAACAATTCAAAAGAAGAATTCTTGAGCTGATTGCCGATCGGGACCAGATTCCTCGTGAGACTAAAGAAGAAATCAAAGTTAACCAATAAGCAATATTTCTGCTACAATCTAATTAATGCCCGATCAAAACTCCTGGTTTTCCCAGTTTAAACAAAGCCAGGAATACCGCTTTTTAAGTCAACAGCCAGTTGCCTATTTCTGCACCGAGTTTGGTCTAAGCAGTGAATTGCCCACTTATGCCGGTGGTTTAGGCGTTTTAGCCGGTGATTTCGTTAAAGAAGCTGGTTTACAAAACTTTCCTTTGGTCGCCGTTGGTCTTTATTACCACGAAGGCTATGCTCGACGTCAACTCAATGCCACTCAAGTTAAAAAAACCAGTCCCCAGGACTTTGGTTTAAACCTAGTCATCAATGGTAAAAACGAACCAGTCTTGGTTCAAATCCCGATTCAAGACCGTTTGGTTTATGCCCAAGCTTGGTGCTGGCAAGAGGGTTTAGTTAGTATTTATCTTTTGGACAGCAATGTTGACGAAAATACCCCTGCAGACCAACAAATTACCAACCGCCTTTATACGGCTGACAAAGAAACCCGAATAGAACAAGAGCTAATTTTGGGTATTGGCGGCCTTCGGCTTTTAAAAACCCTGGGCATAAATCCGGCGATTTACCATTTAAATGAAGGCCACTCTGCTTTTTTAGTTTTGGAATTAATCAAGCAAGTAATGGAAAGCCAAAATCTAGACTTTTCTCAAGCTTCTCGCTTGGCTCGGGAACAAGTTGTTTTTACTAACCACACTTTGCTGCCGGCCGGCCGGGAAATTTACAACAATGACCTGATTGCCGCCATGCTTGGTAAATATGCTGAAAGCCTTAAAATCCCCGTAACAGAAATTATCCCTTTAGGCTTAGTCAAAGACTCAAGTCTTTTTTCAATGACTCTTTTTTCTTTGCAGCTTTCGACAAAAATGAACGCTGTTAGTGCCTTGCACGCCCAGGAAGCCGCCAAAATCTGGACAAACCATCCTTTAGAACAAGTTACCAATGGCATTTTTTTGCCTCGTTGGGATCAGCTTAAACTTAAGGATAAAACTCAGCTTTGGCCAAAACATCAAGAAAACAAAAGAAAGCTTCTAGGTGTAATCCAAGAAAAAACTGGTGTTTCCTGGGACGAAAACAGCTTGCTTGTCGGTTGGGCCAGAAGAATCGTTCCCTACAAACGACCTTTGGCTATCTTAGAAGACATTCCTCGTCTTCAAGCAATTGCCCAAAAAGAAGACCAACCAATAAGACTGGTCTTTGCTGGCCTTTGCCATGGTGAAGACCCAGAAAAAGAAAATCTCCTCCTACAACTCCAAGAAATTTTAGCTAAAGAATTCCCTCAGATAGCGGTTTTTCTGTCTGGTTATAATATTAATCTGGCCCAGCTTTTGACTGCTGGCTGTGATGTTTGGCTCAATACTCCGGTAGTCAAATCCGAAGCCTGCGGCACCAGTGGCATGAAAGCCGCTTTAAACGGTGTTTTACCAGTCTCCACCAAAGATGGTTGGATTGACGAAGTTGAGCTTTTTGGGATTGGCTGGATTGTAGAGGATACTGAAATCACTACCAGCCTGCTTAATATATTGGAACACCAGGTTGCCCCAATGTATTATGAACACCTGAAAAATCCGACTGCTTCCAACTGGCTAAACCATATGCAAAATGCCAGGGAGTTGATAGTCAATGAGTTTAGTATGAGCCGAGCCTTGAAAGACAATCTAGAAAAGCTCTATCTGCCTATTCTTAAGAAAAAACTAAGTGCTAAATAGCTTTAATCTTCGCCTTGGCCGGCTTTTTTGGCCCAATAAGCATTGGAACGAAAAAGACTTTCAAAAGTTCCCGCATCAGACCAAAAATCTTTTAATTCAAACCAGTTTAACTGGTCTTTTTTAAGATAAGCGTTATTAACATCAGTTATTTCCAGCTCTCCTCGAGCCGAAGGCTGGCAATTTCTGATAATCTCAAAAACCTGGGCATCATAAAGATAAAGGCCAACCACCGCATAGTTTGACTGAGGCTTTTGGGGCTTTTCTTCAATCCTGATAATTTTGTCTTTTTCTTTTTTATCAAAAACCGGTACTCCAAAACGGCCAGGGTCAGCCACTTTTTTGAGAAAAACTGTCGCTCCTTTTTTGAAATTTGCTACTGCCTGAAGAATATCGGCATCAGTGGTGTTATCACCCAAGACTACTGCTAATGAGTCACCATCAGCAAAATCCTCTGCCAGCAAAAGAGCGGCGGCAATCCCCCCTTCTCCTTCTTGATAAGCATATTCCAAATGTTTTACTCCTAAGCCTTGACCATTTTTTAAAACTGCCAAAAAATGGCCGGCATGGGGACCGCCAGTAACAACCATTATTTCTTTTATACCTGCTTTAACCAAAGTCTGTACGGGATAAAAAATCATTGGCTGGTTATAAACAGGCAGCAAGTGTTTGTTAGTGGCAAAAGTAAGCGGATAAAGCCTAGTGCCCAAGCCACCAGCCAGAACAACACCTTTCATCTTTCCATATTTTACACCCGATTGACAAGAGTAAGAAGGATTAAGAATCCCAAAAGAGCTACTCCTAGATACTCAAGGATTATTCGCAAATGCAAGTCTCCTTCAAGATAATGGTGAACTATGCCCCAAAAAACATAAAAAGAAGCGGTTAAAAAAGCCGAGACAATCTGGGCCTGAGGAAAACGCTGAAAGTAAAAGAAAGCCACCAGCCCAGAACCTAAAATAAACAACAAGACCAAATAGTGACTAAAATTGGCTTTAATATCAGAAATTAAATCTTTCATTTGTTTAAAGAATCGCTCCTTGCTTAAGCAGTAAACTTGCCAACAAAACAAAAATCAAAAACATCATTTGGGCCAAGCTGCGGCTGGAAAGCCGGGGAGTATGCTGATGAGAAACCAAAATCAAATCCATGGCAAAAGCACCAATCAAAACACCAACGACAAAGACTACTAGAGCCTTGGTTAAATCAAGCGGGCTAACCAAGGGCAGGCGTCTAGTCTCTTTGTTGGCTACCTCACCCGGAGAAATAACCTGGTCACTTTCAGTCTCTATCCCAGGAATCTCTGGAACCTCTACTACGGCCGGTTTTTCTGCTGGTAAGGGCTTGCCTGGCTCTTGGGCCAAGGGAACTGCTCCATAAGGGGTGCCAAAGAGCTGAACCACTAAAGTTGTCTCTACTCCCTCTAGACTACCGTCAACTACCGCCACTCCTATCTCCTGGTATTTAGGATTAATCATATTTTCTTTATGTGAAGCTGAATTCATCCAGGCCCTAATAATTGGCTCAGGCTCACGAAAATCCCGAGCCAGGTTTTCACCAGCGTACTGGTATTTGTAGCCAACATCAGTAAAAAAAGCCCAGGGAGTTCGGCCTGAGGGCGAAACATGAGCCCAGTAATTAAAGGCAAACATATCAGCCGCTTTTTGCCTGGCCGCCTCTGAAAGCAAGCTGTTTTCTTTAAGAGAGCCTAGGCCAAGCTTAGACCTCTCTCCGTTGGTCAACTCAATAATCCGCTCTGGAGAAATATTGGCAGAAAACCCTAAAACCGCTGGCTTGGCTAAAAGAAAAAGGTTTAAACTAAGCTGTAAGCAAACAAAAAGAAAAGAAAGAAGAAAAAGGGAAAAAGAACGGATGAGGTTCGCCTTATAATTATTACCGTGATGAGGTAAAAAAAGTCTTATTAAGGCGGACATAAATATATTTAAGCATTAGCACCAAAAAAAAGCAAAAACCTAGTAAAAGCAAAAAGACCTTAGCATGAGTCTGCCAAAAGCTCATTAAACTCAGTTTTCTTTCCATTTCGCCAGGAACAGTCTCATAAATTCTTACTCCAACCCTGGTAACTAGACTAACACCATTGCTTTTTGAGGGGTCTAGACTTTCCAAGACAATTCCGCCCAAATATTCAGATGCTTCTGTCTCAAAAGGAATCGTAATCACAAAAGGAACTTCTTTTTCTTCACCTGGTTCAAGACTAACCCTGTCTAAAGCCAGTTTTACCCATGAGCCTAAGCGTTTTTGCCCCTCTTTTTCTTCTGCTAAAACAAAAGCACCATCAGTAACAGTAGCATCAACAGTATAAAGCTTGGCTTGCAAAACCTGAGTACTGGTATTGCTAATCAGTACTGCATCATCCCGGCTCTCTCCCGGTAAAAGCTGATAAATAAACCAGGCTGAGCTAAGGGGACTTTGGAAATCAGAATTAGCAGGCCGAATTCCCAAACCGCCAAAAAAAATCGCTCTGGACCCAACTGGTGCTAAAAATAAAAATATAGCTAAAGCTAAACCTAGGCTCTGGCTAAGTTTATTCACTTTTAAGAAACAGTAAAGGTCATGGTTGAAGTATAGTCGTCAGCGGCATGGGAACCAGCGGGAATAGTAATTTCAATCTTGATATCACAGCCAAGCCTGCCTTCTCCATATCCAGGCGAGGCGACCATTACTGTTTTAGGCAAAGAAATACCATTGCCAGCAGCTTGCAATTCTTCAGCCGCACCTAAACTTACTCCTTCAGTACTAGCCTGCTTATAGGCAACCATATTTTGAGGAATTAGGCGGTAATTATCATTGCCAGTTAGAGGATCAACAAAAGGAATTTCACTGCCATTGCTTGAAGAAACCAGTTTGGTCATCGTCACTGTCGCCGACCAACCGACTGGCGGGTTATTACCCCGATTATCCTCAACCAAAAAGTCAGAAGCAACGGTTGAGCTGGTTTGTGCTTCACTGCTAACAAAAACTTCAGGCAAAACTACATCAGCTGGTGCTTGCAAAAGCAAGGCTCCGGTTTTGATTTTCTGAACTACAATCGTATTTTGATCACCGTTTAAATTAGCTGCCTTGACTGGCAAAACAAAAGCCCAAAAAATAAAGATTAAAGCCAAAAAAACAATTACTAACTTCATTGAATACTTACACATTAGATACACATTTGTTAGATACCTTACAATCAAATCATAAGTAAGTATTTTTTGTCAAGAGGTAAAATTGGCACGCGGTTATCTCCGCTAATCGAAGTTAACGAAACCTTACGTTATAGGACTTGACATTTGTTGCAGAGTACGTTAATATACAGCCAATACATCCTTATTCTGGCTTCGGCAAGAATAAGCAACGGAGGGCGAAAGTCCTCCGTTTTCTTATTAAGGAGTATTTGCGTTAACGGAAAAATTCAATTCTTTAAAAAATTTCCTTCTTGCCCTTATCGCCATATCACACATCTTTCGGAGGTCCCAAGACAATCTTTGCGGGAAATAAACCAACTCTACTCGTCTTCCAAGCAGCTTTACTGCTTCAACCGCTGAAACGTAATCCCCATCGTTTGATATTAAAACCACCGTATCATACTGGTTTGAGGTTGCCTGGACAATTAAATCTGTACCAAGTTGTGTATCTAGATTTTTTTCGTGAAGGTCACCCTTGACTCCTGATAATCTTGCATATTTCAATTCAACGTTTGGTAACTTTTTAATTTCCTCATAATAACTCATTTGTTTCCAGTACATTCGTTCATAAATGCCCCCATCTTGAAGTAAATAGGATGGAGGCGGGGCACAATAAAAATTGATTTTGATTATCTGGCGTCCCCTTGCCAATTCTTTTGCCAATTCTTCAGGGTTATACCACCTTACCCAATTTTTATCAATCTTCTTCATTTCAATTAGACGATGACAAACATTACTATGGTCAATAAAAAAAGTCACTCGGGGATTTATTGGGGATTGCATATGCCAAACATAGCAAAATTTCCAATTGTTTTCAACAGCTTGCTGCTTGTCTTGAAAGCATAGGTGCCGTAAAATTGAAGCTAGTTCTCTATTTTCTTAATCTTCTGACTCAGGCTTTTCTTTATTAAATTGAAGGTCATTTTTCATATCTTTCTCAATCAAACTGCGAAGATAAACCGAGCGAGGAATTCTTCTTTTTTTAGCTATCCAGTTAAGATAATTGATAATTTCTGGAGGAATAAAAAAATTAAAGCGCATATCTATCTTTCTGCTTATGTCAGCAATCGCTTCTTTTAAAACTTTTTTAATTTTCTTTAAGTTATAACTAATTAGTTGAAGTCTCTCGTCTGAATTAATTTCTAAAAGAGTTGTTTTTATTCCTTCTTTAAAAAGAGCTAAAACTGGTTTATTTGATTCTAAAGCCAAGGAAATCTCCTGGCCAACAGAAACACTCGGGAAAGAGACTTCGGCTACCACTAAATCTGCTTTTTTAATCAAGCGGGAGATTTTGGAAAAAGAAGTTTCTTTTTCTCCGTTTAAAACCAATTCTTTAACTTGAAAACCCAGCTTTTCTAAAGCTTCAACAATAGCTTGGTATTCTTTCTTAAGCTTTTTCTTGCCTGCCACCGAAGCGGTAAAATATATTTTCATCTCTGCTCAAAAAATATGTTCTAATTTACGGTTACAAGATATCATAAATTACTCTTTAAAGCAATATAATTAGAAGAAGAAAAAGAAAAATTACGAAAGTTGCAGTTTCTTTTTGCTTTTTAAATAAAGATATCCAACTATCGCCACAATAAACAATCCTATGGCTGCTATTGCCCAGGGAAGCTTTGACTTTTCCTCAGTTTTTTCACCGGCAACTTCCCCAGCCTCAGAAGAAATTCCTCCTCCTAACTGGCCCTCTTCTTCTTCGGCTTCCTTTTCTTCCTCTTCAGTTTCAACTCCTAAGACTCCTGGCAAAAACCCAGGAGCAATTCCTCCTCCTGGGCCTGAAGCAGTAGCCGAAACAGGACCAACAAAATCTCCAGGCATACAACCATTACCAGCCCGCACCCAAAAATAATAAGTACCAGTGCCCAGACCAGAAACTGTATAGCTGGTGCCACTACCAACATTAGGGTTCCCCCATTTTATCTCGTGAGCATTATCTGAATAGGCAACCAAAAAGTAAGTATAGGGAGATAAAGGAGCATTCCAGGAAAGAGTTACCTGGTCAACGGCTGGCCCGGAAACAGCCACCAGGTTTTCCGGCAATCCAGGTTTAGCATCATGACAAACCGGCGCTGAAGCAACGGCTGCTCCTAAGACCGCGGCCGCGGCTACCGTTGATTCTGTTGGAGTAGGAGTAGGAAGTATTGGCTCGCCCCAAAAACCCAAAGTTAAATTAAAGCTCATATCTTGCTCTTGATAATTATCATCAGCCTCAGAAGACATTGAAACCGTAAAATCATACTCAAAATCCGCTCCAGGCTCAAAAATGCCCAAATCAACTTTCTCTTGACTGTAAAAATGGGTCACACTACCACCCCAAATTTGCTTAGTGCCGCCGAGAATACTAATATGCATCACCTCTTCCAAATTACCTCCAGGAACACTTTCTCCTTTAATTGCCATTGCTCTAATTTCTGAGCTGGAATTTTTAAGATAAATAGTCTTGGTCAAAGTTCTTCCTGGATACCACACACCATCTTTAGTGCTGTCAAAAAGCAAATCCCCGGTTTTCGAACACTCTGCCGAATCTGAACAATCAACATCCAAATCAGCAGCTCTCGCTTGGGGAGCAAGAAAAAGACTGAGGATAAAAAAAGAAAATATTAGTGTTAATAGTTTTTTCATAAATTAAACTAGCTCACAAGCTGGTGGATTAGGCTCAGGACTTGGTGTCGGGCTTGGCTCTGGACTGGGGCTGGGTTCTTGAGAAGGGATTGGCGTAGGCGTTGGCGAGACTGATGGCTCAGGCAAAGGAGCCTGCGTCGGCTCTGGACCAGGAGAAGGAGTTGGCGTAGTTGAAGGCGTCGGTGTTGGTGTTTGCTCTGGTACTGGAGTAGGCTCAACAGTGGGAGTCGGCGTTGGGCTCAATTCCATAGTATTTTGCCCCAACTCAGGCTCTTCCAAGTCCAAAATTTCCTCCTTATTTTCTTCTGGCTCTTCTGGCGGATGAGGATTAGTGCCGGGGTTTGGTTCATCCAAAACATGCCAATCATCAACAGAATCAGTATCAACCCCCTTTTCTATCCTGGCAATTGATTGTCCTGCGTTTGCAGTTATATCCCACTCGAGATGAACATCTCCATGTCCTCCCTCCCAGGCAACAAAGTCTATTTCTACTCCAGCTGAATTTTTAAGAACAAGTTGATCTCCAGCGTCATTCAGTCCGCTACCAATATTATTATTCAAAACAATTTTTATCGCTCCATCAGGAATAGACGACCAATAATTCCAAGTAGTACCTTCAGCTGTAATCACAGCAAATCCTTTAGATGAAATAGGATCCGAGGTAGGAATAACATCACAATCTGTATTATCACAGATTTTCCAACCAGAGACGTTAATTGCCAAATCCGTCGGATTATAAAGTTCTACCCATTCGTTATCCCCCTCTTTCTCAACAACCCCACCAAAAACTCGTGTGCCAACATCATAATAAACTTCATTAATCACTACTTCTGCCGGAGTTGGGGTTGCAGTTGGTGTTGGACTAGGACTAGGCGTAACCCAATCATTTGCCATTGAAAAAGTATTGTCCGGAATTATCATGACATCAGAAAAATAGGCATCAGCAGGCTTGATTCTTAAGAGACTAATTCCTAATAAAAAGAAAATCAGTAAAGAGGCAGTTACTTTCTTTTCCTTGAACTTTTCTTTTTCCTCATACTTTTTCTCCACTTCTTTTTCAATTGCTTTTTTAATACTTAAAATTTCGCTAATAATAATCAAAAGAGCCGGCAAAATTACCAAAAGCCCAAATCCTAAAGGCTTTTTTATCCAAACAGATAAATAACCCAAGAACGGCAAAGAGAAAATAACCTTTCCTTTAATCTGCGAAGGAGAAACTTCAGCCATATCCTCGTTATTATTGGCATCGCCTCGGGTCTTAAAAACGGTTTTCCCTTCTT
This sequence comes from Clostridia bacterium, assembly GCA_035529915.1. Classification (GTDB taxonomy): domain Bacteria; phylum Patescibacteriota; class Microgenomatia; order UM-FILTER-40-11; family UM-FILTER-40-11; genus DATKVU01. Next base: position 43,499 of record DATKVU010000026.1, read on the forward strand.
TTTCTTCAATCTCTACCAAGCGGTGAGTAATTGACATTTCCGGGTTCTCCGACGAGGAGTAAGTAATGACCTCGCCTTTTTTCAAAACTTCTGGCTTAACTTTTCGAACAAAAACTACAGAGCCGACTTTTATCTTTGGTTCCATTGAGCCAGACATTACCCGAAAAAGCTGAAAGCTCTTAATCGGGTTAAAAGCAGTAAAAATCAGGAGTAAAACCGCTAAAACTAAGACAGCGGTCAACAGCCCCTGAATTATGCCAATTGCTTTTTTAAATTTCTTCAACATGCTCTTAAAGCCTTTATTGGTTACCCAACATCAGGCTTATCGCCACCTAAGCCCTTTTGGGCAACCTAAAAAGCCCTAAACATAGCCTCTTCACGGCCAATTCGCCGGTATGGGCGTCGTTGGCGCTGGAGCTCCAGCTTGAACCGCGTATAAAATTACGTCAGTTATTGCCTGTCCCCCCTGAAATCCATCGCCCATAGTCTCACTAGGCTTTACATACACTCGGTAATACCTCTTTGCGTTAGCGGGAATATTTTGCCCAACCTTTTTCCAAGTGGAGAAAAGCGACTCAATATCTTGCCAGCCAACCCAAGTTTTTACGTTTTCCCAGATACCCTCATTCCACTGAACCTCAACAATAGCATAACCAACATTGCCTATAAAGTTAATTCCCCCTCCACCGCTTGTGTCTCTCTGACCAACATAAAGGTCAATCGGAATCGATCCGGTATTTTGGACTTTTATAATATCAGATACTCTTTGCTCACCTGGAATCATATTGGTAAACATGTAGGGAAGACCACCAATACTGATCACATCAACTGTGCCCATGGCAAATGTGTTACCTTCAACATAAGTCGCTTTACTAAAGTAAGCAACAGTAGCGCTGGTTACGCCAGCAATAGTTAAAGCAATCATTGCCAGGCTTAAAATTATTCTCTTGCTCATATTATCTTTTCACCCCCTTTCTTTTTAATTTCTTAAATTGATAATCTTGCGGGCAGGTACCCTAAAAATAGGGCAAGAAACAACCCTTTAAGGCTGTTGAATACCATTAAACTTTACATCGAATGTAATCGTTTGATCGGCAATTTCATTTCCTGCATCAGCAGGAATACTAAACTTCACTACCCAGGGACCAGCCTCTTGACCGGGCGCTAAAACCGGATCGAGATAAGGATTATCGTCTGGCGGAACAATCCATGCTCTGAGCGGATGACTTCCAGTTGAATGACCACCACTCTGCCAGTCTATCTCCATTTTAATCTTATCTCTCATCTGTCCAGAACTGTGCGAGGTAACTGCTATCTCTGGCCTTACTGTTAAATCAATTGGAGCAGAACTCTCATTTTTTAGGTAAATCCAATAGGAATCTTCCCAACCGGGATAAAGATTTTCCCATCTTTCCGGAAATGCGGGTATTACCGAATCTTGCCAAGCACTCTTGGTCCCATCCTTATCCGTATCAATTGCAATTTTCAAATCAGCATTACCAGTGGCAAAGGTGTTGGGGCCGCTGGTTGCTTTGTTAGTAAAAGCAGCATAAGTGGCACCAGCGACTAAGGCGACAGTGGCAACAATTGCCAAAATGCTTAAATATATTTTTCTCATTCTATTTTCACCTCCCTTCTGTGCCCCTAATGAAGTCCTGCGAGGCAGGACGAAATGGGGCGGTAATTCTAATTATTAATTTTTGTCAAAAATTAAACCAGCCTGGAAGGGCTGGTTATAAGTTTTAATTGTTTTTGGCTGATAATTATTTTTGAAGACTTCATTTAAAAAATCAAATTTTATTTAGCGCCGGGCAGAGGAAAAAATTACTAATCTATGTATATAATATTTACTTTTCTCTGTCAAGTAGAAAGTTAAAAATCTAACAGTAATAAAAACCACTAAAGAAAACAGAAAAGGATTTTGCATTGAAGAATATAGTATTGGGAAATCTTATTTTTTTGCCAACTTTGATATAATTAAGGTATGTCTTTTTCTTTCATTATCCAAAATTTCAATGCCCTTTTGGCCTTGATTTTCGGGATTTTAATTTTACTCAATCCCAAACTGCTTTCAGTTTTAGTCGGGATTTATTTAATTGTTGTTGGCTTAATCGGTCTGGGAATTCTTAGGTTTTAATCCTTTTTTATCTGCCACTTCTAAACAAGGTCCTTAGACGACTAAAAGGGCCATTTTGAGAGCTGGATTTGTTCTCTTCAAGTCCTGCCGCACTCAAAATATATGCAACTGGAACTTCTCCATGTTCTTTAAGCTCTTCAATTATTCTTTGCAATTCTGCTGCTTTCCCCTCAAAACGTGGACTTTGGGAAAGACTTTGCTGCTCGTTTTCCAAAACCTCTAATACAGTTTCTCTTCCCAAGGGCGTTCCTTGGTTTTTCAGCTCCTTAAGCTTTCTCTCAACACCAGCCATTTTCTCCAACCCTGTAAGATCAACTACTGATTCTCCTTGGGGTTTACCTTTCAAATCCTCTGCTGACATTTTCTCACCTCCTTTCGTAAATTTTTCTCTTGGGCAGGAACCTATAATTTCCACTATAGCTATTGCCCATAGTTTTGTCAAACTTGAGAAGATTATAAGAAGCTATTTTAAAATTCTAAAAGTATTCATAATCGCTTTTATTTTCTCAATTGCTTTTTCTTCTCCTTCTCCTGGAGCAGGATAACCGGTGGCTTTATAAAGCAAACCATTGTTAAGGGTAGCCAAAATTATACTTTTCGTTTCTGAACTAGGCTTAAGAATTACTCTTCGATAAGTTATGCCGTTTATTTCCACATCTTGGCATTCAAGCAATTCTTCATCTTCACACGATAAAATTTCATCTAAGCTTTTGGCTGAGCTGCTTAAAACCTCAAAATCTATTTTTATTCCCTCAGAAGGAAGTTTTTTTTGCCTACTACTGGGTTTAAAGTTCGACAAACTCCATATTTCCAATATTTTCCCTAAAGAGGAAGATTTTGATTGGCTAGTCGGCTGATTGATAAACCAACCTTGGGGATAACGAAAATGAAAATGGCTCTCTTGGCTAACAAAAATCTCGCCATTAGTAATTTCTCCCATTGGTAAAAGCGAAAACGGTTCAGTCCCCTCTCCTACCTTGCCCCCAGATTCGGCTACAGTCAAAAGATTGAATTTAAGCCAGCTATAATACAAAAATCCGGCAAAAAAAATTAGCAAAAGAGAAATGGTCAAAATCGACAAATACTTTCTTTTCATAACTAAAGATTAGAAGCATCCTTTTAAAGAGGTTTAAAAAAAGCGTAAGAATTCAAAGAAAGGTAAATTCCCGACAAGGCAGGAAGAAAAGCTACCTCCTGCCTTGGTTTTAAAAATTTCCTAACTCGTCATTTTCGCCATTTCTCCCATCATGTCATTGGGGTCCTCATAATCACGATCAGGAACTTTTTTAAGCATTGCCATATCGTTTTGGGGGGCTCCCGCTTTCATGGCCATATCCATAATTTCTTTTTTAGAAGCGGGATAATCAACATCTTCAAGAATTTTTTTCATCATATCGCTAACTTGCATCATTTTCCTCACCTCCCTTCTTTACTAATCTATTGACTCCAAATTACTTGGGGAAGATAAAAGTTGTTCTAAAAAGCGGTAAGAGAAAAGTAAGAAAAAGAAGCTTAAGCTTTGGCTCCTTTGGCTGGTTGCTTAACGCTGCAAACCTGAGCTGCTCCATGCTTATCAAAAACATCTCTCACTTTTTCCTCTTTTTCTTCTGGAGTATTAACTGCCAGCAAAATTTGTCCTTTTCTGACAGCTACCTCATATTCTTTAGCACTTGGCTTAGGCACTCCCAAACCTACCAAGGCACCAATAACCCCACCAGCGGCCGCTCCAGTAATTGCTCCAGCCAAAGTCGTGCCACCCACCTCTACCAAACCCAAAGCAATTGCCAGCGGACCAGCAACAATTAGCGCCCCCACGCCCGGTATAGTAATCGCGGCAATGCCAATAATCAAGCCAGCGACTCCGCCAATCGCTCCTCCGGTCGCTACTCCCGCACCCGCATCTCGGGCCACTTCTGTTCCTCTGGTTTCCCTGGGAGGAACTCCCTCTTTTCTCATGACCACGGAAATATCTTCTTTGCCAAAGCCCATCTCCTCTAAATCAGCAATTACTTTATCAGCCTCATCAGTTGAAGGAAAAATTCCAAAAACAGTTTTTGTCATTTCAATCTCCATCATTCGTTTATATCCTCTATCCATTAAAACTTCTTCAAAAAAGGGTAATAAATCGGTAAATTAAAAGAAGAATTACTGAAATCCTTGAGGATGAGCTTGGTGCCACTTCCAGGCAGACTCAATAATGGTTTTAAGCTCAGAGTATTTTGGTTCCCAACCTAAAACTTTTTTAATCTTGCCATTATCAGCATAAACCGCCTCCGGATCCCCTTCTCTTCGGGGACCAATTTCTACCTTAAAATCAATTCCACTGACTTTTTTAACCATTTCCAAGATTTCTTTATTGGAATAGCCCTTACCAATCCCGGCATTAAAATAATTACTCTTTTTCTCTTTTAATAAATATTCCAAGGCTTTAATATGGGCAGTGGCCAAATCCAAAACATGGATATAATCCCGAATATTGGTGCCGTCAGGGGTTTGATAATCGTCTCCAAAAATAGTGAATTTTTCCCTCTGCCCGAGCGCGGTTTGCATGGCAATGGGAATAATATGGGTCTCGGGCTGGTGATCCTCGCCAATGGAGCCGTCAAGCGAAGCTCCAGCAGCATTAAAATAGCGCAAGCAAACGTTTTTGATTCCCAAAAGCTGGTCATACCAAGCCAAAATTTGCTCAAACATTAGTTTTGACTCGCCATATACAGAAACCGGCTTTTTTTCTTCTTCTTCGGCTACTGGTAGTTTTTTGGGATAACCATAAATTGCACAAGTAGAAGAAAAGACAATCTTGTTAACTTGGTGGTTTCTCATTGCCTCCAGTAAATTAATCCCGCCTTGAAGATTGTTCTCAAAATATTTGGCCGGCTTTTGCATTGATTCACCAGCCAAGGCATAAGCGGCAAAATGAATTACGCCCTCAAACTCCTCTTTTTCAAAAACTTGATTAATCTCCTTTTGATTAAGCAAATCACCAACAATCAAGGGGCATTTTATTGCTTCTTTATGGCCATAAACCAAATTATCAAAAACCACTACTTCATGGCCAGCTTGCAAAAGCTCAGCCACAGTATGAGAGCCAATATATCCTGCGCCTCCAGTAACCAATATTTTCATTCTTCTTTCCTCTTCCTGGCAAGAATAATATTTTGTATTCCTTTTGGCAAGAGAAAAAGAATTTTCTGAGAAAAAATCAAGCCTAAAACTGCACCTGTAGAATCAATTGAAATATCAGTCAAATTCCCACATCGGCCAGGGACAAAAGTCTGATGATATTCATCTGAGACAGCATATAAAATTGTTAGAAAAAGTGAAATAAAAAGCAATTTGTTTTTGGAAAGACTGCTGGTCCTTTTAAACACCCGATAAATTAAAAGATAAAGAACCCCATATTCAAACATATGGGCCAGTTTGCGCAAAATCAAATCTGCCAAACCTTCGGAAATTTGCAGCTTCGGGAAAGAAGAAAGAAGAAAAATCAAGCTTATCCAGAAAAACGGCGGTAGCCAAAC
>DATKVU010000027.1:0-1468 GCA_035529915.1 Clostridia bacterium
ACAGAAACAGCAAGAGAAAGAGAAAGAACTAGAGACTAAGGAGACTCAAAGAAAACAAGCTCTATCTTACTGTCTGCAAAGAGCTGAAAAGGATTATTGGAGCTACATGGAGTTGAATGGAACAAAGGCTGAAGACGGTACTATCAACGCATTAACTCGTCACTGGGACACCGCAGAAAAAAACAAACAGCAAGATATAAACAACTGTATCAAGTTGCACCAGTAGCACTTGACAAGATTTTTAACTCTGCTACAATGGACGCAATTAACCAAAATTTATGCCGAACAAACACGTGGAAAACTTCAATGTTATTGAACCTGATGAGCAGGCTCGGCGTTTTTCCACGTTGCCTGCTCTTTTGGTTTTGTAAAAATAAATTAGCAAAAGCTGTTTCAGTTGGTCAGCTTATCAAAACCTCTGCAAGTTATGTCTGCTACCAAGTGGGAGCAACGTCTGACCCCTTGACGACTCCCGACTGTTGTGCGGACAGAACCAAACAACACTGCTACTTTCATATCGTCTACCCAATATACAACAGGATATAAAAGGGGAGGTGTCTCTAAAAAGAAAGAAATGAAAAAGATAGAGTTTAAAAAATACAAAATCAAAAAAAAAGACCCTTGGCAAAAAAGGGCAATAGAGATGAGTAAGTATTACGGCACTCCTGTCTTCTGGGTCTTCTACAAATTCCACCCATGGAAGATAAAGAAAGTCTTTGAAGAACTCAAGATGAAAGGCGACAAAGAGTTCTCACATTTAATGAACAAGCTAAGAAAATGAAAGCGGTAAACCAAATGGCAACCATGAAAAAGAAAAAATATAAAAACCCAATCCCAGCATTAAGAAAAAAGGCCGACAAACTTTATCAGCAAGTTGGCATGATGAGATATGGCTGGTGTGAAATTTGCGGCAAGACAGCAGACTGTATCCACCACTACTTCCCAAAATCAATAGCTTCTGTTCTGAGATACGACATAGACAACGCAATCCCAATCTGTATCAGTTGCCACTTGAATATCCACAAGAAGAACGACCCCTCCATGAACGCTGGGATATTATCAAGGAGAGGGCTTGACTGGCACAACGACCTTTCAAGAAAAAGAAGTGCAACAATAAAAACCAACGTCAGCTATTATCGAAGCATTATTGAAGATTTAGAGGAACAACTCTTAATTTTAGAAAACCAATGAAAGACTATATATTCACTTATGAAGGAGTTTACGACACTGATATGTTTATATGCTCAGCAGCGAATGGCGATGAAGCAATGAAAAAGTTTATAAAATACACCAAAGGAGAAGCAATAATTTTTGGTATTGAAATTAAAGAAAACCAATGAATTATATAACAATCAAATGAACGAGCTAGAAAAACTCAAACAAGAAGGGAAACAGTTATGTGGTAGTTGCGGCTCAATCCTCATTCCGCTAGATATAGTTGAGCATGGTGGTCTCAAGGCCTATGGAG
>DATKVU010000028.1:0-1154 GCA_035529915.1 Clostridia bacterium
CAGGTGTTTCTAAACCACTTCCCTGATATTGTTGGGTTACTTTACCGGTCTTTAAATCTTTTATCTCTACGTTTTTACCAGGTCTTAAAGCGCGTACTCCTCCCACTGCGGCTGCAGATCCCAAAGTATCAGCGGCGCCATATAACAAAGCAGTGGGCAATGACTCGCCCATCATCATGCTAAGACCAGTATTAATGGCGCCACTCATTAAAGCAGGGCGAAGTGCGTTCATCAACCCCGCAAAAAGAGCTGGTTTTGCTGCGGCTGCAGCGGCGGCTACTACTGGTGCTGGCATCTGAATATTGTTTTTCTTTTATTATAAAGCGCTAGGCTTTAGAGCTTTTCTCGTCTTCTTTTTTATCCTTGTCACCTTTGTCTTCCGCAAGTAATTGTGCAACAGATTTGTTGTCTTCTACTTCGTTCTTGGCCTTTGATTCTGCTTGTGCCATCAGTCGTCCCTTTGGATCAGGGTTAGACATACGTGGCATTGGATTTTCACTGCGTTCTTCTACAGTTGGGCTGAACGCATACATCTCTTTCCACATAGGATTGTAATCTGGTTGATCCTCAGGTCTTTGCCTTGTGTTAGGCCGGCCGTCATTAAAGTTGTAATCTTTTTGTCGATTGAAAGGTCCGCCGATACCAGCAAACACTTCGTTGGGAATAACGCGGCCTTCTTCGTCTTGTTTAAACTCAACAAATCCCAGGCCAGGGTTTAACTTCTGTTTTCGTGCTGAAAGACTTTTTCTAATATCAGTCTCATTGAAACGGCCGGGAGAAAAAGGTGTTTGAAAACTATCTGCAGGTATTGTAAACAACGTTGCATAATCTACTTTACTTTTTCGCTCAAAGACGTCTTTTGTAAAGTCAATGTAACGCTGCGGTTCATTCCCAGAAAAGTAGTTACTGCCGTGGCCGGCAAGGCGTGCGTCGCGTGCCATCAATCTTCCTCAGCTTTACGATACTTTTTCTTTTTCAATGATACTAAAGTCTTGCGTAAGTTTGCTTGCTTGACGGTGGACTTGTCATAATCTTCTGGATTGGCAAGTACGTTCTCTTGTAATTGCGCAGTGGTAATGCCTTTTTTAGCTGCCTTCTTTGTGAAGGCGCCTTTTTTAATGTCGGCTTTGTCGATCCAGTTTTTATCCTTCTTG
>DATKVU010000029.1:0-1103 GCA_035529915.1 Clostridia bacterium
AGTAAGTGAAAGCGGAGAAAAAGCAGCACAAGCAATGAAAGCCATAAGGGAGTTTGCAAGGACTTCCCCGCTTGAAACAGAAGATGTCGTGCAATCATTTGTGAGACTCCGGGCAGTTGGTATTGATCCGACAATGGCGCAGTTAAAAACTATTGGCGGCGTGGCTGTATTGTTTAATCGGGAAATGCGCGATGTCTTGGATTCTTTAATTGGTTTAAATAAAAGAACGTTGAGAAAACTTGGTGTTGAAATAGATCGAACTGGACAAACGGCTATTATTCAATCAGGTAAGATCAGAAGAGAAGTAAACAAAGACTCTGCATCTATTCGGGCGGCATTGCTTGAGGTTTGGGAGGAACGTTTCCCAGATGCTATTAATACTGCTGCAAATACAACAAAGTCAAAAGTTGCAATAATGAAGTCTAATATTTTTGAGCTTGCAGTTGTAATAGGTGACAAATTAAAACCAGCTTTTGATACTGTTGTAGTTTCTATAGGAAACATGGCGGCAAAGTTTAAGGAGTTTTTAGCTCTTACAAGGGATGACGCGGAAACCAAGGCACAAACTAAAATAATTGAGGTTCTTAAAAATGATGCCAAAAACCTTAAAATAGAAATTAAAGCATTAGAGGCCGCTTCAAAAGATGGTACTGTTGCCCTTGATGCTTTTTTGAATCCATTAGACCCGAAAGGGCTTGCTGTAGCAAGGGCTGAATTAAAATTTGTTACTGAGGATATTGCCAAATTAGAGAAAATTATAAAAGACAAATCTGATGTTGGGGGCTCAGGAGATTTAGGTGCGGATAGCGACAAGGACGCAGCTGAAGAGGCTAAAAAATTAGCAGCTGAAAAGGCTAAAAAATTAGCAGATGAAAAGGCTAAAAAATTAGCACAAGAACAGCGCGACAGGTTTAACGCAGCACAGGCTAGAGTAAGAGAATTTAATGCTTTAGATGTTGAAATAGCAGAGGCACAAGAAAAGCAAAAAGAAGAAATTGCAAAAGCCGGGGCTGATGCTTTAAAACAAATAAGAGAAGATGATTATTTAGATGCAAAGGCAAGTTGGGAGAAAAAACAAAGATTAATTGATGAAGAGCAAGCAA
>DATKVU010000030.1:0-1174 GCA_035529915.1 Clostridia bacterium
GGCACCTGTGCACATGAAAGGAGGAGGTAGTCAAATTGGGCACCTGTCTGGTTTAAATTACGGGTCTCCTATGCACAATGAAGGGCATGGCGCCTCAGAAGGACATACACACGATGCCGAAAATCCAGATCGATATACTTATCAATCAACGGATATTAATGCTGGAGGCAAAAACACTAGGAAGTCTAGGAGAGAGTTGGCTAAAGGGATGGCAGAGGCAGCAAACAAAGGTTTGGATGTACAAGGATATACAACCTCTGGCGCTGAAACTAAAGTTAAGCTTAAAGATAAGAAACTAACAGTGCGAGGAAAAGTAAAAGGCGGATATGAAGGAGGGCAAGTTGAAGGGCAAACTGAACTTAATGAAAACGTAAAAGTTAAGGCGAGAGATATTAGAAAGCAACTTAAGAAAACCAACACTGCAACAGTAAAAGGAGGCGTAATATCAGAGGGTACAACCCAAACAGTTGCAAAAAAAGGTTCTGTAAAAAGAGATGTGCAAAAAGCAAATCTTGAAACCAAAAAAGAAAACCTCGCAAAAGCTAAAGCTGAAAAAATAGCAAACTATAAAAAAGCTAGATTAGCACAGCAAGAGGCCAACGCGACTAAAAAAGCAAAAATACAAACTGAAAAAGCAGCTAAAATAGAAGCAAGAAAAAACGCTAAAAAATCATAACCATGCCAGATCCTAAAAAACAAAACAAGAAAAATAAAGCTGCCGAGCCGCTAAAAAGATTAGCAAAAGCAATGGCTGAGGAAATATCTTTAGAACTAGGGGATAGACGTCCTGACGGAAGTATAGTTGGTGGAATAGCACCCGCGAAACCCACAACCAAGCCTACCAAGGGAACAGCAGGAAAGAAACCTGGAACCACCCCTAACAAACCTGTCCAAGAACCCCTTGGAAAAAAGAGTGTTAATGACTCTCCTGAAACGGAAGCTCGAAGAATAGAAGAATACAAAATAGCAAAAGCGGCTAAAGAGGCTAGTAATAAAAAAGCTAAGGAAAAAGCAGCGGCATCAAAAGCGTATGCAGCTACAAAAGATCCTATTAAAAACTTAGGCACAGTATCTGACGGAACTCCTTTTTATAAAAGAGGACCACTATATGCGCATGGGCCCAATGGCACACACCCTACAGATCCGACTGAAGAAGCAAAAGCAAAAGCAGAAG
>DATKVU010000031.1:0-2092 GCA_035529915.1 Clostridia bacterium
GTGACTGAAATAAGTAGGGATGATATTGTTTATTCTGGCGGGGTTATTGCTGTGTTGGTTATTATGGCTGTTGGTTTTTTTGCCGGGTTCATGTTTTCTAATTTAGATGATACTAATGAGTTGTCGGCTTTGCGTTTGGAGCTGGATTTGAATCAGGTGAGGGCTGATGGTTTTGAGGAGGGCTATGTTTTGGTGCAGCGGGCGTGCCAGACAGAGATAGAGAAGCTGGTAGCGGAGTGCAACAGCAGGTTGTCGGAGGTGAAGAAATGAATGGAAAAGTGTTTTTTGGAGTAGTGGGATTAGTTTTACCAATATATGTTTTTTCAGCAAACATTCCTGCTTGGGCAGTTTTAACTTGGCTTTCAATTCCTACAACAATTCTTTTTGCTGTAATTGTTGGTTATGGCATAGCTGAAGAAGTGAGGGAAATAAGGCTGGAGGCGTGTGAAAAATGAAAGTTCTTAAAGTTGAGGGGACGCTAAAAAACCACAAGGTTGTTAGGTGCATAAGAGTTGATGCTTTGTTGTGTGCTGTTCGGGCAAAAGCTAAAGAGGAGGTGAGTGAGGATGAGTGAGTGTGAAATTTGTGGAAAGGAAGTTGAAGGGGTTGCTTACAGATTTGCTGGTTTGTTGTTTTGTGGGAAGAGTTGTTTGGTTAAGCGTTTAACAAGTGGAGAAATTGTTAAGTTAGAAATTGTAAAAAAAGGAGGCGGTTGAGTGATGGGCAAAAAGAAGTTTGAATTGACAAAAGAAAAAAAGGAGTTTTACGGCAGGACTTTGTTTTGTATCAAGGCCCTTGTTGATGGCCATTTTTTTAAGAAGGGAGAGCTAGGCGGTTTTGTTGAGAAGGAGGAAAACCTTTCCCATGAAGGCGATGCCTGGGTTTATGGCGATGCCTTGGTTTATGGCAATGCCTTGGTTTCTGGCGATGCCTTGGTTTATGGCAATGCCTTGGTTTCTGGCGATGCCTTGGTTTCTGGCGATGCCAGGGTTTATGGCAATGCCTTGGTTTATGGCAATGCCTGGGTTTATGGCAATGCCAGGGTTTATGGCAATGCCTGGGTTTATGGCAATGCCTTGGTTTATGGCAATGCCTTGGTTTCTGGCGATGCCTTGGTTTATGGCAATGCCTTGGTTTATGGCAATGCCTGGGTTTATGGCAATGCCAGGGTTTATGGCAATGCCTTGGTTTATGGCAATGCCTGGGTTTCTGGCAATGCCAAAATTAAAGGCGTTCTTTGTTCTCGTTTTTCTTTTGAGTTTGACTGGCAGGTTGAGCTTTGGAAAAAGAAGGAGAAAGAGTTTGAGGAAAAATGTAGAACAAAACAAGGAGGCGGTTGAGTGATGGGTGAGGGCGAATTAAAAGATAATATTCAGTTGGTATTTTTTGCTGTCATTATTGGGGTGGTTGTTTTTTTTGTTTTGAATAGTCTGCCAACAGCAACGCCTGCGTCTGAGTTGTTGGCTTTGCGTTTGGAGCTGGATTTGAATATGGCTCGTGGTGAGGGTTTTCAGGAGGGCTATGCTTATGCACAGTTTTTGTGCCAGGGTGATGTGAACGCTTTGCGTCAGGCTTGCCAGCAGGAGCTTGGGGCAATCGTGGCGGAGTGCAACAGCAGGCTGGAGGCGTGTGAAAAATGAGTGAAAAGGTTTTGGGTTTCTACGAAAAAGATGCTGGAATTACTTGTGCTAAATGCTATTGTGTTTATTGTGGTGTGGCAAAGTGTCCTGCTCCTGATTGTGGAGAAATAAACAAGGAAGATATTATTACGCTTAATAGAAGTGAACTTGTGCCTGTTCGTTTGAGGAAGGAGTCGGTGGATTTGAAATGGTTAGAAGAATATTGTGAGATTAACGAAGAGATTCTTAAAGTTGAGGGGACGCTAAAAAACCACAAGGTTGTTAGGTGCATAAGAGTTGATGCTTTGTTGTGTGCTGTTCGGGCAAAAGCTAAAGAGGAGGTGTGTGAGGAATGAGTGAATTTGAAGAAATGTTGAAGAAGAATGCTTTTCGTTGCCATTTTAAGGAATTAGAAAATTACTGCAAAGAACCTAATCCAGAAGTATTACCTATTCATGCTTTGGGTGAATGGG
>DATKVU010000032.1:0-1958 GCA_035529915.1 Clostridia bacterium
GGAAAGCTTGTTACAAGAGTATAATTATACAAGCAAAGCAAAGCTGTTAAAGGATTTGCAAGTCAGTTATTTCGCCTCCGTAAACAGTTCTCAGAAAATTGAAAAAGGAAAAAAGGAAAATTTCGATACGCTTGTTTTATACTTGTCTGCGGGTAAAAACGCGGGCGTTGAAGTTTGCAAGTTTGCATCTACGGGTTGCCGCTTAGCTTGCCTAGTTGCGAGCGGGCATGCGTTAATCGAAGAACGGGCGGGTAAAAATACGATTGCCGTTTCTAGAATTGTGAAAACCTGGCTAGCCGTATATCGTAAAGACATTGCCGAAGCAATCTTGATTGAAGAGATTGCAAGTGCCAAAAATCGTGCTGAAAAAGGCGGCAAGCGGTTTTCTGTCAGGCTAAATGGGACCAGTGACTTAGAGGTTTACAATGTTATAAACGCTTTTCCCGAAGTGCAGTTTTACGACTATACAAAAGACCCTGAGCGATTTGAATTGCCAAACTACCACCTTACTTTTTCTTATGCGGATACTAGCAAGGCTAGGTTGAAACATTACAAGCAAGCTTTAAAGCGAGGACAATCAATAGCTTTTCCCATAATTGCAAGTGACTTTGAAGCCGCTTGTGCGCTTCCCGATTGCTATTCGATGGATACTACAGATTTGCGCTTTTTAGACAATGCAGGCAAATACGGTATACTGAAGGCTAAAGTGACAAGTGAGTTGCAAGCGGGCGTTAAGAACAAATTTATACTGAGCGCAAGTGAATTGCGGGAAGTGATTGACATTCTAGAAAGCTAAAAACTAAGAAAGGAAACATAAGACAATGAAAAGAATTAGAGAGAAACCTAGTGCAGTCTTTATCATTAATGACGAAAACGGGGCAATGCTTTGTAACGATGGGCGATGGCGCAATGGCGTTACATTTGGCAATGTAAAAGGTTGCCTTAAAACATGGCGAAAGGCGGGCTTTGCTAGGCTTGCGGCCCGCAAACTAGGCCTTAAAGAATGGACCATACAATTTGCCTATGCTGGCGATACAATCCTAAGCAATGGCACAATCGAAAAAGCTAAAAACTAAGAAAGGAAACATAAGACAATGACTCAAAGAGAAAAAGAAACAAAGCTTATAATGGAACTGGCGGAAGACTTCGCACCATTTGTAAGAGACGTAGAAAGCAGCATTGCGACAACGCGCAACCACTACGGGCGTTACGGGGCAATGCTTACAAGACTAAGTAAGGGAAGTAAGCGCAATGCCACTATATTTGCCTATGCAATGATGCAAGCGGGCGCAAATGGGCAAGGTGTGAGCGACGCTTTAAATACCTTTTTCCCTAACTAATAACCAATAAATCAGTTTGCGGAGCTGTAAAACCGCCTTTTAACCTATGGAAAACATTATAAAATACGCAATTCTCTTCATTTTTAGCTTGCCAGCCCTGGCGGCAGCCTACTTTATCGCAATAGACCTATTCAAAAAAGACTAGGCGCAAACAAAAACTAAAACAAAACAAAAGGAAAAAACATGAAAAACGATCAAACTCACAACGGCTGGACAAATTACGCAACTTGGCGGATCAATCTTGAAATATTCGACGGCCTATACTCCGATATGGAAGGCGAAAAAGTGACAGCGGAAAGCTGCAAGGACTACGCGGAAGAGGTTGTCAGTGAAAGCGGGGAAGGCCTAGCCTTAGACTATGCAAGGGCTTTCATGGCAAACGTGAACTGGCATGAGATTGCGGAGGCTTTGAACGAAGATTAAGCCCAAAGCATAAGAGCCTAGCAGCCTGCCTATGGCCCGTGAGACGGCCTAGGCGGGCTTTTCGGGTGCAAGGCATAGCCTAGCATACACTAAACTAACAAGCCCTTTAAGGGGCAAATAAACGTAAAGAAAGGAAAACAGAATGAAAAAGACAAAAGAAGAAATTGAAGAAATGGGAATCTATAGCGAGCGGAA
>DATKVU010000033.1:0-1280 GCA_035529915.1 Clostridia bacterium
CGGTCCATATCCGATATCGTTTCTGGAGATGCAGGCCATGGCCAATGAACTTGAAATAAAAGGCGAAACACGGGAACGGTTTTTTGATCGAATCAATATTTTAGACAGAGTTTTTCTTGAGTACTGTAATAGAGAGCCTAAGAAAAAGAAAAAGGAAAAATAATGGCAGATATAGATCTCGCGATAAGATATACTGACACCGATATGAAACGGCTCGAAGCTGATCTTGATCGTGTTAGAACTTCTGCCGTCACAATCCAAACCACTCTTGATAAAATAAATTTAAAAAACCTTGAAAAACAGTTTCAAAGCCTCGGCAAGGTTGCAATGAACGCCTTTGGCCGGGGCTTGCAAATCCGTATTGCTGCAATCACAGCAAGGATCGGTGGCCAGCGCGAAGCTTTAAAATCCCTTATCAGACAATATGCGCTTCTTGCCGTTGCTCAAAATTCAATTGGCAAAGGCGGTCCACTGATAACAGCTTCCAGCGGTGGCGGTGTCGCTGGCGAAGCCTGGAAAAAAAGTCAAGGTGCCGAATGGTATGCTGAGAAATCACCGTACACCAATCCAAAACAATTGGCTGTAATGGAGCGCAGAAATGCGCTCGAAAAAGAAATGCTCGGTACACAAAGATCGGTTGCCCAATACGCCAAGCAGTTCGATGTAAGCCAAACCACAATCAGACGCGACCAAAAAGCCATTGCTGAAGCCAGAACCCAGCGTTTTATCGCTGAAAGAAAGATGCTTTCATCAGCTGCCACGCCAGAACAAAAACAACTTGATGGTGCTCTTGGCAGAATACATCATCAGATTCAACAAATGCATGATCAGCCGACAGCTGCTGTCCAAACCAAACCGATAGAAACTGCTTTCAAAAAAATTGATGCTCAGTCTAAAATCGTATCACAAGACGTCAACACCCGCATGCGCGAATTGTTCAAGGTGCCCATCAGTATGGAGACCTACGAAAAAAATATCGATGCGGCTGTAGCAAAAATCAATAGCCTTGATAACGCCCAAAGACAATTAGGCGAACAGCGTCAAAAAGCTATGGGCAAGGGTGCGCCTGTCGAAGCTATCGAAAAAGAAATGCTTAACAATACGTCTAAAAGACAAATAGCTGAAGATGACCTTAGAAAAAACATAGATGCTCAAAATTTAGCTAAAGCACAAAGTATAAGCACCGAAAAAACTTTAACTCAACAGGCTGAAAAAACAAATGCATCTCTTGAAAAAAAGGCTGATCTAACCAAATCCATAAGTACTGAAACTAAAAATAT
>DATKVU010000034.1:0-3237 GCA_035529915.1 Clostridia bacterium
TGGAGGCAGAACAGGCAAGAAAAGCAATCGCTTTAAGAGAACAACAACAAATAGCGGCTGCTGCAAGGCCAAAAATTCCACTTGGATTAGAACCAATTACTGATTTTCCAAAATTTGTTGAAGAAAGAAAAGAAGACATAAAACAAGCAGGAAGACAACTATTTGAAACTGCTGCAACATTTAAGCAACAACCTGAACTTTCTACTATTGAAAGACGCGCAGCAGAGGAATTAATTAAAGAGGGAAAGTTTAAGGAGGCTTTTCAAGTAGTTGCTTTTGGAACTGGAAAAGGAACTGCAAAAGAAATTCAAAAAAGAGCAGAGGTTGGTGTTCTTGGTTTGGATGTTGGAGCAAAATCGGCAGGGCTTGGCTTTGTTATGATAGGTGAGCCTGTTGTTTCAACCTTGCCTGATTACGAATTAAAATTTGATGTTCCGTTTGTTGGAGAAAGAAAAATAACAAAGGGAAGCATTAGAGCAGCAACAGATGTTGCGGGACAGTTTGCTTTTTATGATGCAGCTTTTAGGTTTCCTGGCGCAGTTAAGGCAACAGGCGCTTTGGCAAAAGGGCAAAAGTTTACGCCATTGTTGCGTTTAGACCAACCAGTAATAGACTTGTTTAGTAAAACAGTTGGGAAAAACCTGCCAACAAAACAGGTTTTTACAGGGGGAAAGTTTTTTATAACAGAAACAGGAGAACAAGCAAGGATTCCTTTTTTGGGAACGCTTGAAAAAAGATTTACTGGCAAGGGCTTTAAGGTAAGCCTTGCAAAACAATTTGATTTGGAAGAAAGCAGGCCAATAGTTGGTTTTTTGG
This sequence comes from Clostridia bacterium, assembly GCA_035529915.1. Lineage (GTDB taxonomy): Bacteria > Patescibacteriota > Microgenomatia > UM-FILTER-40-11 > UM-FILTER-40-11 > DATKVU01. The sequence continues at coordinate 817 of DATKVU010000034.1, forward strand.
ATGAAACGATTGGTGCAAGAATACCAAGAGATATCATTGAACCATTTTCTTTAGAAACAAGCAAAAAAGTTAAAGGTGTTACAGGGCCAAAAGTGTTTTCTGAATTTCAATTAGAATTTGATGGAAAGAGAACAGAAAAATTTATCAGAGGCTTTGATATGCAAGAAGTTACAAGGGTTAAAACAGGAGTGCCAGGAGTGAAATTAAAACAGTTATCAATTGAAACAGGTGATGATGCTTTTTTCAGACTAACAACAACAGAGTTAGGAGTGCCACCTAAAGAGTTTGCAAAAGTAAAACCTTTATTATCACAACAGCCAATTACAGGCAAGGCATTTGTAAAGCTTGGACTTGAAGACGATTTAGCCAAAGGAATAAAAAGCGATTTCTTTCATTGGGGGCAGGCTGTTCCAACAAAAATAAGAAGTGATTTGATTAAGAAGCGCGGTGTTACAAGGTTTGCAGAACGCACAACATCAGAACTAAAAGGCTTTACAATTGGTGATGATGTTGGCAAAGGTTATACAGGCGTGGTTACTGGAGACATAAAAGGCATATTAGAACCAGAGGCAGGTGTAAAGGCAAAAGCAACAGGAAAGCTTTGGGGAAAATTTGAAATAGGAGATACAAAAGACATTTTTGAAATAAAAGATGCAAGCGTTGATTTTATTTCACTTGAAAAAGGAACAGATGCAATAGGTAAAACAATAAAACGCGGAGCAGGTAAAAGCACTCCTTTTGCAACAACCTTTGGAGAAATTCCATCAGAGTTTAGAAACTTTGGGCAAAATCTGCAATTAGGCGGTTTAACAACTGCTGTTAAACAAACAACAGCAGGCAAGGCAATTACTGCAAGGTTTTCAGGAATTGCACAAGAAGTTGGCGGAGGAATTGCAGCAGCAGTTACAAAAACACCAATTCCAACTAAAACAGTAACAACACCATTTATATCTTTGGCTGCTCCTGGTTCGGCAACCGCTTTAGCAATGGGATTGCCTGAAAGACCAAAGGGAGATTTTGAAGAAATAGAATTTGTTTCAAGTGGGGTAAAGGTTGGAGAAATACCTGGCTTTAAAACCGAACCATTTTTTGAAATAAAAACAATTCCTCTTTCATTAACAAAGCGTCAACAGCGTTTTGGAATAGGGTTTAAAACTGATACATTTTTAGGAACAAGAACTGTGCCAATATCAAGAACAGAATTAGGATTAAAACTAACACCAACAACTGCCACCATTCCAATACAAAAAGTTTTAAGTTTGGATATTGTTGCACAAAAACAACGACCTGTTTCAATACAAAAAGAGCAAAGTATTTTATCACAAAAACTTGTGCCAATGCAACTTTTTGGTTTGGCTTTAAGAACAAGACAACCAACAAGAACTGCAACAGAGCAAAGATTGGTAACCCTTGCTATTACTCCAACCACGCCTGTAACTACAACGCCAAGAGTTCCTTTAATTCCTTTCTTAACATTGCCACGCAGACCAAAGCCATCAGAAACTTTTGGCTTCAAAGTCTTTGTGCGAGGCAAAGGCGTTAAAACAAAAACAGGCTGGAAAAGGGGAGAGTGGCAACCATTAAGCGCAAAGGTTTATTCAAAAAAACAGGCTTACGCAAGAGCAGGAAGTTTTATTGATGAAGAAAGTTTGAAAAGGTCTTTTAAAATCCTGCCCGGAAGGGGCAAACTGGCTTCTTTTATTGGAACATGGAAACCTGAACGCTTTAGAAAAACAAAGGCAGGAAGCTATGTTGAAAAAACACAATTTGCTTTAGGAAGAAAAGAAGTTGGACTTATTCAAAAAGCAAGAGCAGGTTCAACAAAAAAGCGCAGGAAAAAGAAAGGAAAGCGTTGGGGAAGATGGGGTGTAAGATTATGAAAAGAAAATTGCTTTCAAGCCAAAGCCATTTAGACGGTGCGTTGGTGTTCAAATACTATTCCAACGGAGATTGCGAAAAAATAATGCGCGAAGAAACTTACACAAAAAAAAGGGAGGTAAAAATATGAGTATAAATCCATTCACTGTTTTGAGGCGAAGAAAAGCGCAAGCAGTAGCAGATGCAAAATTTAAAAGATTTATTGCAAGCAGTACAGTAGAAACTACAAGAAGAAAAACTAACAAAACAACAAAACAAAGACCTAAACAGACAACTTACACCTATTCAAAAAGGGACTTGCAAATAAAAAAGATGTTAAAAAGTGAAAAAAAAAGAGCAGAAAGAAAACGACTAAAAGCTCACATAAATTTTGTTAGGGAATATAATAAACTAAGAGATATGAGTGAAAAAGAAAGAATAAAACAGAGAAAAAAAATTGCTGTGTATGAAAGGAGAGCATATTGGTAAAAATGACACTTAAAGAGAAATTCAAGGGAGGTGGAAAAGCTTGAATAAAAAAGGTTCAATGGATGACTTGATTAG
>DATKVU010000035.1:0-5190 GCA_035529915.1 Clostridia bacterium
GTTTAAACACTTTGTTGACTACGCAGAGCAGGACGCGCTAATACAGCTTGAGTTAACCAAAAGGATTTACAAGCTCTGCCTTGAAGGCAACGTAAAAATGTCGCTTACACCTGCACAGCTTTCAGGCAGGGTCTTCCAAAAGCATTACCTTAAAGACAGGCTCTTTTTACCCAACTACAGGCTTCTTGAATTCATTGCTAAAACCTATCATGGCGCACAGTTTACCGCCTTTGGCAGGGGCTTCTTTGAAAAAGTCAATTATTACGACATTAACAGCCTGTACCCTTACGCAACCATAAACGTGCCGTTAAACTTTTCAAACACCGAGCTTGAAAAGCTGACGCTTGAAAAGATTGAAAGCGGCTTTTCAGGATTTACTGGTGTCCGCTTCAAGTTTCCTGAAAAAGAAAAGTACCCTTGCCTTCCAGCAATAAAGGAAATTTCCAAATTCTTTAAGCTCACGTTTCCAAGAAGCGGCCTGTCCTATTGCACTACAGAAGAAGTTGCCCTGGCATTAAAGAGAGGTGTTGAAATACAAGGGCTTTGGGGCTATGGCTGGTATCCTGAACAGCAGGACATTAACCACCCTCTTGCAGAGTACATGCTTGACATTTACAGGAAAAAAGAGGAGCTTGACAATATTAAGGAAAAGGAAGGGCTTGGCGCAGAGGACAGCAACAAGCGGGACTACTACAAGCTGCTGTTAAACAGCCTTATTGGGAAATTCTGCCAGCGAAACCGCGACTGGGCAACTGGAAAGGAAACTGCAGGCGGCCTGTTTAAGCCAGAGTTCGGAAGCCTTATTTTGTCAAAAAGCAGGGCCATAATAAATTCTTTAATCTCAAAGCATGGGGCAATCTACTCTGACACAGACTGCCTTTTGACAAAGCACAGGCTTGAAACCGGCACAAAAATTGGCCAGCTTAAAAACGAGCTTGGTGAGGGAAAGACTGGCGATTTGTTAAGTATCAGGTCAAAGCTGTATTTTGTAACAGACAAGGGCGAGCTTGTAAAGTGCGCCAAGCATGGCTTTAGGCTGTCAAGCAAAAACACCTTTGAGGCATTGCTAAACAGGCAGAAAAGCACGTCTGTTTCCTATTCTGTCACCAGGCTTGTAAAGCTTAAAGAGGCTTACAAGAGGAACAGGCTGCCGAGGCGGGAAGTCAACCAGACGTTTAAGATAATGCTACAGGAAGACGGAAAGCGGGAATACTTTGACAGGCTTTCAACTGTTGAAGACCTGCTTAACAACAGCACTTTAAGCCAGCCGCTTCAAAAATAGTGGTCTTTGGGGGCGGGAAATTCCCCGCCCCCTGGCTTTGCCCCTAAAAACTATTTGGTCATTTTTAGGATATTTCCAAAGCCAAGCTTGCCCAACAGCACTGTCAGAATAGCTACTATAACAATAAGCGCAGCTAATCCTGCAATAGCTATAAGAACAGCATAGAACAAGTACAGAGCAGCCGCAGTTACGTTTGCGTCTGTAATGCTTGCAACTTCTTCGTCTGTTACCATTCTTTTTTTCACCCCCGCAGTTTTTAGCCTTGCAGGTTTCTAAAATCATTTAAATAAAGTCTTAACTTCTATTTAAATGTTGGCTTAAAAAGTAAATTGCAGGGCGCTTTAAAAAACGCCCTGCTTTTTTTGTTGCTTACCCTTTACCCATTTTCAGGATATTCCCGAAACCGATTTTTCCAAGAAGCATTGTAAGCACTGCAACCAGCACAATCAAGGCCGCAAGCCCTGCTATTGCTATAATCACAGCATAGAACAGGTATATTGCCGCATTGGTTACGTCAGTAGTGGAAACGTCTGTAACGTCAACCATCTTTTTGTCACCCCCCGCGAGTGTCAGCCCTACGGGATTTTTGAAACGATAGAATAAGAGGTTAACTTCTATTTAAAGCTTCCTTTGCTGTTGCCTGGTAGGCTTCAAGGCCTTTGAGTACAAGCAGTGCAACCATTCTGCTGTAGAAAGCTCCTGCTATGAAGGTTATAAGCAATAGCCTTGCAATAAACCCTAATATGTCATGGTTTGCTGAAAGCAGAAAATTGCCTATTATGTATAAGTAAAAGAATAGGAAGGTCATGTTAACAAGCCATTTCTTGTAGCCGAAGAAAAAAGAGAAATCTGGCACGTTTACAACCACCCACTTGCAGAGGTTTTTCGCCCAGGGGATTGCTATATTGTATCTCTCGTCATAAAAATATTGCTGCCAGCTTATTTCTTCCAATTTTAACACCTGCTTTTAAAAGGGGAATAATTGCCTGCAGGGCCTGCATACAGAAACCGCAAGGCTGTGCTTCCTATATGCAAAATCCTTGCAGGCGCTTAAATCCCCTTTTCCTGATACTGTTCTCTGGCAAAATTCAGCACAGACCAGGTCAAGGCTTCTCTCAAAACCCTGGCTCGCAGTGTGTGAATTGCCAGAGTGCAATATCAGCGTCATTTGGTCACCTGCTTGCTTGCCTGCTTTTCTATTATAATGCCGTAATTCTTGGGCTTGTCTTCTATTAGCGCAAGGTAAAATAATAGGTCTTGCCTGGCCCTGTCAAGCGTTTCCTTTATGTCGTCAAGGTCTAAGGAAACGCCCCTTATCCTTAAAGAGCCTTCTTCCCTATATTTTTTGTAAAGTGCCTCGTATTGCGCAAGGGTAAAAGAGAATTTTGAATTTGGCTTTCTGTAAAGCATTATCATTCTGTTGCGAAGCGGCTCAAGCTCTGGCTCTGGGTTAAGCCTTAGGATTACTGACACCAGGTTAAAGGTTTCAGTGTAGAAGTTTTGCGCGTCTGGCTTCATTTCCAGGATTTTTTTTCTAACCTGTTGCTTAAAGCTTTCGTCTGACATTAGTTTTCACCTTATAAATTTTATAATAATATCCTACTAAAACACCACAACAGAACGCGCTTAACACTAAAATAAAATATTCTATTAAAGTGTAAGCAACAATATGGTCTGCGGGCCAACAGCTTAAAGCAACCATTTATTTTCGCTCCCTTGCAACTCTCATAAGCCCGCGTGTTCTCTTGTTAAAAGTCCTGCCTAAATTGTTACAGTAAGCTCCTGACATTTTAAATCTCCTCTTTTTCTTTTGTCCTAACTGGCATAAAGTCTGCAATTTCTTTTCCCCGCTCCATTACAAGCTTTATGTTCTTGCAAAAATCCTGCTTTGAAAGCTCTGTCCTGCCGTAAGCTCCTGCTGTAAACCCGTACTTGTATGAAAGCCAGGCTTGCTCTATTAAGGCGCTGCCAATCTTTTTCTTTAACCCCCTGAATTTAACCATATCATTACACCTTCCTAAACGCTAAAATAAAACTCTGTCTTCTTCAATTCCTTTTTCTTTCTCAAGACCATCTTTCTTTTCTCCCCTTGTTTGTATTGCTTCCACCCTTTCAATACTGTAGCCAACTTCTATAAAATCTTTTACCTTGTCAAAAGACTTTACTTGTATCCTTGACCCCTTTACTATAAGGCCGCTTTCCTTTGAAACCCATTTTACCAGGTGGTAGATTATTCTCACATAACCCCCCCGACAATTACGAGAAGGCAGCCAAAGGCCATTAGCCCCCAGTAGTAAAGCTTCTGGCCCTGCCTTACCTGTGAGAGATACCTTTCCCTCAAATTAGAGGGCAATGTTGAAGTATCTATGTCATTAAAATTTATGTTAGGCATTATGCAGCCTTCTCCTTTACGTTTACGCTGCTTGACTTTGTTTCAAGCCATTTCTGCAGGGCAGTGTCACCCTCTACGCCCCTTTGCGCAATCAATCCAAGGTAGTCAAGCAATGACATATACGCTATTGGGAACAGTTGTGCTTCAAACTCTTTGGCTGTAAACATTGGCTCGTTGTTTCTCTGCGCTGGGACAAAAATGTTTACCCCTGACACCTTCCAAGTGCCAACGTCCAGTATTTCAACGTCCCCAATCAAGTCAGGGCTTCTTTCGCTTGGATAGCATGCGAATATTTTTACTGGCTCTAATAGGTTGAATATCGGAAGCCCGTAAACGCCCTTTCCTGACGTGAAAGCAAAAAAATCATACTTGTCCCTTCCGCTTTCCTTTGCCTCTGCTTTTCTCTTAAGGTAATCCTTGTAGCTTTCGCTGCTCTCATGCTCTTGGCCGTTCTGCGAGATTACGACATGCCTTTCAAAAGAAACAGGCACTTGAGTGTGGCCAATTATCTTGCCCAGGGAATAGTGCTGTATCTTGTTCTGGCCAGTCAAAATAAGGTTTCCAAGAGTGCTTACTGGGTTAAGCATTGTCGCGTCCTTTACAACCTTGTGATGCTCCTGAACAATATGCAGCTCTTTTTTCTTGAAAAATATCTCGTAGATTACGAAAGCAACCGCCAGGACAAAAACAATCCCAACAACAAATATAACAACTACGACAATAAGCCTGCTTCCTATTTCTGGCAGCTGTACTGGCGCAAGCTCTCCACCTTCCCCTGGCAGCATGCTTGGAAGCGCAAAAATAAAAAGCAGGGAAACAATCCCGAAGGCAATAAAGATTATTACGCCAATTATCAGGCCCCACTTTACAAGGCCAGACATTCCAGGCTTTTGTTCAGCCACTACTTACCACCCTTGAAGTTGTAAGTCCTTGCAACGTAAAGCAGAAAGGCTGCTGTAAGAATACAGAAGACGCCAATCAACGGCAGCGACATTCTAATAGGATTAGTCCGCTCCGTAAGAAAAGCCTGCTGTTCAGATTTAAGAACAGAAATTTCTTTTGCCCTCGCTGCATTTGTTTCAGCAATAATCTTTTCTGTCGCGGCGTCTATATTGCTTTTGTTGTCTTGCGCCAGAACGGCAAACTTTTCCTGCATGCGGCTGACAGCCTGCCTGGTTTCAGCAAGCTCTGTCCGCATTATGTCAAACTGTTTCTGCATTTCGCTGTCCATTGTTACAGAAACCTGCTGCTGCACTGGAACAGACTGCTGCACGCTCAAAATATAGGCGTCAAACTCTGCCTGCGACATGCTGTTAACGTCAATAGCAGACGCTGCCTGCAAAAACAAAGCAAGCAGCAAAAAACTGAAAACGATTTTGGTCATGGTCATATAGTCACGCTCCCCTTAGCTTTGATGCCTTTTAAAAATTGCATAAAGAATTCCAACCGCAAGAATTCCAAAAACAATTATTCCGATTATCGGAACAGCGTTTTCTGAAACAAACTTTAGCAAATA
>DATKVU010000036.1:0-1104 GCA_035529915.1 Clostridia bacterium
GGGTCGCCCTCAAACGTACCAACACCACCGTTTAGACCATTTAAAAAACGCTCTCGCATACGTGCGCCAGTATCGCCAAAGAAACGCAATGTTTCAACGTCAATAGATGGCTGCGATTTTCTATTTAGCCAATCAATAGTAACCCTAGTTTTAAAATCTCTAGGGTGTACTAGTTCGCCTTTCCAATAGTGCCGTATGTCAGTCATTAGATGTATTTTTTAATCTTTTCTGTTTTAGTCATTTGACCGCTTACTGTTTTTCTCAACACCTCAACAGCAACCTCACTAACTTTTACCAAATCATCGGATTGAGTTGGTTTGTTAATAATCGCACGTTTAACTTCCTGCAATCCTCTTTCAATTGCTCCAAAAGCGTTGCTATCTGTTTTTCTTGATGCTTCGGTTAATGCCTTAGATTGTTGCGCAAAATGAGCAGCATTTAACTGTTCCGACATCGGGTATAAATCGCTTATTCTTTCCCCTAATTTTGCATTTTTTACAAGGTCTTTATTACTCATGCCGTTAAGTTCCTTGTTTTGTTTAGCTGTAACGATACGCTCGTTATCATGCGCCAAAATTAACCGCCCCCCATTTGCATCTAGTGGTTTTTTAGCCTTGCCAATGTCCTCCGAACCTTCAAAGAAGCTACCTTCTATAGCAGCAGCAGCACCTTCTAACAATCCAAACTGAACAATACTATTAATAACAGCATCTTTATCCCCACTAGCAGCAGCAGCAGCAACCAGGTTAAACAATGCCGTAAGTTTAGCAGCGTTTTGTTTTCTCTTTTCTGCTCTTAATTGCTCCGCTTCACGTTGTACTAGCTGTTCTTTTTCAAACTTGATATTGTTTGATAGTCCGTCCTGCGCTCGTTGTCTAGCATTTTCTAGTGCTTCCGTTTGCTTTTGCACATTCTCTTTTGCTACGTCCGCTTGTTTCTCAAAAGTTGCAACAATTAATTCCCCTATCTTTTGTGAATTTTCGCTTATGCTTTGGAATACTTCAGCATTTAGTTCTTTTTGTTTATCGGCACTTTCTTTAGCTTTTCTATCTCGGTAATTATAAGAAGCTTCTATCTCGTCTTGTTGCTTTTTCAAGTCCGCAG
>DATKVU010000037.1:0-1346 GCA_035529915.1 Clostridia bacterium
CCTTCCAGCTCAGAACATACGCCAAAGCCCACAGGTTCACACCAGAACAAACAAACCAAATAAACCAGCACTACATCAACACCATCTGCGGAAGGCCCCAAACATGACAAGGAGAACAAAAGTAAACTGTGAAATATGCCATAGTTTCCTACACACAACAAAACAACACCCCCTGCTAAAATGCGCCTGCCACAAATGCAAACGCACACCAAACCCACGCAACTACATCAGCATCCAAGGCAAAGCCACCTACTTCTATTGTGACAACTGCTGGCCCCACATCAGAGACTACTTTGCCCACACATTCATCAAAGGGCCAATGGAAGTGTGAAGTTTGGAAAATGAACAGGGAGGCTTTTAAATTATTTAAAAAATACCTTGTTGCTTTTTTTTGAATTACAAGACATACATAAAGGTTGGACATCCTTAATCGTATAAACAAAGCCTGTAGGGGCCAAACTCAAAGGTAATATATGGTCTAAACTAAGATTATCAATTCCAACACGCTTACCACAAAAAGGGCAACACCCTTCAAATTTCTTTAGTTTGTTTTTCCATTCTGAAAAAGAAAAAGCATGTATTATTCCTCTTTTAAATCCCCTGCTTCGTTGATTCAATAAATTAAAACACAGTCTTTTGTTTGTAATTTTCTTAGAATATTTTCTTTTTAAAATAATTCCTTCCTTGTTATTATTTGTAAAAAAATAAAAGACGGTTGTTCTCTTTCTGTTTTTAAGTTTATGTTGGTGATTTTCAGACTTCTTCTGCAATAACAATTCTTTCTTAGTTAGGCTTTTTATTTTTGCTTTTTTGGGCTTCAGTAACAGCAAACTTGCAAGCTGTTGGCTGAATTCATTTAACCTAATTTTCAGCAGTTCGCTTTTCATTTTTATCCCACTTTCTAGATTTACAATCAGGGCATTCCTTTGGCTTTTTTTTCCTGGGTTCCCAAGAATAACCACACTGCAAACAACTTAATTCTTTACTCATAATAATAGTAATCATAACAACATTTAAAAGGGTTTGGAAAAAATCAGGTAAAAGTATATTAAGGAGAAAGCCATAATAGTAATGGCAAAAAAATTTTAGAGAGTTGAGAGAGATGAGACAAAATGCAGGTAACACTAATTCTTAAAAATGGCTACCGGTTCACAGGCAGGCTCCTGGAAGAAAACGAAAACACCATAACCATAGACGACCGCAAACTCGGCAAAACCACAGTAGACAAAGCCAGCATAGCCGCCAAAAGCGAAGAGGAGGCGGGCCTGAATGGTTAGGAAAGTAAAAACCGCTTTCTGGACATGCAACCGCTGTGGAAACACAAAGGTTGAGGAACTAAATGGGGA
>DATKVU010000038.1:0-1498 GCA_035529915.1 Clostridia bacterium
TAAAACTATTGCAGACCCAATTACAGGGTCAGCAAAAAACCATAGCATATCTTCTGCCATTTTTTATCTACCTCCAAATAATCTTCCAAAAAACCCTCTTTTCTGCATTCTTTCATCCCTGATGAATTGTTTTGTATCGCTTTCGTTTTTGTAAATGCTTGTTTTGGATAAAATCGGTGCGGCAAAGTTTTTGCCCCGTGAAGAAATTATCCATGTATAAATTTCCTTTGTTATTGTGTTGGCTGAAGTTGTCATGTCAATGCCAAACATTAAGCCATAGTTTCTTATTTGCTGGGCAAATATTATTCCCCTTCTCACAAACGCAAGGTCTTCCTGCGGTAGGTTTGATTTTGGCAGGTCATCAGTGTCAATTATTAAGTACCCATCCTTGTCAGTTATTAGTGGCTTAATGGTCAGAATACTTTGGGATACCTCCACATCCGAATCAAATGGTTTCTGCCATTGTTGGGTTGGCGGCAATGGCAGTGGCATAGGTGTATTTTCATCATAATATTGGTCTTCATTCATATTTTTTTTCCTCCTACTTGATTAATTTGCTTTCTCTTAATTCTATTGCAAGCTGCTGCTTTTCAGCTTCTTTCACATAAGGCAGGTAATGGGAGAGAATGAATTTCTTGTCAGAATCTAAAACATTTTTGTTAAGCAATCTCTGGTAAAAATCAGGTAGCCATCCCTGAATTAATTTTAATTCAGGCCCAGCTTCCCCGATTGTTTTTGAGAACCTTTTTTTTGCAAACGCCCATTGCTTGATTGTTTTGTTGTCTGTTTCCCCTGTGAGCGTTTTGTCTATTGCAAGGTAATATGTTTTAAACGCCTGTGAGCTTAACCGCTTCCCGATTAATTCATAGTTGAGCATTTTAGTTTCAATCATTGCCTTTTCCATTTTCTCCCTCAGTTTGGCAGGAAGCCGTGCAGGATTAAGTTTGCCCAATAAGCTCATGTTTTTTTCTCCTTTTTTTGTCTGGGGCTGCTGCCCCTTCAATTATCGCAAGCATATCGCACATTTTAATCAGCCACTAAGCACAGGTACATCCCCCGCTTGCGTTAATATCTGACGTGCAAGTTCCAAACTGCCCGCCAACTTTTACACATATCACTTGGTTTTCAGCTAATTCCCCATCTGCCCTGCAATAAAACGCCCCATTTGCATTTGTTTTAACTGTGCAATTTTTCAAAGCGAGGGCAGAGTAATTGTTTGCGTTAATGTCTGCTGTTGTGTTTATATCTGTGGCATAAATATTTGAAGCGGTAATATTCCCGTCAGTTGTGAAATTTCCATCCCCTGAAAAATTATTTGAGCCAAAATTATATCTCGCATAACCTTTCAAATTCGTTGAAGCCCCGACATTAATTCCATCCATTAGCCAGACAAAATCAATATAAAAAACATGACCTGTAACCCCAGTTCCTTCGTGTGTTATTTTAACCTGCACTAATCCGTCTTTGATATGGTCGGTTTCATCAAAAACAGGGATTG
>DATKVU010000039.1:0-1395 GCA_035529915.1 Clostridia bacterium
ACGATTGCTTTCTCGCCGCTGTTTTCAAGCTCTTCTTTCTGGGTGATTACGATTGGAGCTACGAAGTCTGACCAGTCGTAAACGGCTGGCTTGAGGACATCGCTTACAGCTAGAGATACGGGCTCGTAGCCGGTAGCAAGCTGGGTTATGGTGGAGTGGTCAACAACAGAGAGAGGTCTCTGGATTTTGATACCACCGTTTTCGTACTCGATTCCACCGCCTGCTTTAACGAGGTCGAGGAATGCAGTCTTTCTGAAGAGCTGGTCAACTTCGCTATCTCTGATTGAGTATAGGGTTGAGCTTAATAGATCGTTTGATATAGCCATGATTTTGTTTCCTTCTTTTAAATTGGTTAGTTAAAGTTAAAAATGATTGCTTATTTTAGAATTGTTCCGACAAAGGAAGCTCTACAAACAAGGGTCTGTCATTTTCGCCGGTAACCAACCGGTTCAGCGCGAAAGAGGAGACATGGCCTCTATAGATTAAGATTTTGTAAACTTCAGATATTGCCCCAATGTTTTGTTGAAGCTAATCTCCTAAGATTCCGATCCATTATTTCTTCACGATTTTTCATATCGCAAATTGCATCAATCTCTGTTTTAAAAACTTTGTTAAAGCTGTAACTTTTGTTAAAGATTTCATCATCACAAGACTTAGGTTCATAAAAAACAATGTCAATGTTTGGGCGATTAGGATCAAAGGAAGGCAAAAATGCTGTTACCATGCCTTTCTTTATGTATAGCTTTGTGCTGTGATAAAAGTTTCCAGAGCATTCAACTACATAAACCGTATCGCCAATCTTCATTTAACACCGTTAGCCTTGTTCCATTGGTATGCGGACCAGGCATCTTTAAACTTAGGCTGTGTTAGTTTTCCAGAGTCAACGTTCTTGCCGTTAGAAGTTTTGTACAAACCAACTCTGCTTTCTTCTCTCTTTGCAGCACGAATAGCTTTTTCTTCGTGAGACATAGCTTGTTCCCTCTTCGCTTTAACGATGTAATAAGCGTCTTCTAACTTAAGCTCTTTACGTTCTGTAAGAAGCTTCGCAATGTCAACGCGTAGTTCAGGAAGGTCTGTATGTTCTGCTTTAAATCTTTCAAGCTCAAGTGCTCGTCTTTCTTGGGTGACTTCTTGCTGCAATGGCTTGAGCATCTCTTGCATCATGATTGCAGCTTCTTTCTTTATTTGAGCCCTTCTGCCGTTATCATCCCAAATGTCGTGGTCTGTTTGATCGGATGCTAAATCTTTAACTTGCTTTGCAAAGTTAGAATCAGTCATCAATCTTTGCTGGTTTGTTAGTTTTTCTCTTAGAGCTTCTAGTTCTTTTTTTTCGTTAGCAAGCTCCTGTGTTTTCTTAGTGTAACTTGCCCTTAGATTCTGAATTACTTTCCTTCC
>DATKVU010000040.1:0-25706 GCA_035529915.1 Clostridia bacterium
ATGGAAAAAATAATCGAGACTACTGTCACTACCTGCCAGACAATCTGGTAGACAAACCAAAGAGAATCATTATGAAAAAAAGAATACCCAGGAAGCTTTTCTGGCGGATTCCGCTTAATAGTTGAAAATTGCTGATTAAACCAGTAGATTGTTTCTCCTAAGCTTCTGACCAGCCAAAAAACAGAGATAATCAGAAGAAATAAATACCAGTCGGATAAAAAAAGAGTAATTATTGAAGAAAAAAACCAAAATAGACCAAAAACAACCGCGTCTCCCCAAACAAAGATACCTAAAAACACCAACGGACGAGTCAGACCATAAGCGTTTCTCTTGAATTTAGACTCATAAAAACCCTTGAAGAAAACCAATAGGTTAACCAAGCAAAAGATTAAAATTAGTCCTTTTTGCCAAAGGCTCATACTTAAATTATATACCAATAGATTTAAGATAGTCTAGTATCCGCTGTTGCTCGTCTAAACTGTTTTCTAGCTCTAAAGCCATAATTGGGGGCAAGTATTGACGGTATTCGTTGAGATAATTAAGCTCAGAAACATCTTGAAGATCATGGCCATCAAAACGCTCAGTGCCACTCTGCGGATCAACATGAGACTCTTTTTTAATTGCCGAGATATGACCACAGCCAACCGGATATTTTTTAATTACCTTGAGATTGTTTTCATAAACATTCTTTCTTGTTCTGCGGTCGCTTTCCAAACGGGAAATATCCAAGCAAACTCCGGCATAGACTTCCACTTCCTCGGCTTTAAGGGGTGGCGAAGTATTCTCAATGTAAATCATGTGGGCATAAGAGCTTAAATCATTTCGTAGAGGATATTCCGAAGGCGAGTGGCAGTTTAGAACCTCGGTGCCATATTTTTCCACTAAAAAATCCAGCTCCCAAACCTCCATGTCTGAGCGCAAGTGAACAAAAGGAATCTTTTTAATGGAAGTTTTCTCTAGCTCCTGGTAAAAAACTTTTCTTTGTTCTTGGTCAATGCCGGTGGCAAAAAAGCAAACCTCTTTTATGCCCAAATCCTCGGTCTCTCTTAATCTTTTCAAATGATCACGCTCAGTAGTGATGATAGTGGGATAAATTCTACTCATCATGAGAATCTTTTCTTAATTCTAACAGCTCCAGGCCCTTAATTTGAAGATTTGAAGGCCCGATTAAGCCCTGCATTCCTCCATAGATATTAGCAGTACTGAAAACCAGTCTTTTTATTTGCGATTCTCTGGCTTTCCAGATTTTCTCAAAAGCAGCCTTTTCTTTGCTAATTTCCGCCTGCATTTCCTGATAAACTTCGGCCAGGGCTTCCAGTTGCTGACGAAACTCATGTCCGGTAATATATTCATACAAAAGGTCAGCCTTGCGGCCCTTATCTTTTTGAGTTACTTTTTGATAAGCCACTTCAAGAAAGTTTTTACGAATTAAAACTGCCAGCGGTAAAACCAAAGAGAAAGCCACTACCCAAACTCCCTCCTTAACTCCCAAACCGTTTTGGGCTTCAGCTGGCAAAACCTCACTGACAATCACCGGAATATTGGCTCCTTCGGCCCGCAAATCAGCCTTAAGCTTGGCTATCCAGCTATCTGACCAAGTTTTGGTTCTTTTGGATTCCCACAAAATTACCCCGCAAACCACCCCGCTTTTACTTTTGACTGTTTGGCGAACATCAGCCCCACGAACCCCTTTGCCGACCGGCTCAATCTCATCTTGAGAAAATGAATTGCGCAAGGTTTCCTCCAAGTCCAGCTCCAAAACTTCTCCCTGGGTTTGCTGAGAGCCTTGCTGGGCTTTTCGCCGTGCTTCTTCCAAAGCCTTTTTCAAGTCATTAATCACTTTTTGACTTTCTTTTTCTTTTAAACGGTGCTCTTCATCGGCCTGTTTTAAAGCGGCTGCTTCAATCTTTTTTCTCTCTTCCTCCAGTTTACGCTCAACTTCTAAAGCTAACTCTTTTTGTCTTTCTTCCAGCTTTCGTTTTTCTTCCCGAAGCTTAAGCTCTTGGTCTCTAAACTCAGCCATTTTCTCTTCTTTTTCTGCCAAAGCTTTTTTCAAATCCGCCATCTCTAAGGCCAGTTTTTCTTCTTGCTCTTTTTGAGCTTTTTCCTCAATTTCTTTTTTTACTTTTTCCAGTTCTTGGGAAAATTTGGCTTTTTCTGAAACCCGAACTTGCTCTTCGATTTCTTGTCTCAAAGCTTGGGTAATTTCAATTTTAGTCCCGCAATTAGGACACTTAATTGCATTATCCATCAAAGGCTATATTAACACCTAAACAAAGAAAAAAGAAAGAAGAAAAAACTTATCTTTTACCGCGCCGAATTTTTCTGGAGTGCTGACCAGTGGTTCCCTCTCCTGGTTCTGGCGAAGGAGGCAATTCTTCAAGTTGATCAAGAGTCACTTGAGCCTCTTCTATTCTTTCCATCGCTTCAATTATCTTTTCTGTTTTATTGCTTCCTAAACCTTTTTCCATTTTCTCAATTGATTTTTTTAGCCTCTTTTTAAATTTTTCGGTTTGTGAAAGAGACTTTTCTGGTTGATCTTCAAAATGATTCTCACGCTCGGGTTTGGGCAAGGGAGGCAGATAATAAAGCAATTTTTTACCCTTGGCAAATATAGAACTCGGTAAAAAAACAACTGCCACTTGACTTTTCTTAAGATAAATATTTAAATAATTAACATATTTGTTACATATCTATTACATAGTATGCTTGTAAACAGATGTGGCAAATTGTTCTTTGAAAACCTCAAGCACGGAAACAAACCCAACGCGGCCGTAGGATTGAAGCTATGAATAGCTGGCTTTAGCCTTACGGTCTGCGTTGGGCAGATCAATAATCCAAAAAGGGAGGCTAAAGCCATGAGAGCAATAAAGAAGGCTCTCACGTTGCTGCTGGCTGCGATCCTTATCGCAACCTCCATACCCCACAACTCAATAGCCGAAGGCCCATGCGGCTGCAAGTACGTTGTCCAGCCAGGCGATTCTGTTCTGCGGATCGCCGACCGTTGCCGGGTGGACCCTGGCCAACTGGCGCGCTACAACGGCATCTCAAATTGGAATCAAATGCCTGTGGGCCTAGAACTCGAAATGCCGGACTGCACAACAAAGCACCAAGTCAGCCCATCTCCAACTCCCCCTCCAGTCCCATTGGCAACCCATCAGGTGCAAGATGGAGAAAACCTTTGGGGCATCGCAGAAATGTATGGGGCAAACCCGTTTGCTGTTATGGACTTGAACGGGCTGGAGGAACCAGACATCTCCGCGGGGCAATCGCTGATAGTCCCGTGCGGGAAACCTAAGCTCCCCAGTCTCCCACCAACAATGGGAGACTACCTCAACCCGTACGGGAGTAAACTACCCGGTGCCATCCCGGGAAGATGGGGAGTACCTTTCATTTTCGTCTGGATGATCACCGGCGGAGTGCAGAGTTCGGACAACCCTGCGATAAGGCTCGAAAAGGCCTATCCGCCAATCCCCGATGCTGTTGGGTGGTGGCCTGAACCTCGTCATCCACTCGACAAAGCTCTCCCCCGCTACCGCCAGCGCATTACTTGCTGGCGGATAGCGCAAAGAGAGGCGACCCAGCCAGGCGGCCAAAGGCCGTGCTGGTGCGGAAAGAGGGATAATGGAGACGGCACCGTCTCCTACGCCTTCTACTTCTGCGAGGGACCGTGCGTCACCACTCCCCTTCTTACTGGAGGAGAGTGGATAAAAGATCTGCTGGCCATAATTAACGTCGGCGTCTCGAATGAAGGCGTTGATATGTACCAGCAGTCTACTGGTCTCTCCGAACCCGGGAAGATCCTCGACCAGTTCGAGGAAATTGAGTGCCCGGAGTTCGAGGAGGTAATCAAACTGGCCCTAAAAGCAGGAGCCAGGGTATCAAACAACTAGCTTGAGGTCGAAGGGCGGCCGCTTCTTATCTCAGTATTGAGGCGGCCGCCTAAATCCACAAAGAATTATCCAAAGCCAGGGTTTTTCCGTACTCCTTGAGTCTTTCTACTGTTTTTTGGTGTAAATTTCTCAAATTCTTAGCATCAAACCTTGTTCCTACAAAATCGCTCCCCCTTAAATCTCTGGGTTCTCCCCCTACTTGAATCCCACCCCTTATCGCATTTATTAATATTCCTTTTTCAAAAGAAGTAATATCGCCCCATCCTATGCCTGATTTTTCTAAAGTTTCGATTAGGACATCGCCAAGCCAGGCGGCCTGAAAGAGTCTGATTGCTTCCAGCTTTTCTACTGAAACTGCTTTTCTGACCATAAAAGGAACCAGCATCCCCAGTGTTATTCCAACCCCAGATTCATCCACAACCGCAATTTTTCTGGCACCTATTGCCGCGGCTTTCAGGGCAATTTTATCAATTCCTTTATTAACCAAACTCCCTTCTTTGGCTGCTTCTCTCTCAAGCCATGAGTAAAAAGCTAATATCTTGGGGTCGTCATTGGCTCTGAGCGGGGAAAAAGACTCTTTGGTTATTCGGTTATGATATTCTTCCAGCATTATCCCGCTCTCGTCTTCAAAATTGCCAATTATTTCTGATGTTCCGCCTAAACCCAATTTAGTTGGAAAAGACAGGCCCTTTTCCTGGGCGCAAGACTCGAGAACAAAACCAGACATCCAAGCAGAAAACAGGGGCAAAACAACCAAGTCATATTCACTCAGTTTTTTTACTTTTTCGACTACACTTTTTTTGGTCGCTTTTCTTTCAAGACAAGCAGGAATAACTATTTCTTTTGGAAAAGGGACCACTATTTCCGGCCACATCACCAAGGGCCTTATTTTCCCATTAACTTCTATGACCACTCTTCCCCCATTATAACTTTCACACATCAGATGTGTAAATTAACTTGTCCTGGAAAAGAAGTCAAGCAAATCAGAAGATTAGAGGATTTTTTCTATCTCGGAAACGATTTTTGAAGCAGCATCGGCCTCAACTAAGGGTGATTGGACTTTAGGCTTTTTGCTTGACAAGTTTTTCTCAAATTCCAAAATTTCCTCCCAAAGCTGGCCTTTTTCTACTTTTTCCTGGGATAAAATTTTGGCCAAGCCCATGTCTTTGAGTTTCTGGGCGTTTTTGAGCTGTTCATTTTGGTTTGCCCAAGGAATAGGAATCAAGATTGCTGGCTTTTTTAAAGCCAAAAGTTCATAAATACTGTGGGCGCCAGCCCTGGAGACGACAAAGTCAGCCGTATTATAGACTCCTCCAATCTTATCTTCGAAAAAATATTCCTGAACCAAATAGTTTTTGCCTTTGGCCTGAAGGCTTTTTTTAAGCTTTTGAGCTTTTTTAATATCCTCAAAAAGTGTGGTTGAGCCACATTGATGAATCAGATTAAAGCGCTCCAAAAGCTGAGGAAGAATTTCAAAAACTGCTTTGTTAATCACATGAGAGCCTTGTTTACCGCCAGTAATATAAATCGTTTTTCTTTGATTGTTAAAAAGCTTTTTTTTGTTTTTAAAGATTTCTTTTCTTAAAGGCAAACCTGTTAAAACGGTTTTTTCTCTGGGAAAATACTTTACAGAAGACTCAAAAGTAACAAAGATTTTTTTGGCTACTTTTGCAATCAGCTTATTGGCCACCCCTGCTACCGCAGTCTGTTCATGAGTAACCGCGGGAATTCCCAACAAATAGCCAACGTAAACAACCGGTAAGCCCAAGTAACCGCCAAAAGAGAAAATCAGCTTTGGTTTTATTTGTCGAAGTATTTTAAAACTCTGGAAAAAACCTAAAGGAATTCGGGCTAAGTATTGCCAAAAGCGATACTGGAGCTGGACTTTACCGGCTTTAATCTCATAAAAAGGAAAGCCTTTTTTGCTTACTTCTAAATACTCAGCACTGGGGTTTTTGTCACCGATCATTGAATACTTGTGACCCAGCCAGAAAACTTGATAACCCTTTTCTTTTAGTTTTTCCGCCACTACCAAGGCACTGTTATGATGGCCACCACAAATAACTATTTTTTTCATTTTTTGGTTTTAGGAAGACTCTTTGAAATATTATAAACAATTCCCATGCCAATTAAGCAAACCAAAAGCGATGAACCGCCATAAGAAATAAAAGGCAAGGGCACACCCGTTAAAGGGACTAAAGCGACCATCGCTCCCAAATTAATAATTGTTTGAAAACCAATTGTCGCTACCATCCCTACCACTAGTAATTGAGCAAAAGAATCTTTGGCCAAGAAGGCCACCTGAAGACCGCGATAAAGCAAAAAAAGAAAAGCAAAAATTAAAAGACTAGCCCCCAAAAAGCCAAATTCCTCAGCAATAACCGCAAAAATTGAATCAGTGGTTACTTCGGGAAGAAACATAAACTTTTGCCTTGACTGGCCCAATCCCCGACCAAAAATACCTCCAGAACCTAAAGCAATCAAAACCTGACGAAGGTGATAAGAGGCTCCTTGAGCATCAAAAGATGTATCAATAAAAGTCAAAAACCGCTGACGACGATAAGGAGAAAACCAAATTAAAAATGGAGCAAAAACCAATCCTCCTAGCAGCAAAAAACCTAAACGACGCCATGAAGCACCAGCCACAAAATAAAGACAAAAAGCGATTGCTAAAATTAAAAGAGCGGTCCCCAAATCCGGCTCCAAGAGCAAGAGCAAGAAAATTACTCCCACGACCAGCAAAAAAGGAAAGAGCGCTTTTCTTTTTTCCAGCAAGGTAGCCAGATAAACTACTAGTGAAAGTTTGGTTAGTTCTGCTGGTTGAAAACCAAAACCATTTACTTGCAGCCAACGTCTGCCGCCGTAAACCTGTCGGCCCAAACCAGGAATCAAAACCGCCACCAGTAAAACCAGACTGACCAGCAAACCCGGTAAAGCTAGAGTTTTAAGCCAGCGGTAATTAAGGCGAGCAAAAACTAAAAATAGCCCCACGCCTAAAACCAACGAAACTGCCTGGTGTTTAAGATAGTAAAAATGGTCGCCAAAATCATGGCCAGCCGCGACTGAAGAAGCCTCAAAAATCATTAGCAGGCCAAAAAGGCTGAGAAAGAAAGGCAAAAAAAACAGCCAGCGGTCTCCTTTTTGCTTTAAAAATCTTATGTTTTGCATTTTTCCCACACTATTTTTTCCAAAATCCTTTTACTTAACTGTTGATACTCTTTTTTTAATTGTCCATCTTTTTCACAAACCTCAGCCCAAGTATTAATCTTAAAAAGTTCAATTTCTGGGTTTACTACTCTTCCTTGAGCAGCCGCTTTTAACCAAAAAAGGCTTTGGCTCTCTGTCTCCAAAAAATAGCTTTCTTTTTTAAACTCAAGCTTCGGGCTATAAATTCCTGGAGCAAGTGTCTTTAAAATTTTTACTGGTGAGGGCTGGCAATTGCGAACCACAATTTCGCTTCCCTTAAGTTCTGGAGCTAAATAGCTTGGCGTTGGCAAACAAAATTCATTTTCAAAAGCAAGCAAGTGGTAGCCTAAAAGCGGAAAAATCCCGGCTTTAAGCTCCAGTTGGGTATAAAAAGGCACTGAGGCGGTTAGTCGGGCATTGTTTTCTGAAAGATAAATTTCTCCCCCCTTATCTTCAATCAAAAAATCTAAACCAAAAAAGCCTTGATAACCTTGGCGAGCCATTATTCTCCCAACCTGACTACTAATTTTATTAATCTCTTTAATTTGGCCAAAGCTTAATCCTGCCGGCCATTGACGACCAGCAGTTGCTCCAAGATGGGGCGCCAGAGGTAAGTTGGCTTTTATTTGCAAAGCGGGACTGCTGAGCAAAATCTGGTTTTTGACAATCACGGCATTATTAAGAACAGTTTTGCCTTTAATAAAGCGAGAGACCCGAACCTTAAATTGGCCGAATTTCTCTTGCAGGTTTTTAAACTCAGTCGGGCTTTCAATAAAAAAAGTGGAACTGCCTGCCCAGCCACGGCCAAATTGGATAACAAAAGGTAACCCATATTTCTGCGAAAGCAGGCCAAAATCAGCCTGGGACAGTTTTAGAACTTCTCCGGGGAGAACTTTAATTTTTTCTTTTAAACAAAGCTTAAAAAATGAAACTTTGTCTTCAAAAAGGCGATTGACTTCAGCTTTATTTCCCAAAAGTTTGAAACCGTGTCTTTGGGCTAAAATCTCCAGCTTTTTTTGGGGCTTGAAAAACAAAATTCGCGGTTTTCTGCCTTTGGCTTTTTCTTTAATAAAAGAAAGGGTTAAAGGATGAGCCAAAACTGTGGCTGAAGTGCGGAAAAGAAGGTTTTTTTTAGCCAAAACTCTTTCCAGACAAAAAACCGAAACTCCTGTTTCCATAAGATAATCAATCAAGGGATGGTCATCCAAGCAAACAAGATGATAGTTGGGCAAAAGACTCTCCAAACCAATTGCTCTTTCCACATCATTAGTAATATAAAAAACCGGTTCCTTAAATTGCTTTAGAATATCAGTATTCACAAGTTTAGTATTCCCTGCCAGTTAACAAGCAAACTGTGTTCTCCAAAGAAAAACCTTTTTCTCTCGCTTTATAAACTGCTGCTAAAGCCAAAGCCCCTTCAGCCGAGGTTTTTATATTTTTCTTTCTTAGGGCTGACTGGGCTTTTTTTATTGCCTGGTTTTCAATTACCCAACCTCTTCCGCCACTTTCCCTGACTATTTTTAAAATCTCCTCTTTTAAAGGAGTGTATTTGGCTACCAATGAATCAGCCAGACTCTCTTTCTCTGCCGAATAGTCTTGGTCAAAAACTGAAGCCAAGGGAGGACAAGAAGCTGGTTGGCAAAGGTGAAGGCGAGGCAACCAGCCCAATTTAGCAAAACCCTGGGCAATCCCCAGCAAACTGACCCCACTGGAAACAGGCAAAAAAATCTCTTCTACTAAAGGAGTCAGTTCGGCCAACTCAAAAGCAATTGTTTGAAAACCTTCTGATCCAAAAGCATGAGTTGAGGGTCTTAAATTATAAAAGCCTTTTTGCTTGGCAAATTTGATTGAATCGCTCAGCGGCCGCCTAGATTGATAAACTTGGGCAGGGGTTTTTTTGATCATGGCTAGCTTTTGGGGATCAATTTTGTGGGCAACAAAAACATGAAGCTTTAGTTCAGCTAGTCGGCAATACGCGGCGGCAGACAAAGCGGCGTTGCCTGAGGAGGACAAAACTAAATTCTTCTCTCCTTGGCTGTAAGCATAACTGACCAAGTAAGCCATTCCCCTGTCTTTAAGTGAACCAGTGGGATTTTTATCTTCCCTTTTTAAAAGCAAATTTTTTTCAAAATCAACTACCGGGGTTGAGCCTTCTTTCAAAGAGAGTTTAAAGTGCTCAGGCAGGGGACTTAAGTAAGAAGAAAACTGCCAGATACCTTTTTGTTCGTCGTCTCTCTTAAGATTTATTTTAAGCTTGCTTTTTCCCATTAATTATCTTAATATCTTAAACTGCTACTGCCTATTATATAACAGCAGACCAGATTTTATGATTACTACTGTTCAATGTCCTGATTGCCAGGCCGATAGCCCGGAAAACGAACCAGGAAAAATCACTATTCCTGTTGATGCCCAAGTCGGGGAAATCCTCGAATGTCGGGATTGTGGCGCTGAAGTAGAATTGCTTTCTACCAACCCTCCTTTGGTTTCTTTGCTCGAAGAAGAAAAATAGTCAGGCCCAAAGCTTTAATCTTCTTATGCTATCTCCTTCTGAGGGCAAATAAAAATTTTTACCGTAATTTCTTCCTCTTTTAGTTTTTTCCAGCCAAATTTGTTTTTCTAGCGGTTGCCCGGGGCCAACTATTTTTATTTTCCCTAAATGAACTCCAGGTAAAAAAGTCTGGTTGGATGAGTGAGCATACTCAATTTCTACCAATTCACCATCAGCTTTCTTTTTAAGTGAAATTACAATTGCCAAATGTTTGCCTTCATTTAGCCTGATAAGGTCACCGACCTTGATTTTTGGCAGACTCTCGACTGCCAAACTCACTTTATCACTAGTCAACAATTTGACATTAGTCTTCCGAGCTAAAAGCCCAATTCCCCGACCCCCTTTTTCTCGATCAAGAGCCTCAAGTAACCAAAAAACAAAACCAGAACAATCAATGCCAATTTTCTTTCTTTTCATAAACTTAAGAATTTCTTTTTCCCTCATCTTGTTTAAATCTATGCTTGCCTTTTCTGCCTCTTTTTTGGTCGCCTCAACAATTTGCTCTGGCTTGCCTTTACCGCCAAAAGGCCCAAAAATCATTCTTCTTAAATTGTTCTTCCAATAAGGACAAACAATTTCCTTTCCCCCAAGGGGAAGGTGGCTGTATTGATAAAACAAGTTTTGCAGCGCCTTTGAGGTTTCTTTTTTGTCCTCACTCATTTTTACCTCTGTCTTTTTTAAGGACTTTATCGAAAGTAAGCCACTGATAATCTTCCTGGCTAATGCCGCTTAGAGCATAAACCTGGGTGGTCGAAAAAATCCGCTTCTTTTTTGGATCAAGACCCAAAAGCCCAATCGCCCTCTCAATTTCTGACCAACTGTTTGCCTCTATTTCCAAAAAAGGCTCAATTAGAGGGTAAAAATCAATGTCAAATTCAATGCCCTCCAAGACATATCTAATCCTTTTATTTTCCAAGTAATGTTTTTCCACTAAACCGATTCGCCCTAAAATCTTTGCCAGCTTTTCAAAATCGCTGACTTCCACCATAATTTCTTCCATCCCTAAATCATTACTCTGGCCTTTATGGTCTTTAACTCCCAAGCGCTGTTTAAAAGCAAGAGTAATTACCTCTCCCTCGTCCCTTAGTCTTAGCCAAGCCCCTTTTTTATCCATCCTTAAGTCTGGATAATCAAAAACTCTTCTTCGGTAAGTTTTCTCAAAGACTTTCTTGGCTCCAAGCTTTTTAAGCTTGCTTTCAATTTTCTGAGGATCGATATTTAAGAATTTAATCTCAATCTCTTCATAATCAGATTTATTCATGGGAATCTTATTAAATGTAGGCTAACCAAAGTCCTAAAACTGCCAACATGATTCCCGCCAGCCAAGCCCGCATGACAATTTTTGGTTCTTCCCAACCTTGGTTTTGCAACCAAAGATGAAAAGGAGCAACCGCAAAAGCTTTTTTCTTTAAAAACTTTTTGGAAAGAATTTGAATTAGGCTCGAAGCAGCTTCAATCACAAAAATACCGCCGACAATCACCATCGCCACTGCTTTACCCACCAAAAGTCCGACCACCGCCATGGTTGCGCCAAATGAAAGAGCGCCGACATCGCCCAGCCAAATCCGGGCGGGGTAAACATTAAAATACAAAAAAGCCATTAAAGCGCCAATCCATAAAGCAATAAAAACCGAAAGCGGAGTGTCTAAAATTAAATGGGATAAAATCCAAAAAGCAAAAAGATAAATTAAAAGCAAGCCCGAGGACAGACCATCCAGGCCATCAGTAATATTAAAGGCATTGGCAAAAGCGACAATCACAAAGGCCGCTAAAGGAATAAAAAAGGGGCCAATCCGGAAAACTCCCCAAAAAGGGACATTGATAATATCAATCTTCAAGTTAAAATACATCAGCGAGCTAATAA
This sequence comes from Clostridia bacterium, assembly GCA_035529915.1. GTDB lineage: Bacteria > Patescibacteriota > Microgenomatia > UM-FILTER-40-11 > UM-FILTER-40-11 > DATKVU01. The sequence goes on from DATKVU010000040.1 coordinate 11,492, forward strand.
CCAAAGCTAAAATCCATTGAATAAAAAATTTATGACGCAGCCTTAAGCCAAAAAAACCGCTTTTCTCAAAACCAAAGAACTTTTTAATATCATCATAAAGCCCTAAAAGGCCAAAGGAGATAAAAGTAAAAAAGAGGATATTTAATTCATCCATCATCCGATAAGCGGTCCGAATGTAAGCTCCTAAAAAAGAAAGCAAGGGGAAAAGGGTCAGGTAAAGAAAAAAAGTGACGGTAATTACCAAAAATCCGCCTCCAACCGGTGTACCGGCCTTAATATTATGAAGCTTGTCAAAAATTTTGGCGATTTTGCCTTCTGCATCTCGAGTCGTCTGTAAACGCCGATAAAATTTCATCTTATAAAGAAGGTTTATAAAAGGAACTACCAAAACACTGGTAATCAGGAAGGAAAAAATAAGTAAGCCTAAATATAGCGAAATCATCTAAAATTATTTTACTCGCCGAGGGCAAGTATCACAAGAACGATAATAATGGCAAGAAATTGCTTGACAATCAACTCTCTCCCCTTGTAGAAGGAGAATAATTCGTTCCAAATGACGTAAAAGAGAGGCTTTCAGGTAAAAAAGGTCGCCCTTTTTAAGTCTTTTTCTTAAAGTCTTTGCTGCTTCAGCCACATCTTTGGCCCAAAAAACCTGGGAAGCTGGCAAACCGCCTTTTTTGGCCTCTTCAATCATAAATTTTGTCAGTGGACCAACTCCTATCAAAAGATCAATTTTTAACTTGGTTACTTCTTGGCCAATTTCTCGATGCATTTCCTCTTGCCATTCTCCCAACTCGCCCATCTCACCCAAAACCGCTACTTTTCGGCCGGGGAAAGCAGCCAAAGAGCGCAAACCAGCTAAAGTTGAGGCAGGATTAGCCCCCTTGGCATCATTAACCAAGATTGTTCCCAGCGGCCCGGGCTCAAGACTAAAACGGCCTTCAAGGGGCTTTAGCTCTGCCAACCTGGTAAGAATCTTTTTTCTCTCTACACCCAAGTGCTGGGCGACAGCATAAGCAGCCATAAAAGTGCTTATTGCCGGATAACCTAAAAGCCTAGTTTTGACTTTAAGTTTTTGTTTCTGATCATGAAGACTAAACTCTGTCCCTTTAAGAGTGATTTTAATGTTTTCGGCCCAAATATCAGCTTTTTCACTCATCCCATAAAAAAGCTTTTTCCCCTTAAAGCCCTGGCCTATTTTTCTTACCTCTCTATCATCATAATTAAAAACCGCCAGCCCATCTTCGGGAATCGCTTCAATCAGCTTACTTTTTTCAGCGACAATATTTTCTAAAGAGCCTAAAAGGCCTTTTTCGGCATGAACCGGAGTAATGCCAGTTAAAACCGCAATTTTGGGCTTAACCAAAGACAAATGAAAATCCATTTCACCCAGGTGATCAACTCCATATTCTAAAACTAAAACCTCGTTCCAAGCTCTGGTTTTTAAAATTGTGATTGGCAAATTGTAAAGAGTATCAAGATTAAGATTAGTTCTTTGAGTGGAAAATTTAACTGATAAAACTTCGGCGATGGCCCGAACAGCACTAGTTTTGCCATAACTGCCGGTTACACCCACGACTGTCAGTTGCAAATTAATCTCCAGCCAAACCTTGGCTAAAATTCTTCTGGCCTGATGGAAAATTTTTTTTATTTCTTCCATTGCCCGATTTTCCTCATGCTTTAATCCTCTTTATTTTTGCACCTAAGGAGCACAAGCGACTGTCAAGATTTTCATAACCGCGATCGACATGCTCGACTCCCAAAAGTTCGCTTTTACCCCTAGCAATTAAAGAGGCCAGCATCAAAGAGGCGCCGGCCCGAACATCGGTAATTTCTTCAATAGTCGCTTTAAGTGGGGTTGGCCCAAAAATCCTCGCCGCATGAAAATATTCCGGTCGGTCGTCTTCCAAATTGAAGTTATAAACTTTTTCGGGGTTTTTTACCGCTGGGTTAAAAAGTTCTATTTTTGCTCCCATTTTAGAAAGCTCATGGACAAAGGCAAACCGATTATTATGAATCGTTTCATGGATAATCGATTCCCCTTCTGCCTGAGTCATTAAAATGCTCCAAAGGGGCATCCAGTCAGTCATAAAACCAGGATAAGGCTGAGTAGTAATGCTAGTCGCTTTCAGGGGGCCTTTATAGAAAAATCTAATTCCCCTTTCTTCGATTTCATAACCGCCACCACAGTTCTTGACTGCCTCCAAGAAAGCTCTCAGATTTTCTTTATCGGCACGGAGAACAAAAACATCTCCCTTAGTCGCTAAAGCAGCGCAACCAAAAGTGACTGCCTCATTACGATCATACATTACCGTATAGTCAGCCCCATGAAATTCATCCACACCTTCAATCACAATTGTTCTCGATTTAACCCTTTTAATCTTGGCTCCCATTTGATTTAAAAAAGCAATTAAATCATCCACTTCCGGCTCGGCGGCGGCATTTTCCAAAATGGTTTTTCCCTCGGCTGTGGCGGCAGCGATAACCATAATGTCCGTTCCACCATGAGTGCTTTTATTAAAGGTAAAGTGAGCGCCCTTTAATCTCTTGGCAGTAATTTCATAACTGCTATTAACAACCTTTACACCTCCACCCAAGGCTCGGATGCCATCAATGTGCCGATCAATCGGCCGCCGGCCAATTTTACAGCCTCCAGGATTGGGGATAATCGCTTTACCAAAACGATGGAGCAGAGGACCGATAAAATAACTGGCGGCCCGAGAGACTTCACCGCTTTTTTGAGAAGGGTTATACCTTGATAAATCTCGAGAGGTCACTTGCATCACATGGTTTTTCCCAAAGGCCACCTTCCCACCCAGCTCTCGAATTACCTCTGCCGTGGAAAAAACATCACCAATCTTAGAGAAGTTATAAAGGGTCGTTGGTGTATCCGCATATAAAGCGGCAATCATCAGCTTAAAGCCAGAGTTTTTTGCTCCACAAAGACTAACTTCTCCTTTAATGGGAGCGCCGCCGGTAATTAAAAACTTATCCATATATAGAGATCTCCTAAAACTCACCTATTTTAACAATTTCTTCTTTTAAATCAATCCCAAACTCTTGTTTTACTTTTTCCTTAATCAATCGACTTAAAGCTAAAACATCACTCGCCCTTGCCCCACCAATATTGACAATAAAATTGGCATGTTCGGGAGAAACTTGGGCCCCGCCAATTCTCGCTCCTTTCAGACCGGCTTTCTCAATCAAAGCGCCGGCTGATTGGGGCTTGGGATTAACAAAAACACAACCAGCCGAAGGCTCCTTTGGCTGAGAGGTCCTTTTGGCCAAGTTTGATTCAATTTCTTTTTTGATTTTCTGCCGATCCCCCTTTTCTAACTTCAGTTCCACCAAAAGCACAATCTCGCTCCCTTTTTTAAATCGACTGGAGCGGTATTCAAAACCACTTTGTTTGACTCCAAGCCACTTTGTTTCTCCTTCGGGATTAAGAACTTTTACCCGAACAACCCTATCCCCTATATTTTTTTGCCAAGCACCAGCATTACCAACCACCGCTCCACCAACTGAGCCAGGAATACCGGCCATAAATTCCAGTCCAGTTAAGGAGTTTTCAATCAATAAATTAGTCAACTTGCTTAAGGAAAGGCCTGCTCCTACCACGACTTTATCGTTTTTAATCTCAAGGCTTTCGATCCCCATTTTAATCGTCAAACCCCTAAAACCTTTATCTGCGACTAAAACGTTTGAGCCTTGACCTAAGATAAAATAGGGGGCTTTAAGATTTTTGGCCAAATCAACTGCTTTTACTAGTTCTTTCTCGGTTTTCGCCTCAAAAAAAAGATCAGCCGGGCCGCCAATCTTAAAGGTAGTATATTTTGCCAACGGTTCGTCTAACAAAACCCTTCCTTTGCCCAGTTTTTGAATAATTTCTTGATATTTAGTATTCATATTTTAAATATTAATTATTAACAAATTGTCTATTAACGTATTAAAAGAGGAATTATTAATAATTCGTTAATCCGTTAATTCGTTAATCTTTTAATTGTATCTTGTATTAAATTAGTAAATCTTAATCCACCCGAAGACATAAAAACAATTACCTCGCCTTTTTTGGTTTTATTAATCAGAAAATCAATTATTTTTTCATCCAGAGGTTCGTAAAAAACATTCGGCTGGGTTTGGGAAATTGCCTCAACAATATCTTTACCAGTCACTCTTTCTTCCTTTCTAATCTTTTTAAGAAAATTCACTTGACCGATAATCACTTGGTCAACTTTGTCAAAGGTATTCGGATACCAATCAAGGCTTTTTTGATACTTCAAGGCCGTAGCAAAGGGATCAAAAACGCAAATAATTTTCCTGTCCGGAAAAACATCTCTTAAAGCGTCCAACGATCCCCTAACCTTTTCGTAAAATTGGGCAATATCGTTATAAATAAATCGGTCACCGTAAACTCCCAAAAGCTCTAGCCGACTTTTCACTCCCTTGAAAGTCCTTACGCTTTCTTGGATAATTTCCGGTTCTAAACCAAGCTCAAGAGACAACGCCACCGCCCCACACAGATTTTCTAGGTTATGTTTACCGACCAAAATCGTTTCCAGGTCCAAATCTCTAACTCTAAACTTGGTCATTCCTTCCTTTGAAGAGTAACTTTTAACAAAATAGTCGGCTGTCCTATCAGTCAAAGAATAACTAATCTTGCGACAAGAAGCTCTCGCCACGACTGACGAATTAACATTCCTCTTTTCATAAACTAAAAACCCCGTCGATGGAATCAATTCAACAAGTTTTTTAAAAGCTTCAAGATAAGCTTCCTCTGATTTGTAAACTTCTGGATGATCCCATTTAGTCGCCGTCAAAACTAAATACTTCGGTTTATAATACATGAACTTGGGTAAAAAATTGCCTTCAAGAGCGGGAGTTTCGTCGCCCTCAATAACAGAGAACTTGGAGTCGGTAATCTTTACCCCATCGGGAAAATTAAGTGGGATATCGGAAACCATAAAAGAAGGCTTTTTTCGGGCGCAAGTCAAAATCCAGGCCAAAATAGCCGTGGTCGTCGTTTTGCCATACGATCCAGCTACGACGATGGAATTTTCTTTAACCAAATATTGCTGAAAGACCTCAGGAAAGGACATTACTAAAAGACCAAGTTTCTTTACCCGCGCCACCTCCGGGTTAGCTGCTTCAACCATTGTCGCGCTCCGACCAACAACCACCAAATCAGCGTCATCAGGAACATTTTTGGCATCATAACCTTCTATATAAGGCAGATTGTTCTCCCGCAGATAAGTAGATATCGGTGGATAAACACCTTTGTGGTCCGAGCCAGAAACTTCCCAGCCTAAGTCCTTAAAAGCCTTGGCTAACGACCCCATTGTTTTGCCAGCAATTCCGACGAAATATGCCTTTCTTTTCTTCATTTTGTCTTAGAAATTTACTCGAACACCAAAATTATCCAATAGCTTGTGTAAATCGCCTTCGTGAAAACTATCCAAATAGTCTTTATCTCGCAAAAGATACTCCTTTGACTCCCGCTTAAGTAATCCCTTTAGCTCTTTTAAGTTTGGGCTCCAGCTAAAGCCATTAAAAAACTCCACTCCTTTAAATTCAGTTTTGTAAAGAGCGCTTTTTTCATAGCCGGTTCCTAAATAGGCGAATTTTTTGTTATCCTCTTTAGCCCCTGATACTGCTTCTAAAATCATTCTTGCACCCAGGCTTTGCTCAAAATAGTCAAGCTCATAAAAAGCATGAGCATATTGCAGCAAGTTTTCATTAATAAAACAGACTGCCCAACCAACATCCTTTTGTTTTTGATTGTCTTTAAAGACCAAAATATGGCTATAAACCTGGCCCCGAAAAATACTTCTGATAGCCGCCGCCGGAAAAATTCCTTTGCCAAATCTTTGCTCAGCATAGTCTTTGCAAAGTTTTTGAATTTGAGGAGTGTAGCTAAATTCTGAAAGAGGCAAAAGCCGGGAAACAATATTTTGAGTTTTTCTTAAAATGCGGCGGTTTTCGCTTGAAAGCTCAAACTCAGCCAAATTGACCCGAAGACTGCGGCAAAGATAATAGACATCCGCGATACTGCGAATAGGTAAAAAACCTCTTTCATAAATTTTTTCTACTTCGTCTCCAGGCTCTTTGAGCAACCAAACTTGGTAGGGAAAATGGTATCTCTGGTAATCAGGTTTAAATTCTCCAAAAAAAAGTTTCATTTTTTCTTCCTTTCTTTTAAAACTAGCTTTTCTAAAACTTTTTTGGCTGCTTCTTGATCAGACCAGGGATACTCGGTCCTTCCAAAGCAGATTGTTTTCTCATGACCCTTGCCACAGATAACGACAATGTCGTTTTTTTGAGCTTCAGAGACGGCAAATTCAATTGCTTGAGTTCGATCAACGATCACCATCGACTTGCAGTTCGCCTTTTGGCAACCCAAGGCAATTTGCTGACAAATATCTCTCACCTTCTCTGTCCGCGGATCCTCGGCCGTTAAAACCACCAAATCAGCTAATTTTCCGGCTATTTCACCCATCATCGGCCTTTTTTGTTTATCACGCTCGCCAGCACAGCCGAAAACAACGATTAATTTCCCTTTTTTCTTTTTCAATTTTTTGAGAGCTTTGAGAGTTTGCTCCAAACCCTGGGGAGTGTGAGCAAAATCAATTATAACTTTAAAATTCTGGCCTTCGCTGATCTCCTCCATCCGGCCAGGAAGACCGGGAAAACTCAAAAAGGCTTTTTTAATCGTCTCTTTTTTAAGGCCTAGGCTAAAAGCTGCCGCTGCCGCTGCCAAGCAATTGTAACGATTATAATCACCTATTAGCTTTGTCTTAAAATCAAAATTTTTAGGGGTAAAATCGGCTTGGCTTTTAAGGCTATAGGTGATTAATTTTTTAGCCAAAAGTTTCTCTTTAAAAAAATCAAACGAAGGATCGTCTTTGTTTAAAATTACTGTTTTTGAACCTTGAAAAAGCCTTAACTTTGCTTGGCGATAGTTCTTAAAACTCCCATGGTAATCAAGATGCTCATGAGCAATGTTGGTCAAAATTCCAATCTCAAAATCAATGCCAAAAAAGCGAAATTGGTCCAAACCGTGAGAAGTCACTTCCAAAACCAAATATTTGTTTTTCTCCTCTATCATCTTGCGTAACAATTTCTGTAAGAACCAAGGGTTAGAAGCCGTTACATGGAAACCGGTCTCAATCTCTTCACTGCCAATCCTGGCTGAAACCGTGGAAACCATCCCTACTGCTCGGTCTGCCTCGTGCAAAAGATGATAAATTAAATTAACAGTGGTTGTCTTGCCGTCTGTACCGGTAACCCCGATTACTTTCAACTTTCTGGAGGGAAAACGGTAATAAACCAGGGCCAAAAAGGCTAAAGGTAGATGCTTAAGCCAATTTTTAGCTTTCTGGGGAATTCGTAAGGCCATAGTTTTCATTTTTAAAACCTATAGAAATTATATCATTCCATGTAAAATTAATTCTCTGGCGCTATTTGCCAGAGACGAAAAATTTCTTGGGCAATTTCAAACCAAAGCGGGGCGGCTGTTTCTGATCCCCAAGAAGAAGTTTGAGGCTCCATGAGGGTAACTAACATGGCAAAACGAGGGTCCTCGGCCGGCGCAAAACCAACAAAAGAAGCAATCGTTTTTTCCGGATCATAATGGCCAGCAATGGGAATCTGGGCGGTCCCGGTTTTCCCAGCAATTTTGTAGCCGGCTGGCTTGACCCACTTAGCTTCACCTTTTTCTACTGCTTTAACCATCATTTGCGTAACAACCTCGGCAGTTTTGGAAGAAAGAGGCCTTTTTTTTCTCTGAGGCTCGACAGTAATTGAATGTTGATCTTCAAAAATCTTTCTTACTACTTGCGGCTGGTAAAGTTCTCCACCGTTGGCAATCGCACAAATCGCCGTTAAAAGCTGAATTGGAGTGACGGCAATCCCCTGGCCAAAAGAGGCAGTCGCTAAATCAATCTCCCGCCAGCCACCTTTTTCTCTTAAGATTGGGATAATCTCACCCTGAAGGTCAATATCAGTCTTCTCTCCAAAACCAAACTTTCTTAAATATTCATAAAAACGATCGGCTCCCAATTTTTCCGCAACATAAACCATGCCCACATTGTCTGAGTGCACCAAAATTTCAGTCATGGTGGAGTCGGGATAATACTGCTCATTCCAAGTTTCGATTGAACAGTCATAGATTTGTCGGGGACCGCTACACTTCGGACACCTCTCCCCCAGAGCAACTGCTTTTGTCTCAATGGCGGCGGCCATCACTAGCGGCTTAAAAATAGATCCTGGCTCAAAGGCAGAAGAAATCACTGGGTTGCGATAAAAATCACTCTCATAAAGATAATAAAAAGCCGGATTATAGGCAGGTAAAGAAGCCATTGCTAAAACCGCCCCATTTTGGGGGTCCATCACTAAAACCGAACCCGAAGGGCTGCCATACTTTTCTAAAGCTTCTTGAAGCTTTTTTTCCGCCACAAACTGCACCGCCCGGTCAAGATTAAGAAAGAGATTTCTGCCAGCAATCGCTTTTTCTTCTACTCCTTCACTTAAAGGAATAGGTTGGCCCAAAGCGTCTTTCTCATAAAAACGCCCTCCAGGTTTACCCCTAATTTCATTATCATAATAGCCTTCCAGACCAAAATAACCTTTTGGTCTTCCCAAGTCATCTTCACCAACAAAACCCAGAAGATGAGCCGACATCGAAGCTTCAGGATAAAACCTAACTTCTTCCTCCTCAAAGCCCAAACCTTTAATTTTCAATTCCTCAATGCTTTTTTTATTCTCTTCGTTTAACTTTTTCGCCAAAGGAAGCCAAAGCAATTCTTTGTTAGCTAAGCCCTCAAAATCCAGATTCTCCAGGTTAATAAAATCCTGCAGTTTTTCGGCAAGAACAAAAGGAGAAATTTCTAATTGCTGCGGGTTGGCAAAAAGCAAATAGGCAGGGGTATTTAAAACAAGGGGGAAATTATCACTGGTAAACATTTTTCCTCTCGAAGCAGGAAATTCGCCTGAAGTATAATACTGTTGGGCCGCTAAAGTTTTCAACCTCTTGCGATCAATAACCTGCCAATAGAAAAGTTTAACAAAGACGGCCAAAAAACAAAGTAAAAAAACTGCCTGCAGTGTTCTTACCCTTTGTTTCATCTTTTTAATGCCATTGAAGCGTCGAGCTTAAAGTCAGCTGTTTTTACAAAACCAGCCTGAGTGGCTCTTTGGACAATTGCCAAAAAAGAGATATTGCTGGCAATTTGTTGTTCTAGGCTCTGATTCTCTTTTTTCAAAACCTCAATTTTTTTATCCATTTCAGAAACCAAGCCCCCAGAAGTACTTCCCCAAACCATAAACAGCAACTGGATAAAAGCGCAAATAATTATCAAAACAAGAATTTTTTTCATTTTTTCCTTTCTCCTGCCCTAAGTTTGGCGCTGCGTGAGCGCGGATTTTTTCTGATTTCCTCTTTTGAAGGAACTAATGGCTTCTTGCTAATAATTTCTAAAACTCCTTTTCTTTCTGACTCCAAAAAAAATCTTTTAACTATTCCATCTTCTAAAGAGTGAAAACTGATAACGATCAGCCGTCCCCCTTTCTTTAAAAGCCCACTGGCTTTGGGTAAAGCTTCCTTTAAATTGTTAAGCTCATCATTAACGGCAATGCGCAATGCTTGAAAAACTTGCGTTGCCGGATGAATTCGTTCAAATCTTGCCTTTGGTGAGGCATTGGCTAAGATAATCTTAGTCAGCTCCTCACAAGTTTCGATTTTTTTTACTCGACGGGCGCGACAAATAGCGCGAGCAAAACGCCGAGCACGCTTTTCTTCACCCAATTTAGTAAAGAGTTCATAAAGTTCTCCTTCGTTCAAAGCATTAACTAAATCAGCGGCTGTTACCGAAAGCCCAGGCTCCATTCTCATGTCCAAAGGCCCTGGCAAACTAAAAGAAAAGCCTCTGGCGGCTGTTTCCAGTTGATGACTGGAAACACCCAAATCAAAAAGAATTCCCTCAACCTCGGTAAAGCCAAACTTCTGGGCAATTTCATCTATTTGTTTAAAATTGCCCCGAGTAACTTTGGGAGGCAGGCAAAGATCCCGAAGATTCTTCGGGATTGGACAGGCTTTTAAAGTCTCCCGGGCATATTTAATCGCTTGAGGGTCTCGGTCGATTCCTAAAACCTCGCCCCCGGCTTTTATAATTGCTCGAGCGTGACCGCCGCCTCCCAAAGTGGCATCGATATACTTTCCTTTAGGCTTGACTCTTAGCAAATCAATGGTTTCTTTTAAAAGTACTGGAACATGAAACTTAGCCTCTAGCATCCAATTCACTTAATTCTCGGGCAATCTGGCCAATATTGGCATTTAAGTACTTTTGATATTCTTCCCACAAGCCTTTGTCCCAAATTTCAACATATTTATTTAAACCTAAAAAAACTACTTCTTCGCCAATCTTGGCGTACTCTCTTAAATAAGCGGGAACAATAAATCGGCCTTGCTCGTCCAAACTTACCTCACTTGCTTCTCCGAGCAAAAAACGATTGGTGTCTCGGGCCGAACCTAAAATAAAAGGTTTGTTTCTGGTCGCCTCAATTAAGGACTGCCATTCTTTGGCAGAAACTACCATTAAAGAGTTCTCATAGCCGACAGTAACGACTAAGCTGTCTCCCAGCTCCTCACGAAACTTTTTTGGAAAAGCAAGGCGGCCTTTAAAACTAATTTTTGCTCTAAATTGACCAATTAACATATGCCACTTTTCACCACTTTGCACCACTTTTTTCCATTATGAGACGAAAAAAGACTATTTGTCAAGGGCCAACTAGACAAAGAAAGAAGCAAAACGAATTAGGATAAGCTAAAGAGGGAATCTGAAGAAGTTATTGGGTGAGAATAAAAAGATAAGCGCCGCTGGCTTGGGCGGTGGCTTGACCGTCTGTTAAAGTGGTCGGCAATTTTTGCCAAGTTCTCCCATTAAAAGCATAAATAGTAGCCTGGTTTAAAGTGGTGCTGAAACTAACCTGGCCAGCAACCGAAATTGTGGGAAAGATTCCATAAGGCTCACTTTTAGGCGTCACTTCTGCAGGCAAAGGCTTGGGCACCCCCAAAGTCAAGGTCGTTAAATACAAAGACTTGGCCGGCAGCTTAGAAGAAACAAAAGTAAACCTGCCATCACCGGCAGTCAATCCTTCTTTAGCCTCAATTCCTTTTTGGATTCGATAAACTGTCTCATAGGTTTCTGACCAACCAATAAGTTTTAAATTCAACGAACCTTCAGTGACGTTCTCATCATATTTATACTTGCAAACCCCGGTCGTACAACTGGCACTCCCAAAAAGAATTTTTTTGGCATACTCGCTGGCGCCTTTTAAATCAATCGGAATGCCGCCAGTACTTACTCCTCTTTCAATTTTGCTTTCCTCGGCCTCGGCAAGATAAATCAAATCATACTCTAAGGCAGTTACTTGCTTAACAATGTTTTTAATCTCCAAATTAAGCCAATGGCCGTCAGCAGTAGGAATCAAGGAAACAAAAGGACGCTGGTCAATGGTTTGCTCTATTGGTTTAGTAGGAAAAGGAGTTGGCTGGGCAGCGGGAAAGAAACTCTCTGAGCCTTCGGTTTTCCTCAAGTTTTTGTTAAGCAAAAATGCCAGCGGTATTACCAAAATTACTAAAACGGGCAAAATAAGCCAAAGCTTCTTTTTCATCTAAGTTTATTTTGAAAAAAGACTAAGAGTTTGTCAACTGTTAATCTTTCCTGTTTGGTAGTATCTCGATCCCGGACGGTGACTGTCCCATCTTCCAAAGTTTGAAAATCAATTGTCACACACCAAGGAGTGCCAATCTCATCTTGAGAAAAATAACGCTTGCCAATATTGCCTCGGGCATCAAAAGTAGCCGAAAGATCGAGCTTGAGCGAGTCGTAAATTTCTCTTGCTTTATCAACCAACTCTTTTTTATTGGCCAAAAGCGGAAAAACAGCCACTTTAAAGGGAGCCACTCGAGGATTTAATTTCAAGACAATTCTTTCTTTTTCTTCCGTGTAAGCATCAAGCAGTAAAAACAAAAAGGTTCTGTCAACTCCCCCCGAGGTTTCTACAATCCAGGGCGTAAAGGTCTCTTTAGTGACCGGATCAGTATAGCTTAAGTCTTGACCGCAAAATTGGCCATGACGGGACAAATCCCAATCTCCCCGCCAGTGAATTCCCTCCATCTCCTTAATTTCTGTCGGCGAGGCAGTGTATTGGATATCAAAGGCTTTTTTGGCATAGTGGGGTAATTTTTCATGCTCTTGAAATTCTAAATGCTCGGGGTGAGTAAAAAGCTCTTTATACCACTTCATTCTTTCCTCTTTCCAAAATTCAAACCATTTTTCCACTTCTTTTGGGTGAGTAAACCATTGCAAATCCCATTGCTCAAACTCTCTTTGCCGAAGTAAAAAGTTTCCTGGGGTGATTTCATTGCGAAAGGCCTTTCCAGTTTGAACAATACCAAAGGGAATTTTAAGCCTGGTAGTATTTAAAACATTTTTAAAGTCCAAATATATCGTTTGACATGCTTCCCCCCTAAGATAGGTTTTTAGCCTTTCTCCTTCAATCACTCCAATTTCCGTCGGGACCAAAATATTGTAAAGGCGAGGCTTGGTTAAAATTCCGTCGCACTTGGGGCATTTTTCTCCGGTTAACTCATCGGCCTTAAAACGCAAATGACATTTTTTACATTCAACCAAGGCGTCAACAAAACTTTTGACATGACCACTGGCTTCCCAGACCCGGGGATGAGTAACGATGGCCCCATCAATTCCTACAATATTTTCATGCTCGACCGTCATCCATTTCCACCACAAAGCCTTAAGATTGTTTTTCATCAAAACTCCCAATGGCCCGTAATCATAAAATCCACTAATTCCCCCATAAATTTCGCTTCCCGGATAAACAAAACCTCTCCGCTTGCTTAAGGAAACAATTTTTTCCATTAGGTCTTCCATCAGTCTCCCTTAAAATCTAAGTATAACAAGTTTTTAATCAATAAAAAAACTCGTCCTTTCCTAGGGACGAGTTAAACCCGCCTCTGGCAAAAGTAAAAATCTCTTGCTCATTAGCTCTCTTTCAATAATCTCTTCAATTTTCACCTCCACATTAAAATTTGCAGGGAATGATTTATTTTTAGGCCAAAAACCAAGGTATCTTAACAAGCTCTGGCCAAAAGAATTGACAAAAAGAGGCAAGTTTTGTTTGCTGGTTGTCTTCAGCCTTTGTAAATAAGAACAAAGCAGTTCGTAAATCTCTTTTTGCTCACTTCCCTCAGCCGTTAGCCGATCAACCATTTCCGCCATTTCGTAGGCAGCACCGACTTTTTTTAAATCTTTTCGCCACTGGCTATAAGTTTGTCGGGTTTCAACCTCGGTAATGATATCCAAACTCTTGCCCTTGGCAGCAAAAAAAACTACTTGGTTAAAAATTTCTAAACTGCCTCTTTTTCTTGAAGTAAGCCGGCGAACTCCTTTAGCAAGAGCAACCAGCTTGCCATAATCCTTGGTGTAAAAAGTAACAATTTTGTCTGCCTCACCAAAATTAGTTCTCTTAAGAACAATCCCTTCGGTTTTGTAAGTTCTTAAAGTTGCCACTTCAACTCTTTATCTCCTCTTAACTCAAACTCCTGCTTTTGACCGTTAAAATCTACCACCATCTCATATTTTTCCACTCCAGCCTGCTTTTGGATTAAAAGCCGATACTGGTCTCCTTTTTTAACTTTAAAGGGGAGTTTGTATTTAAAAGAAACCTTGGAGCTGCTCTGGGGCCGAAGCGGATATTGATTGCCAAAAAAGCCCTCAAAAACGCTTTTCCCCAGTTCTTCATAAGCCTCGGCTTTAATTTCTGAACCAGTCATTTCCAGCAACTGACTTCCTTGGGGCACATAGAGCCTAATCCAGTCACGATAAAGGCCGTTTAAACAAAGGCCGCCGGAAAGAAGGCCACAATCAGAGGCCGGATAAGGGTTTTGGTAAGTAATATTAAGAGTTTTGGTTACTTCTCCGTCAGCAGAAATCTCAATCTTTTCTTCTATTTTTTGCTTGATAAAAAGATTTGACTTGGCACCAGCAAAGTTGGTATCCACCAGCAGTTGATAATCACCATCATATTCCCTGACTCTGCCGGCTAAGTTAAAGGCCTCAACTGCTTTTTGCGCTTTCTCATCAAAAAGATAAAAAATAACATGTTTTTCTTGAACTGCTGTCAAACCAACATTAAAAAG
>DATKVU010000041.1:0-1997 GCA_035529915.1 Clostridia bacterium
TAAAGCCACTTGAAAGCAAATTAAAAGAAGGTTTTTTGAATTACCCAACTTTTAGAAGTATAACTACTGATACAGGTAAAAAGGATTTTTTTGGAAAACCAATAACAGAAACAAAGTGGGTTAGGTCAGTAGGACAATTAAAAACCACAAGTGTCCCCGGCATAGCAGCTCGCACAGCAGAAACAGTAGCAGAGTTTGCATTGCTTACCCCCCCTGCAATGAAGGCATTTAAAGCCATTCCAAAAAGTGTTAGCATTTCAAAAGCAAAGTTTACTGGAATTGCAAAGGTTGTTGAAAAGGGGGGCAGTTCAAGAGCGACAGTTAGATTGACAGGAACCGCCAAAGCAGATATTAAATTGGGTGCAGGGGAAATTAGAAAAGGCGAAAGCATACTTCCAAACATTAAGATTGCTTCAAGGGAATTAAAGATTCAAAAAGAAATTGATAGTTTTACAAGCAAGACCCCTCCAAAACCAGTTGAACCAATTGAAAAAAAGCTTTCAGAAGTGTTTGGAAGTGGGGCAAGAAAAGCTGATTTGCCAAAATATGTTTCAGCAAAAGAAAGACCAATATTACAAAAAGGGTTGGGTAAAATATCTGACCCAGCCAAACTCAAAACAACCCGCTATGTTTCAGAAGGAGGGGGGCTTGAAGGTGGCACAGTTGTTTCAAAAATATACAAAAAAGTAACTGGCAGCATCGAATACCCGGATGCTTCTTTTGAAATGATTGGAAAAATTGGAAGGAAAAAGGTTGGATTAGGCAAAGCCCAATTATCGGAAGGCGGAAAAATTGAACCATTTTTAACTTTTTCAAAAAAGGTAAAGCAAAAATATTATCTTATAGGAAAGCAATTGGATAAAGGAACAGTAGCCATTGGCAAATTTTCTGAAAAGGCGCCTTTTAAAACAATAGTTAGCGAAGTAGTCCCAACACTTAAAACAAAGGTAATTGGCAAAATTCCTTACTTAAAAAAAATGGAATGGCTAAAATCACCACCAAAAATTAGAGAACTTCAGATAAGGGGAAAAACAAGCGTTGAATTAGAAACCATTTTACTTCGCCCTTCAAAGGAAACCATAAAAAAAATAAGCGGGCAAAGAATAATCTCTGCCGAGAAACTTCCAGCACCTACTAAACCCCCAATTCCAAAAGCACCAACCCCTAAACCAAAAGTTCCGAAGCCCCCAGAACCAATAAGAAACTTTGCAAGAGAACAATTGTTAGCTCAACAAAAGATTGATTCTGATTGGTTGAAAGGTCAAGCGAGAGCAAGAGAAGGTATTAGGGGGGAAACCAAAGCAGCAATGACACCAAAAAGTGTGCAAAACCTAACAAACAAATCAACCGAAATATTGCAATCAGCAAACACGGCTGTTGAACAGGAGCTTGCCAAGCAATCAGCCAGGTTTGTCAAATCATTTGAAAGAAGTGCAGGTGCCAAACTTGCAGGGGCAGTTGCAGGGGGGCGTGCTGGAACTAAAACTTTTAATGCGACTAAAGCCGATTTAAAAATAAAAAATATTGAAACTCAATCCCAACTCACAGGAAAAATTGAAGATATAAACCGAAACATCAAACAATTAAACAAACCGGCATACGATGTGGCCACCATAACAGAAACGACTGCAAAGACAAAACCAATAACTTTACTTGGCGAAGGCATAATAACCAAAGTAACTCCAATTCAGGAAACCAAAACTTCGACAAAGTTGATTTCATTAACTACCCCTAAAACAAAACCCATGTTTAAAAGAAGCGCAGCAATTGAAACACCTGCCCCAATAGTTACTCCACCCCCACCACCTCCCTTTGTTATTCCTTTTATTTCAGGGGTTGCTGGGAGAATTGCACGACCAGTTTCAAAGCAGGGTTTTAATGTCTTTGTCAAGCGCGCCAGAGTAAAGAAAGGCCAGCCGCAGTTTATGAAAGCAAATCCTTTCCCGCTTTCAAGACAAAACGCTTTAAGCTTGGGTTCAAGGGTTGTTGATAATTCA
>DATKVU010000042.1:0-2061 GCA_035529915.1 Clostridia bacterium
TTTGATTGGTCTGGTGGCGGAGAAAGCCCACTTGACCCAGAAAGCTTCTAAAGAATCAATTGAAACTTTCTTAAGCGAGGTTCAGAAAGCTCTTTCCAAAGGCGAGAAAGTGGTTGTTTCTGGCTTTGGCACTTTCAAAAGCGTGATTGTTAAAGATAAAGCGGTTATTAATCCTCAGACTAAAGAAAAGCAGATTGTCAAATCCCACCGCGTTGCCCGCTTTACTCCTGGCAGAGGGCTTAAAAAAGCAGTTAAATAAAATTTTTGCTAAAATTGCCCAAGGATGGGTAGATATTGGACGATTTTCAAGATTAGCTGGCAAAACAGTATTGAGTACCGCTTTGATTTTGTTGCCCATATGGTTTTGGGACTAATTTCTCTGATGGTTACTCTTTTTATCTTCAAAGCGGTTTTTAGCCAAACAGATAACTTTTCTGGCTATACCTTTTCTTCAATGTTTACTTACCTGGTAATGACTAAGGTTTTGCACTTTTCTACTAGAGGGAATACTGCTCGCTATATTGCTAGTGAAATCAAAGAGGGCAAACTTTCAATGTATCTTATAAGGCCAATTGGTTATCTTCGATATTGGCTTTCCTTGTTCTTGGCCGATCGCTTCTTTGAAATCTTTGTCAGATTTTTACTATTGATAATATTCTTTTTATTTTTTTCTCAACATCTTCGACTACCCTCACCAGGGACGATTTTTGTTTTTATCCTTTTTTTGACAATCTCTTTAGCACTTAACTACTTAATCAACATTTTTATTTCCTCATTTGCCTTTTGGGTGACCGACATTCGCTTGTTTTCTAGCGCCCTTGGTTTAATAACTGGGTTTTTAGCAGGAGCCTTAGTTCCCCTGGATATTTTGCCCTTGCCAATAAAGAAACTGAGCCTATTTTTACCCTTTCAGTATGCAATGTATTTCCCAATTAAAATTTACCAAAACTCTTTGAGTTTGACGGAGATTTTTAAAGGTTTTGGCTTGGCAATCGGCTGGATTTTTGTTTTGGTCTTCTTTTTGAAATTCTTTTGGCTAAAAGGACTTAAAAGATATGAAGCAGTTGGTCAGTAATATTCGACATTACTTTAGAGTTTACTCTCTTTTAATAAAGTTAAGTCTTAGAAGTGTCTTTGTTTATCGAGTAAATACTTTAGTTATGGGTTTGGCACCAATTGTTTGGATGGCAACAATGCTGGTTTTTATCGGCATAATTTTTTCTAAAGTCAAACAATTGGGTGGCTGGACTCTTTGGGAAGTAGTCTTTTTGACAGGAGTTCACGAGTTAATTTTTCTTCTCAGTTGGACTACCATTGTTACTAATCTTAAAGACCTTGGTTATATTGTTAAAACTGGTCGTTTGGATCAGGAGCTGCTCCGTCCGCTTAACCCAAAGTTTTTAGTTTCTTTTAAAACTCTTGATTTTGCCAATATCGGTGGCTTGGTTAATACAATATTAATTTTTAGTTTCTCCATTGGAAAAGTTAGTGACAAAATTCAGCCTGGAAGAATTGGTGGTTTTCTCTTGCTTTTAGCGTTTTCCTATCTTATTTGTTATTTTATTTATTTTCTTTTTGGCTCTTTGAGTTTATTTTTTGTTAGTGCCAGTTCTTTTTTGAATTGGCTTTTTGAAATGACAGACTTTGACCGTTATCCGGCCGAAATTTATCCTTTGACCATGAAAATTTTTTTGACCTTTTTCTTACCCCTTTTGTTTTTAGCTTATATCCCGACTGCCTATTTATTGGGGAAAATTAGTGCCATTTATATTTTGGAAGGAGGAATATTGATGGGGTTTTTCTATTTAATTACTCGGATTTTATGGCAATTAGGCCTGAAAAGATACCAGTCAGCCTCAAGCTGAAAATTGATTTAGGAGATACTAGCAGTTATGCTTAAGGTATATTGATGGGGCAATCCGCTATTCAAGTTTCTAATTTAAGAAAGTATTATCAGGTTCATAAGAAAGAACCAGGCTTAGGGGGCTCACTTAAATCCCTTTTTCAGCGAAAATATGAGGACACAAAAGCTGTTGATGGTATTTCTTTTAAGATTGAAGA
>DATKVU010000043.1:0-1627 GCA_035529915.1 Clostridia bacterium
AAACAGATTTAATTGCCCTGGCAATATACATTGCAATAGTGGCCGCCTTTTATCTTCCAGTCATTCTAAACCCAAGCGGTGTTTTCCTTGGACACCTTGGCGGGGACGCTGGCGTAATTCTTTACACAGCAAACCAGTACATTGACAGGCAGCCCTTTGACGTTGCCTCCTACGGCCTACCCTTTGGCAGAAACCTTACAAACATGGGGACATACCAACCAGTTTTTGTCTGGATACTTCCACACTTTTCAAAAGTCTTTGGCGTTATGGCCACTTACAACTACTACATAATTTTTAACTTGTGGTTTGCTGCAACAGCAGCATACCTGCTTGCAAGAATGTTCCTGCACTCAAAGCACGCGGCCTTTGTTTCAGGGCTTATCTTTGGATTCTCTCCCTATATGATTGCCAGGGCAATAGCTTACCACGTTAACCTTGTTGCAACAGGCTGGGTTGTCTTGTTTGTTGCCTCCCTTTTTTACATGGAGAGAAAGAAAACCGCCTTGAGTGGAATACTCTGCGGGGTTTCCCTGTTCCTTGTTGGCTTTACCAGTTACTATAATCTTTTCTTTTCCTGCGTCTTTGCAGGAATTTTTTACATATTCTTTTGGAAAAAGGGGGCGATAAAGTGGATAACGGCTTTGGCAACGAAAATTTAGTTCAAATGGATTACAAGAGCAAAATAATGGGGTTCTACAACAATGGAATTCTAAAGAAGGCAATCAAAATGGCCTGCTTGAAATATGATAAAAGGGTTTTGGACTTTGGCTGCTCTTACCAACAACAATTGGAGAAATTTCTTCCGGGACACATTGAATACATTGGGTTTGACGTTGTAAAAACCTGGTCAGATATAGAGGATTATTCTAAATTAAAAAACGTTGACGTGGTTTTTGCAATGAACGTCTTAGAGCATTTTTTCTCAATAGAAGCCTTGAGAACTGCGTTGAAAAACTTTAAGAAGATTGGCGCAAAGAAGCTTATTGTCGCCCTTCCAGCAGAAAACTATGCAGAGTATCTAATCAGGTTTTTGCTTGCAAAGCAGTCAGAGGATTTTTTTGCTCACACTTTCAAAGCAAAAGACGTTGCAGTTGAGCTGTCAAAAGAGCTTGGAATGCCCTCGGATTACTGCGAGCATTGGCGGCTTCAAATCCTTGCGAGGTTTGACTTATGAGCGACAAGCTTCACAAAAAAGAGGTTTTGGATTACCTTCTTGGCACAACCTTTTTTCTGGTCTTTGGAAGTGTTGTTCTCATGGCCGCAGTTGCTTTGCAAACGCCAGCGCTTTATCTTGTTGCAGGGCTTTCTCTTGGCGGAGCTTTGGTATTAATTAGATTAGAAATATTAATTAAGAAAACCAACCGCTTTGATTATGAGCAAGGTGTAGAGGCTGAAAGAAGACGTTGGTACAGAGGAATTTAAAAATAGAGCGGGGCAGGCGTCCTCTTAATAATGGTCACAAAAAATAACGCCCGCCCCTTGTTGGCCCAGAAGACTGGTGTGACAAAGAAAGCCTTAACGCTCTCGCAAGCCTGGAAGCAGGGCAAACAAAACTAAAAAGGTGATAAATTTGTCGCAAACAGGAAACGCTTCACTGTTAAGAAATGAAGAATGGCGCAAGAAGCGC
>DATKVU010000044.1:0-4366 GCA_035529915.1 Clostridia bacterium
GACATTGAGGGAGAACTTGCCAGATTCGATATTGAGCAAGCTGAAACAGAAGAAGACTTGGTAAGAACCCTTGCTGATATTACTTCTACTAAGGAAGAAAACTTAGAAGCTAAGACGGCTGACTGGCGGGATAGGATAAGAGCCGCTAAAACAGGTTAAGTCCAAACTGGTTTTTTAACCAGTGGTATCGGTCAACAAAAGATTAGGGAGTTACTCGAAAGAGAAGAAACTGAAAAGGAGGCTATTACCAGAAGGGCAGGGGTAGCCACAGCCGAAGAAGAGGCTGGGGCAAAGTATGACATAGAAAGAATTACCTTGGCTAGAGAGTCAGCCCAAAGGGAACGGGTGAGAAGATTAGGTACTCCAGAGGAGGAACAACGAACCGAAGCAGAAGCTCTAGCCGAATTGGGTTATACTGGAGTAGGAGAGTTGCCTTCTGCCGCTGAGATTGAAAGGGCAAGGGCAGAAAAAAACATCACCACTTACCGACCAGAAGCTTTAACCGATATTGCTGAGGAAGAGAAGAAAGCAATTGAATCAAGAAAACTGACCTTACAAAGTGAGGTTCTTGCCCAACGTGAGGCAGAAGAAGCGGCTCAAAGAAAAATAATAGAAGCGGATATTGCCAAAAAGAGAAGGGAGGCAGCCTTATACGGCTACGCACTATAATGCCAACCGTGCAATCGGACATAGAACAAGTTACTGCTAAACTAAAAGAAGCCGCAGCCCTCGCAGCTCAAGCTGGGGGATTAACGGCTGGAGCAAGAACCTTCGAGGACAAGGTTATGGAGGGCGTGCGAGGAGCAAGAGCCGCAAGAGGAGTATCTTCTCTCGAAGAGGCGGTTGGTTATACAACTGGTCAACTAGCATCTGCCCCCGCGGAAATGAGAGCAAGGTTGGCTGATGTCAACCCACTCCAAACAGATGTTTTAACAGGAAGACAAACAGGCCAAACCCTTGGCACTCTGGCAACTCTAGGTGAGGTAAGCCGAGGCAGAGAAGGCACGATTCAGGAAGTAGTCGGGGCAGGAACGAATAGACTACTAGCCCAAGCTGATGTAAAAAGGGCTGAAGCGGAGCGAGCAGCTACCGAAGCAGAGACGCTTACTAATCAAATTAGGTTACAAGAAGATTTAAAGAAAAGAGAGTTTGATGAATGGGAAGCAAGAGAAAGGCTAGACTTGGCAAAGAAGCAAGAGTCAAGGTTAGGGGCTGGTGGAGATGAGGAATTAACACCAGGACAGCAGGAGGAAGTAGATGAAAGAGACAGGATGGCTAAATCGGCAGTCTGGGCTGGGATTCAAGATGGGACAATAACTTCTGAAGAAGATATAAGGATTTCTTTACTTTCGGCTGGTTCTAGTCCGAACAATGAATTCTTCTCTGATTTGTACGGAATGATTACCACTCAAGCACCAGAAGAAGGAACTTGGGGAGTAAGCAATATTTTTGAAAGAATAGGCAGTTTTTTCAGAGGTTTACCAAGAACAGAAACTCTGCCTCGTGGAAGGGGAGCATAAATAAAGTGAAATGGCAGCACTTGACTTATCTTATCTTACAAAAAGAACAGCAGGCAGACAAGCCTGGTCTTATTCTACTGGAGCTGAAGAGCAAAAGGAACTAATAAGCCAGTATCAAAAGGTTGCTGAAAAACAGAAATTAAAACTTCCCCCCGTTGGAAAAACCCCTTCATTATTAGAAAAACTCCTTGGGTTTGTTTCTGCTGGAGAAACAGCTCCCGCGGTTTCGGAATATCTAAAGACTGGTTCTACTGGTGGTGCTCTTAAAAAATACGGACAAACTGCTGCCCAAAGACTAGGTGGGGCTGGTTATGGCGAAGAACCAACTTATTCTGAT
Source organism: Clostridia bacterium (assembly GCA_035529915.1). Taxonomy (GTDB): domain Bacteria; phylum Patescibacteriota; class Microgenomatia; order UM-FILTER-40-11; family UM-FILTER-40-11; genus DATKVU01. The sequence continues at coordinate 1,858 of DATKVU010000044.1, forward strand.
GTTTTGAAGCAATTGGGGATGAAAGAAGAAAAGATAGCTGGGCCGATAACTACAACTGCTATTGCGGGGCTTGCCTTAGACATTTTACTTGACCCCACTACCTATATCGGTGGGGCATTAGTTAAGGGTGGTGGTAAGTTAATTGGTAAACCCATCGCTAAGGCTGCTACAAAAGCTCCTGTAATTGGGAAACCAATCTCAGCAGCCGCAAAAACATTAGAAGAATTATTTGTTCCTTTCGCTAAGATCAAAAGATTACCTGGAGAAGTTGGAGAGAAATATGCAGAACAAACCTTCAAACCATTTGCTAAAGGATTAAGATATGAACAAAAACAGGCGGTTGAGGAAATAGCCAAGCTCTCCTTGAAAGCGAGAAAAAAGTATGGCGAGGAAATCGGCCAAAAATTAGCTAGTGCTATTGAGTCTGGAAAAACAGTAAAAGGAGCTGAAAAGATACAAGCGAAGATTACTAGATTGTTTGGACAGATTGCTGGAGAAGAATCTCAAAGGGGTCTTCTTAAATCAGAATTACCAGATTATGTTCGCCATCTATTAACCCCAGAAGCTAAAGAGTTTGTTACTGGTGGTGGTAAGATTTCTGCTAATTATTTCAAGCCATTGCAGATTAGAAAAGCAGGGGCGGCTAAACAAAGAAAACTACTAGGCTCGATTGAAGAATTAAACAAAGCATTTAAAACTGAACATGGATTTGATTTGTTTGAAAAAGATGTCTTCAAAGCACTAGCGGGGAGAAAAGTAGAAAGCCTAAAGGCTATTAGAACTTATGATTTTCTAAAAACAGTTGAGGAAAAATTTGGCATCAAAGCTACTTCTGGGGAGAGAAGGATAATCCAAGATGGAATTGAATATACTGAATTTTATCCTAAAGGAAAACTCGGATTTTACCCACTAGAAAAAGGTGGAGTTGGAGTTACTAAGAAAGTTAGTAAGTACCTTTTACCAAAACCGATTACTGAACACTTAGAAGAAACAACGAAGGTTCTTCTTAATGACGAGGCAACTCAGGAGTTTCTTAAATTTTATGACAAGGCTCTTGGTTTTTGGAAAGGTTCGGTTACTGGTTGGTTTCCTGCCTTTCATGGTCGAAACTTCTTGGGTGGAGTTTTTAATAATTATATCGCTGGGGTTAAAAATCCAGCCCGATATTGGCAAGCAAGCAAATTATCTGGAGCTTCAGATGAGGTAATTGAATTGGCGGGCAAGAAATATACTTACAAAGAACTAAAGGATATTATGTCAAAAAGGGGAGCGATTGGTGAACAAGGATGGTTGGATGTGATGGGAACTGTTGAGGGCTTAACTGAGAAAGAATTTACCAGTTCATTTAATAAAGCAAGGATTACTCTTCAAGATTATCCCAAAGAAGCGATGAACTTTGTGGAAAATAGGTTAAGGGGATCGTTATTTATTGATGAGTTAGCTAAGGGGAAAAGTGTTGATGATGCTGTTAAGAAGGTTTTTCAATACCATTTTGATTATGCTCCAGAAGGACTTACTTCTTTTGAGAGAAATGTAATGAGAAGATTAGTTCCCTTCTATACTTGGACAAGAAATAATGTTCCTCTCCAGCTTGGTCAAATGGGAAAACAGCCAGGAAAATATGCTGGTGTTGGCAAGGCATTAAGAACTCTTAGTGGTGGAGCGGAAACTGGTAAGGAAGAAAAGGGTGTTTTACCAGAGTATATGCAAAGAAGTTTTCCAATTAGGATGGGTTCTAACGCTGGTCAAGTGAATTACGTTTATGGTTTAGGACTACCGATAGAAGATTTTAGTAACATGACTGTTAGTGGAGTTTTGGCGAAGTTGTCTCCTATCCTTAAAGTTCCATTAGAATTAGCAACAGATAAAAACTTTTATTTTAATGTTCCAATCTCTGATTTTGATTCCGCTCCCCAACTTCTTCAGAAAGCTCCAAAGATAATCAAAACTTTAGCTGGTTATAGTGAGGTCAAGAGTGGTAAAAAAACCTATACAACTGTTGATCCGATTAAATGGCATATATTAAGTTCAGCTTTCGGGAGATATTTCTATACAAGTGATAAGTTAACGGACAAAGATGTTTCAGCAGCAATCAAGTTTTTATATGCTACTCTTGGGTTAAAGGGTAAAGCAATTGATATAGAGAAACAGCGTTACTATAAATCAAAAGAAACCTCTGAAAAACTGGGTAAGTTTTTATACGGAAAGGGGGCAGTGGGACATTTTGAAAGTTATTATGTTCCTAAAGAATAATGCAATTTGACTTTACTGACCTTCGGGAAAGAATGACTAAGATTAAAGAAGACTTGGCTGAAAGATTCCAAAGGAAAAAAGAAGAAGAAACGCCTGTCCCTGAAGGTGGCTTTCGATACAAAGCCTCTGATCTTGGTGGGGCTACGGTAACAAGTGGCCCAATCCCCGAATGGTGGAAAGAATTATCAGAGGAAGAGAAGGACAAGTATCGGCATACTAACATTGAAGAATCCACTGCCGCAAAGCCCGAAGCTGT
>DATKVU010000045.1:0-5095 GCA_035529915.1 Clostridia bacterium
GCCTCTAGAGCGGCTTTAGATGTTTACGATTTTGTTTTTGTCCACATAAAACCAACCGATATCTTTAGTGAAAACGGTGACTACCTAAGAAAGAAAGATTTTATTGAAAAAATTGATATGGCCATTGATAATCTTGAGGAAACGGGAGCAAGTATTAGTATCACTGCCGACCATGCCACTCCCTGTAAAAATAAAGATCACTCAGCTGATCCTGTCCCTTTTCTGATTTTCCGACCAGGAATCAAAAAAGTGGATAAAGTCGAGAAATTCTCAGAAAGCAAGTGCCGTGAATCTGGAGGTTTGGGAATAATTGAGGGCAAAGACTTTATGAAGATTTTTCTGGGCGCTTAAAAAAGTTCTTTATTTTTCAATTATCTCTACTTCAACAACTTTAACCGGCTGAACCGGCTTAGACATTTCTCCTGATTGAGGGTTGGCCTCAACTGGTGCTTCGGCAATTTTATCAACTGTTTTCATCCCTTCCACTACCTGGCCAAAGATTACATAGTTAGCTGGCAGCTCGTAATCCTCATGCATAATGAAAAACTGGCTACCATTAGAATTTGGGCCGGCATTGGCCATTGCCACTGTTCCCCGAGTATATTCTCCTTCAAAATCCTCATCTTCAAAAAAGTATCCTGGCCCACCACTCCCGTCTCCTTTGGGATCGCCTCCCTGAATCATAAAACCTTTTATGGTTCGGTGAAAAACAGTCTCATTATAAAGATTATTTTGGGCTAAATAGACAAAATTATTGACAGTAATTGGGGTTTTGTCGGCAGAAAGTTCAATTTTTATCTCTCCTAATTCAGTTTTTAAGATGGCAAAGTATTGTTTCTGAGGATCAATTATCATTTCCGGTTTGGCTAAAACTTTAGCGGATTTGCTGGCGATTTTTTCTGTGCCTCCATTAACCCTAGAAGGCTGAGCCACTGGACTAGCCTTCATCTCTTGGGAGCTTCTTTTGCTTATCAAAAACCTTCCGAGTAAGAAAATTACCAACAATAGAACAGCAAAAAGGATTTTTTGCTTCATTTGGGCCTCTCCTTAGCCTATAAACTATACAAAAATCACTAAATCTTGGTCAAGGGGGAGTTTTGCTTTTACTAAGTTCATACTTGATTCTTTTTTCCTCATTAATTTTTCTGCTTAGGGTAAGGAATGTACTTTTTAAAGACTTATGAGCAAAAAATTATGCTTAAAATTTCGATTCTAAAAAATGGGGAGGAAGTAGTCCCTTTTTCTCGGGAAGAAGAAAAAAAGAAAGGCATCGGCTTTCGCTACAACGGCGCAGAATTTATCACTCATACCAGGCTGAAAATGAAAGAAAATGCTTTTTTTAGTTTCAACTTCTCTCAAAAAATAATCTTGCTTTGTTTTTTAATTATGCTCTTTTTTGGCATTGGAATCGATTGGCATACAACCATCATGGCTCTAATTGCCGCAGTAACAGTTTTATATTTTATTGATCTACTTTTTAATATTTTTCTAATCTATCGCAGTTTTTCCCAAAGCTCGCAAATAACTGTCAAAAAAAAAGAGATGAGAAAAATCAAAGAAAGTGCTTGGCCCAAATACACGGTCTTCTGCCCACTTTATAAAGAATGGGAGGTCTTACCCCAGTTTGTGACGGCCATAACTCAGTTAGATTATCCCAAAGATAAACTCCAAGTTTTGCTTTTACTGGAAGAAAATGACCAGAAAACAATTGAAAAAGCCACTAGTCTTAATTTACCTAAATATTTCCAAATAATTATTGTTCCTCATTCTTTACCTAAAACCAAACCCAAAGCTCTTAATTTTGGGATGAGGTTTGCCCAAGGCGAGTATGCAGTTATTTACGATGCCGAAGACATTCCGGAAAAAGACCAGCTAAAAAAAGCTTATCTGGCTTTTAGAAAAACAGACAAAAGAGTCGTTTGTGTCCAAGCCAAACTCAACTACTACAACCCTCATCAAAATCTCCTAACCCGGCTTTTTACAGCCGAATACTCTCTCTGGTTTGACTTGATTTTACCGGGCCTGCAGTCAATCAATGCTCCAATTCCCCTAGGAGGAACTTCTAATCACTTTCGACTTAACGATCTAAAGAAACTCAAAGGCTGGGATCCTTTTAATGTCACTGAAGATTGTGATTTGGGGATCAGATTGGCCAAAAGAGGCTATCGAACGACAATTGTTGACTCCAGTACTTTTGAAGAAGCCAACAGCCACCCTTTAAATTGGCTAAGACAAAGAAGCCGTTGGATAAAAGGTTATCTGCAAACCTATTTTATTCATATGCGTTCTCCTAAAGATTTTGTTTTTAGCTTGAAAGAGCCGGATATTCTTACTTTCCAGCTGATTGTTGGCGGAAAAGTGCTTTCGATGTTTCTTAATCCCTTTATGTGGTTAACCACTGTTACTTACTTTGTTTTTCGACCTTGGGTGGGTGCTTTTATCGAATCATTTTATCCGCCGCCAATTATGTATATGGGCTTTTTTTGTTTAATTTTCGGCAATTTCCTTTATCTTTATTGTTATATGATCGGCTGTGTTCGCCGAAAATATTATGACCTGGTAAAGTATGTTTTCTTGATTCCTCTTTACTGGTTGGGAATGAGTTTAGCCGGCTGGAAAGCTCTTTATGAGCTGGTTAAAAAGCCTCATTATTGGGCCAAAACTGTCCATGGGTATCATATTAATAATAAAAAAGCTACTAGCCAGGCAAGCAAAATTGTCGGTGGCCGGCTGGTTGATATAAAAGCAATTTACTCAGAAAGAGAAGCAGTTACTTAATTCAAAAATGAGAAAGAAAACTTTTCGCTATCCAGCTAGAAAATTAAGAAGCAAGCTAGTTCTTGAACATCTTTCAGTTAAGCTGATAGTTGGCCTCTCAATTATTATCAGCATCGTGGTGACCCTTCATTGCTATCAAAACCACTATATTATTGCTTACGGCGATGCCGAGTCCCATCTTAATATTGCCAAAAGAGTTATTCAAGGTCTTACCCCAGGCGCAGCTCAGTTAGGCGGAGTCTGGCTGCCTTTGCCACACTTGCTGATGGTTCCCCAGGTCTTTTCTGATTGGCTTTGGAAAACTGGGCTGGCAGGAACAGTTGTTTCTGCCATTGCTTTCATTTTCTCCTCAATTACAATTTATAAAATTGCCATGCTTCTAAGTCAAAAAAGACTTTTTGCCTTTGGAGCGGCTTTGGTTTTTATGCTTAATCCCAATATTTTGTATTTACAAGCGACACCTATGTCCGAACTGCCTTTAATTTGCTTTTTTTTGTTAAACACATATTTTTTCATAAAATTTATTCAAGATAGAAACGAGACTCTTTCTTTGATTTTAGCCGCATTTTTTGGCTTCCTTTCTTCTTTATCACGCTATGACGGCTGGATTCTAGTTGTTTTAGAAGTAATAATTATCTTCTCACTTTTGCTTAAAGAGAGAAAACCGGCTAAAGAAATTGAAGGTAAAATAATTTTGTTTTCCAGCCTGGCTTTTTTTGGTATTTTTCTGTGGCTGGCTTGGAATTGGCTTATTTTCAATGACCCTTTGTTTTTTAATCGCAGTCAATTCTCTGCTCGAGCTCAACAAATGGCCTGGTCTGCCCGAGGAGAGCTACCAGCATATCATAACCTGAAGATCTCTATCTTTTATTACCTGGTCACTTCAGTCAACAATGTCGGCATTTTGATTTTTTCTTTTGCTGCTTTGGGCTTGATTTTCTTTCTTTTTAATCAAAAAGAGAGTAATCGTTTACCAATCGCTTTAATCTTAGGAGTTCCTTTCATTTTTTATATCAGCTCTTTGTTTTTCGGCCAATCAGTAATTTTTACTCCCGAATTAACTCCAGAGACATTTGAATGGCAACTTTTTAATGTCCGCTATGGCGTAATGGCAGTTCCTGCCTGTGCCATCTTTTTTTCCTATGCCTTTTTCTATCTTTACCGCCGAACAAGATTAAGCTTAATCTTAGCGATTGTTTTCCTTACTGGCCAAACGCTTTTTTACCTCCTCGGATATTCCAATATCATTACTTTAGTGGACGGTACTGTCGGCCTTTCCGCCGCCAAAAAAGTCGATGCCCAAGAGTGGCTTAACCAAAATTACGATGATGGCTTGGTTTTGCTTGACGATTACGCTCGAGCAATGAGCATCATCAGAACGCCAATCCCAATGAAAAATGTCATTTATATTGGCACCAAGCCTTACTGGGAAGAATCACTAAGAGAGCCGGAAAAATATGCCACTTGGATTATCATGCAAAGGCACGATGAGGTCTGGACCCACCTTTATGAAAACCAAGAACAGCTAGCTCGTGTCTATAAATATTTCAACAAGGTTTACACCTCAGATGAAATACTTATTTTTAAAAGGATTAATTAGACGGATTTTTGCAAGTTGGGCAAGGAATGGTAATGACCTTAATGCAATAATCTGCTCCAGGTACTAAATAATCTCCCCATTCAGGGTAAGGATCCTCATAAAGCAACCAACCACTGGGACATTTGTCTTTTTTCACTTTCCAGATAGCCACTTCACGATGAAGTCCTTCGGAATCTGAATACCCACAGAAAAATTGGTAAAGCATTTTCCCTCCTAAGAAGCTTTTCACCCAATCTGCGCCAACATGTTTTTCTGCTTGTCCGGGGATTCCATGGTCCCCTGATTCATAACAAGCAACCACATTGGGTCGTTTACTTATCTTATTGCAATCCACTCGGCAACAATGATCAAAAGTAACTGCTGAGGCCGATTTGGCCGCCAAGAAAAACAAAACCAAGAGAGAAAATGTTGTTAAGAACTTTTTCATTTTTCTCACCTCCTTTCTAATCTCTTTTGAGTATCAAGAAAAAATATTTAATCTTTTTAAAAAGAAAGTAATAGTTGTGAAAGAAGTTCCCCAGTTCTATGCTTGCAAGCTTGACTGATTGTGCTAGAATGGCTCTTGCTTTTAAAACTGCCCAATGAAAGCAAAAAGAAAAAAGTTAATCCCCATTCTCTTGGCTGTTTTTTGTTTCTTTTCTCTGGCAAAACCAGCTCAAGCTTTTAGTTCTAGCATTTCCTTTTGGAAGGAAAAAATAGACTTCTTGGATCAAATCA
>DATKVU010000046.1:0-1000 GCA_035529915.1 Clostridia bacterium
TAATACAACGATTTCGTACTCATCTTTGAGTCGAACAATCAAGTTTTCTGTGACTCTAGCGAAACCAGTTTTTGCTACCACATCACCCGAATACAAGATCTTTGGTTTTTTAGTTGTCATTTAACCATTAAGTTGTTGCTCCAAGCTTACACGATTTCCCTTGCTAATGTTCTCTTTAGCAGGTAGGAATTGCAGATTATTTTCTACGTGTAAACCGCACATGATGGGTGAGTTAAGAGGAAATATGTGATCGATATGATGGCCAGGCGGACAATTGAGATAAATTTCTTCAATCTTTTTTAGATTAGCCCAGGCAGGAGTTGCTTGTAGCCTAGCTGCTCTACGCTTGGCACATTTGGCGCGACACTTTTCAGGGTTGGCTTTCTCCCATTTTTTTCGGGCACTTCGAACTTTTTCACTGTTTGCTTTTCTCCACGCTTTATCAGTAGCTTTTTTTCTTTCACTGTTTGCTTTTTTCCAAGCTTTATTTTGAGCAATAAGCTTTTCACGGTTTGCCTTTCGATAGGCTTTCATATCAGCTAAATTTTTTTCACGGTTTGCTTTTCTCCATGCTTTGTTTTTGGCGTGATACCTTTCAGTGTCAGCTTGATAGCGAGCTTTACATTCATTAGACCAACATTTTTTACATGTACTGTGATATTTTTGTTGTTTTTTTCGAAAATAATATTCTGACAGGGGCTTTTTAAGTCCGCATTTAATGCAGACTTGAGTCTCAATTGTCTCCTTCATCCCTATTTAATGGTGTCGTATTTGCACGTTACCATATAATTCAACGTAATTGTCGGGGTTAAGTGCTAGCTCGACCAAAGAGGGATAGAACTCGTCGACTTGGTACTGTCGAATCTTGATATTAAACAACGAGACAGTACGTGTATTGCTCTTAGAGATGTTTAAGTTGAGCTGGTTCTGCAAGATATCGATTAAGTTTGCTTCGAAACGCGAGCGAGCCTGGGCACCTACGTTATTGTTTCTACAGAAC
>DATKVU010000047.1:0-4347 GCA_035529915.1 Clostridia bacterium
TGGAGCAAAGGAAAACAGCGGGAATTGTTCCCACAGGCAAACTCGACCCAACCAACCCCAAAGAAGCCGCCGAAATAATAGAACTGCACAAGAATTTCGTAAGAAGCGATGCTGCTGCGATACCGGTTGGTGGTATTTTTAAGACAGATTGGGATAAAGAAAGCAATGGCTTTGTTGTAACTTCCAGAGATTATACATCTGAGCAGGTTGATACTGCTTACCGCACTATCCAGAAGTCAATTCCATCGCCGATGCCCGACACGGCTCTATTCGCTATGCCCGGCAAGGAAAAGGAACTTGCCGCTATTGCAGCTAAGATGCAAAAGCAAAAGGGTGTTTCTAAGGTAAAGAAAAAGGGCGTAAGGATTGCCAAGCCGAAAGCATTGCCAAAGGTTGCTACCAAGCCAGGAGGTCATATCAAGGCGGTCTTTATGGCTACCAACAAAGAACCGACAAGATATGCTATCAATGGCGTTCTTGTTGAAGGTGAAAACCTTGTCGCTACGGATGGGCGCAGGATGTTTGTTGCAAAAGGCAAATGGGGCAAGGATGGGATTTATTTAGATAGGGCGTCTCTTGCAAAGGGGTTGCTTGGCAAGGTTGCTAAGGACGCGGGTAAGTTTCCCAAGTGGCAGGATATAATACCACACCCAGACAAAGCCGATGTTATTATGGTATATGACCTCGAAGTGGTTTGGAGGCGCGTCAAGCAGGCGGCGAGCTTAACATCAGTAGAATCAAAAGGTGTTACAATTCTTGTTAATAAAGATGGCTCATTGGGCTTCTCGGCGGCAGCGCCCGAAATAGGTCATGCAGAAATCAATATCCAGCCAGGCGCCAAAGTACTGGGCGGAGCAAACCCGCAATTCCTTCTTGATGCTCTTGCCTTTCACTCAACAAGAGGTAATGATGGTTTTGAATTTTATTTCCCAGACTACAACCGGCCTGTACTCACGAAGAGTTTCGACGGCAAGACAATTACTTTAACCATGCCTGTTGAAGTAGATGTAGAAAGGGCCTCGAAAGCACTAAAAGAAGCAATTGCTCCCCCGCCAGAGACGAAGCCCAAAGGCGGCTCCCCGTCCGGTGGCTCGATGGCAGCGATGGAGGGCGGTGGTTACGGTACTATTGGAACGAGTGAGAAGAAAACACCAGCCCCATTCACATCAGACCCAATAGAACCAAAAAGAGCTAAGGGTGAAGCCGGATTTGCTGGTATGGCGGGAAGGCCAGGCGGCAAAACGGCGAAGCCGTGGCTTGATATGGATAAGGTTAAATCGCCCGACAAAGAAATTGAAGGTTTTTTTGGCAGAACAAAAAGACTTCCGTATTCCAAAAAAGCGAGTAAATTGCTTGATAAACTAAAGAGCGGGATTAGAGAAAGATTTGTTTTTGCCCATCACCTTATGAAGGGCAAAGAGTCCGCGCTTTATCGAGACATGATAAGAACCCTGCCGGAGGTGCGAAGGCGGGCGGGCAAAAAGAGCATTCAAGACATAATCGCCGTTTTGGACAATGATGGCACGGTACAGGCCCTTGATAGTGCCGGATTGGATTTACTTAGGCGCAAAGTTTTTGTTCAGGACATTTTGCAAGAGGCCAAAATAGACAGGTCGATATCGGGTGGGTTTTCATTAGAACAGCTTGAGGCCGAAACCAAACGGCTTGACGAATTGATTGCGAAGATTCCGTCAGTTCAAAAAGCATATCAGGCAAGGCAAAAGCTGTGGAATGATGTTAGCCAGGATTTATTAAAAAGGGGCGTACTCGATGAAGACGCAGCCAAGAACCAATATTATGTGAGGCATTTTGTCCTTGACCTTGCCGAGAAAAACAGACCTACGGGTTTTACGCGCAAGAAATTATCTGCGCCATACAGGGCTTACGCAAAAAAGAGGAAGGGTTCGGTACGAGATATTTCAACGGATTATCTTGAGGTTGAAGTCCGGGCCTTACGTGATATTTATATGGACAACGCCATCGAAGATGTAGCGAATGAAATCGCCGAAAAAGCAAACAAAAGGAGTTTTTATACGAAACAGGCTCGCTTGTTAAATATAGAAAAAGCGGGCGAACCGCCTTTGGAATCAAAAGGATTTACTGTCGAAAAATGGCTGAAAGACAAGTTAGGCGAGAAATACGTTTCGCCCGAAAGACTTGCAGAAAAAGACGGTTATGTGGAATGGCATTATAAGAGGCCGAACCTTTTCTATCGAGCACAAACCGCAACTGAATCTCAAATGGCGGCCATAATTGAATCATCGGCGGAAGAAGCAGGCGAAATCCTGAAAATACCGAAATCGTTAATGCGGGAAGCACTTGTTTTGGGAAGAAGAAAGGGTTGGATAATACCCGATTGGCTTGCCGCGCAACTTGACGATTTGCCTGTCAATAAGCGCAGTAATTATGTTGTTCGGTCATTTACCAAACCGTTTATTCAGTTTTGGAAAAGGTGGATATTAAGGGTCAATCCGATTAGATATAATGTCCGTAACCAGATAGGGGACACTGAAAGATTAAACACTTCGGGACAGACGGCAGCGATTAAAGATATACCCGAAGCAGTTAAAGTGTTAATCACCAAAAATACACCAGAGTACGAATTGATGGAAAAGTACGGAGTCGTCAATTCCGTTTTATGGCATGAGATGAATGATGTTTCTAAGGTTAAGGACTTTGAACGATTTAAGGAAAAAACAACCCAGCGCAATTTCAGACAAGCAACTCTTAGGGCATTTACCACCCCTTTGAGACTGGCATCAAAAATTGGAAATATCGAGCAGAGTTTAACTCAGTTCAGGGAGGACATATTAAGGGCTGCTGTGTTTCTTAATAATTACAAAAAACTGCAAGGAGGCGAAAAGGTCAGGCATTGGGCGGGCAAAATAGCAGACATTGAAGAAATTGCAAAAACGGATAAGGCAAGAGCTGCTGCCAAAATATCAAGGGAAACATTGGGCGATTATGGCCTGTTTACACCATTTGAAACTGATGTTTTAAGGCAGGGATTTTTGCCTTTTTATTCTTGGTTGAAGATTAACACCGTTTTTTGGCCCCGTGTCATAACAAATGCGGCCAAAGAAGGTACGGCAAACAAGCCGATTGCTATTGCCGCGACAAAATTAGGAATCAATGTATCAAAATGGCTCATTAGCGCATTGTGGATATATCTGGCCGCTCATCTTTGGAATCATCGAGACGACAAAGCCAAGAAAAAAGAAGAAAGTTTGCCAATATGGCTTCGCACGATGCCCCATGTCAACATAGGCGAGAAGACAATTTGGGGACAGACAGCTTTGAGTGATTTTGCCGAATGGGCGGACATGGAAAATTTGGCCTCTGTATATTGGCGAATGGATGCGGGGTTTTTGTCCAAGGAAGAAGCCGCCCTTGAGGCGAGCAAAATTATCGCCAAGGCGCCTGTGAATAAAGTTTACCAGGCACTAAGCCCATACTTGAAAGCCCCCATAACTATTATTAGTGGACAAACGACTTATCCAAGTGTATTTGAGCCGACATTTGTCGCTAAACCGGCAAGTACAAAATCGCTCGAAAGAGCCATTTTGGACATATTGGGCACGGATGCTAAAAAGTTTTATCAAACAGCCAAAGGAGATAGGAAATTTGAGGATACATTATATGCTTATTTTGCTGGATGGTGGATAAGGCCGACATCTCCCGAAGAACTTATTGAGGAAATCAAGCAAACAAAAGAATGGTCATCCCTGAAAGGAAAATCCCAAACCACGGGCAGGCGAAAGGGTGAAGCCAAAAAAGGCAAAGAGCGTCAGTGGCAGGAAACCAAAATTAGGGAAAAGGCAGTCAAGGAACTTTTATGAACGCCGAAAAGAAAACAAGTTATTCTTGGTGTAATGCGGCAGGAATATGCACATCGACCGTTATACAGAGAACTTATTGAGGCTTGAATGACGAAAAGGTAAAAAACATGACTAACAACAATAACAACAGCAGATTGAAAGTGGCAGGACTTGTATTGACGGCTCTTGTGATTCTTTCCAGTGTCGTTGGAAGTTTTGCAGTAACGAACTACAAGGTCAACACTCTCAAGACCGAAGGTACTTTACCAGCAAGACAAAACAGGGAATCCATTGTCATATTGGAAACAAAACTAACTAATATAGAATCCAACACAACAGCAATACTGGAAGTGCTCAAAAAAGATGAACGAAAAGATGAACGGCGAAAAAATTAGTGATTGCCCCATACTAAAAGAAAACGAAGATTTGAAAGCCGAGAACGAGCGGCTAAAGAAACAGATTTCGGAAATAATCGAAGAAATAAAAAGTAACTTATCAGAAAAAGTAAAGGAATAAAGCATGTCCGAAA
>DATKVU010000048.1:0-1069 GCA_035529915.1 Clostridia bacterium
TGTGCTGATTGCTTTTACGGCGGCGGTAAGATCGTTCCCGTAAGACGAAATCTTTTTAAACGACGCGTATCCTTTTAACCCTTCAGTCACATCAAGTCTTTCGGCAATTCGGCTTAAAATTCGGTTGAAAGAATTGGTGTCCTTCGGGTCGGTTATATAATAGAGTTCTCTTTGCTCAGTCATGGGATTTTTGCATGGTTATGGGTTTGCCGCCAATATATAGTATTCCCGCCTTGGTGCCGTATTTCAGCCGTTCCTTTGCGCCGCTTTTTAGGGATTCTAAAACCTTTTTGGTTTTCGGGTGCATTAGTTCCCACGCCTTCACAACCCCAAAGTTTTCGTCAACCTTGATTTCGCCGATCGCTTTTGAAACATTAAAAAGTTGGTCGGCTTGTTTCTTTAGAGGTTCCCACATTTCCGGCATATATTTCTGGATAGTTTTCTTATTGGCATAAATTTCTGTTGCAACCTTATCCGGCTTGAAAAACATCTTCCCGGTATCCCCGTCTGTTCTAACGCCCCGCATATATATTTTTCTCACATCGTCAAAACGAGATATTTCTTTCCACATTTCGTCGGCCTGTTTTTTAAGACCAGTTGCCCCTGTTAGTCTTTCCACGTCAGACAACATAACTTCTTTGAGTTTCTCCAGGGCGCCTGCGGTTGCCGGGTCTTTTTTCCGATACCCCTTAAAAACCACCCCCATTAAATAATTAACCTCGTCCGGCTTTAAACCTTCCCCGGCCATCACCCTTTTAAAATAGTTCCTTTGTGTTACGCCATCTTTACCCCTGAAACTAAAAGGTTTTAATGAACCCAATTCACCCAAATATTGAACAGTGTTGTCCATGTCTATAACGCCATTGTTCTTGGCGGCGTACTCGCTTAACTGTTTTTCGTACTGGTCAAATATTAAAGCCGTTTCGTCCTTTGCGCCCCTTACCATCAATGCCAGGTTTTCAACCGGGAGTTCTTTTGCCTGTTTTTTAACAGCATCGGGTGCAATGTTTTTTAGGAAATCAAAAGACTCTTTACCCACCTGTTCTTTTAGTGTGTTGAGATATTTCTT
>DATKVU010000049.1:0-4909 GCA_035529915.1 Clostridia bacterium
TAATTCTCAACTGCTATTTTCACTCTTAGATAAAAAGGAATATCTCTTCTTCCTTCTCCTAAAAGCCTTAATACTCGGGCGGCCAGATTATCCAAGCCTCCAGTTGCCTCCAACCAGCCGCTTAAGCGACTGGTTTTTAAAAGACCACAAACCTCAAAACTTTTATCTTTATTTGACTTAATCTGAACTTCTGAAACCGGGTAGTATTTCCATTCTGAGCTATTGGCCAGAGCCGTTAGTTCTTCTTGGGTAAAAGTGGTCTCCACAAAATGCTGGCCAGAATATTGGATAGTTTCAGCAAAATAACCAGAAAAACCCAGGGAAGTTACTTTGACCCTTGACTTTAATCGGCCATTGGCTAAATCAATTGAGTCATATTCTATGCCTAAGTCCCACGCTTTATCAGCTCCTAAGGCCCGAGACAGGCTCGGAACCATTCCCAAAAAACCCAAACCAAGTACAATACTTAATAGCACTACTACTAGGAGCAGACTAAAAAGCTTAGAGAGAAAATTCATTCCTAAGCTCTAGTTTAATAAAAATCAAAAGAAGATGCCAGTAGAAGTAAAGAAATTTTAAGATTTAATTGCCCTCTGCCTCATTTTGCCAATGATAATCACATCAGTCATCACGCCATCGATTCTGCAAAGGGGGAACATTTTCTCCAGCTCTACTCCCTTTCCCCGCAGCAAAGAACAAACACCAGCAATATCTTCTCCTAAAAGAGAAAAATAATGTCTTTCGGGATTAAAATTTTCCTTTTTACCTTCAATTAGATAAACATTCTCGGGAAACATTTTTAAAACAAAGCCCTCGCCTACCAAAACCTCCCCACCCAAAGGCAACTTTTCTTTGCTTTTTGAGGCAATTCTTTCTCCCATAAAACCCCCTAAAGTATTTCTTAAATTAATAAAACTTTAATAAAACGAAACCAGGAATTAGTAAGACCAGAGTAATAAAAGTTATTTTTCAATCTCAATCACAAATGGTTGCAGCTCTTTTTCACCACTTAACATTTCCCGGGCTGCCTCGCTATGACTTCTCGCTTCCTCTTCGGGCATGAGCTTTTCAGAAAAAATAATCTTTTTTTGCTGCAAAAGAGGCCGAATCCGTTCCACATTTTCCCGCGGCTCCCGAATAAAAATCTTGCCTCCTTTTTTAGTAATCCGAAGCATTTCGTCAAGAAATTCCGAGACTCTTAAAGGAAAGACCTCTTCGCTTACCTCCCCGTGAACGAAAAACAAAACAAAGTCTAAGTTTGCTTCATCAACAGAGCCAGACTCTAGGGGCAAAAAATAACCCTTTTCCACACCACCAACAATCCAAGTTAAATTAGGAGGAATCCGGGGAGGAATATTTCTCCTCTCAGGTTCAACGACGACAAATTTTTGCTCGGGACTTTCTTGCGCCCTTCTAACAAACCTTTCTCCCCAACCAGCCCCAATATCAGCATAAATTCTTTTATTAACCTCTCCCACAATCCGCTTATTTCTCAAAAAACTTTTCAAAAGTCAAGCTTTATTGACTAGACTTATAACTGAAAGCTTTATAAAATATAGGCAATGAGACAAGAATTACATCCAATCCAGCTGCAAATTTTAAAAAAGCTGCTCTTTGCCCAGGGCTTGCGCTATGGCGAGCTAAAACCGAGCAAAAAAATTGAAAACAATCAGTTCCAGTTTCATCTGGACCAACTAATAAAGCTGGGCCATCTTGAAAAAATAGGCAAGCAGTACTTTTTAAGCAAAAAAGGCAAAGAATATGCCGGCAGACTCGACACTGATAAAGTTAAGATTGTCAAACAAGCAAAAATTTCTGTCAGAAGCTGCTGCACTCGAGAAATAGATGGGGAAAAGCAATATTTGATTTACACTCGGCTAAAGCAACCTTTTTATGGTTGCCAAGGCTTTCCGGCTGGTAAGGTTGACTAATGGCGAAAAAATCGTTGAAGCCGCCAAGCGGGAGCTTAAAGAAGAAACCGGACTGGTAGGAGAGCCAAAACTGATGGCCGTTACCCATTATCCGGTAGTAGAAAAAGAAACCAATCAGATTTTGGAAGATAAATTGATGTTTTTCTTTTTAGTAGAAAATCCCCAGGGAAAGCTAATTGGCAACCAAGAAGGGAAATTTGAATGGGTAGCCGAAAAAGAATTAGAAACCTATATTGCCCAGCCTTTTGAAAGCAAAAAGCAGTTTAAAAAAGAGATTAAACTGATTAAAAATTATTCTGGCCAAATTGAGCTTTGGGAAGAAATCCATTACAATGCCCAGTTGTTTTAATCTCCTAACTACTTTATCTGGCCAAGATATTTGGTTCCCTCTTTAAAGCCGTTTTTATAATCTTTTAAAAGCTGCTCGGTCAAAGTCTCTGGCTTGATCTCAGTTTTGGGTAGGTCTTTTAAGTCAATCCAACTCTGCCAATGCCGACCTTCATACTCTTCGTCTTTAATACCATCAATTTCTTTGAATTTGTCAACCTCGCCTAAGATATAAAACTCAACACTGTGTTCATTTTCTTGGGGAAGAATAAAATCACGAATGTAAACAACTTTTTTGAAAGTAAAACGGGTTCCGGCACACTCTTCTTTTATCTCTCTTTCACAAGCTTCTTTTAAAGTCTCGCCAAATTCCAGCCGACCACCAATATAAAAGTAATAACCGCCATCTTGGGTATAGGAAAGCAAAATCTTTTCGTTTTTAATAATGATTAGCCGAACCCGAACTTGAATTTTTTTCTCTTTGTTCATCAGGCTTTCTCAAATTCTTTTAATACTTTTTCTATTATAGTCTTATAATTAGCAAAAAGCATATTATTGTGGTCAATCTGTCCAAAAAGCTCATCTCGGCTTACCCATTTAAAAGCTTGAACTTCATTTTGGTCAATTCTAATTTCGCTCTCTTCTCCCAAAAATTCTACCAAGAAAAACCTTTGAATTTGTCCCCGCCAGCGATAACCAGCTTTTTTTACTGAATCCAGTGGCCAGTCATATTGATTAGTAGTAATACTTTTAGCAATAATTTTAAAATTTTCAGCCCCTAACTCCTCTTTTAATTCTCTCAAAACTGCTTTTTCTTCTGGTTCTTCTTCTTCAATTCCTCCTTGGGGAAATTTCCAAAAATTCTCGGGCCAGCCTTTAAGCTGAACCAACAAAAATAGATCTTTCTTAAAAACAATGCTGGCAACGTTTTTCCGATAAGGCAAACTCCTGATATCACTATTTTTCATCTAAATATGCTTCCTCCAAAACTTCTAGTAATTATTACTAATCCTGTAATAACTGCCGCTGGTTTCTCCAAGCTTTGTTACCAAACCACTGTCAACCAGCTTTTTAAGGTCATATCTTAAGGTTCTTGGAGGAACTTTCAAAAAACGTCTTCTAAGAAAATCAAAAGAGATTAGCTGGTGGTCCTTGATTATCCTGTAAATTTCTTCTCTTCTCGGCAGCAATAAGGGCATATCTTCCGGCAGATCAGCGATTTCCTTTTTTAATTTTTCCGTCTGCTCATAAAAAGCCTGCAACATAAAAATCAAATACTCTTGGGTTTCTTTAAGTCCAATATCAAGAAAATGATAATACTGGCTACGGTGAGCCTCAATATATTCTTCAAAGGGGACAGCAAGACCAAAAAAGTGGTAATCATTAACTTTTAAAATGGCGGTTATCAACAGTCTGCCCACCCTGCCGCTAGCATCAACAAAAGGATGGATTTTTTCAAAAATCAAATGTGAGATAAAGGCTTTAATTAAAGGAAATCTTTCTTTTGAAGAATTAATATATTCCAAAAGCTTGTCTAGCAGTAAAGGAATTTCGCTCGCTGGCGGAGCCAGATAAACGGCTATACCCGCCTGATTGTATATCGCCTCAGGAGTCTGGCGCATTTGTCCAGTCAAGGAGAGATCTTTCATCACCAAAGCATGAAGGTCTAAAAACAGCTTTTTGGTTATCTTGTCTTTGGGTTTAAGATTTCTTTTCAAAAAATGGGCTGCCTCAAGAAGATTAAAAACCTCCTTTTTTTTGTCAGTTTCACCAGGGCTTTGAATATCTTTTACTGTCAAAGGATTGCCCTCAATTTTGGCAGAAAAAAGCGAGCTTTGAAGCAAGCTTTTTCTTTGCAGGTTTTCTTGAAGCTGAGGGGCGATTTTAAGGGAAGAAAGAAAAATACGATTGGCATCAATCTTGGTAATTAGCTCCAAAATCTCAGGGCTAATTTTATAATCAGGAGGAATCTTCATGAAGATATTTTACCAAACTTGCCCAACTTTGCCAAACATTGCCGAATGTTGCCGAAGTTTGCCTAACTTTTTTTCTTATCGGAGAAACTCCAACTGGCTGCCAATAGTTAACATGACTGCGCCCTGATTAACCTCTGGCAATATCTCAATGCTTTGTCTAATCCTCTCTCTAATCTTCTTACCATCAGCCTTATAGTCTTTTGTCTTCTGGTCTTCTCGTAGGGCATGGTTAAAATGCATTGCCAACGAATTAAGAAAGTGGAGAGGATAATTACCATCTACAATTTGCCGATCAAAATTTCGCAGTTTTTCTCGCATCAAATTTAAAAAATTTTGATAACATTCATGGGCTATTTCTCCTGGAAAGTAAGGGCTCTCAATAATATCTTCTATCCCTAGAGCAAAAGCCCGCAAAACAATTCTTTGACTGGTGGGGCTAGTAAAATAATTCACTCCTAATTCTTTGCCTATTTCTTCATGTTCGAAAAAAGCAATTAGTAAACCATAGATATCGCGAAAGCGGTTATAGGTTTTAAAAACATTATCGTCTTGAAACTCCTGACAAAGTTCATTTCCGGCTGGGGTTTGTGGGGTCCTGACAATTTCTCTCACTTTCCTAATCTTTCCTCCTTGCTCTAGCCAAAAAGGCTCAAAAAGACTAAGAGTCTCGTTTCC
>DATKVU010000050.1:0-4679 GCA_035529915.1 Clostridia bacterium
CTGGTTTGTTTGATTGATTTTACAGAAAATAAACAGGCATCAGGAATAACATTCGAGGTCAGGTTTAACGCTTCTGGAATATTTACATTGGCACAAAAGACAGAGTAAGGGGGATTTTATGGGAGATTACCAATATAAAATGAATAAAAGCAGGTGGGAAGGTGATTTATTTACAAGAAATCGCTTTAAACAGCACCAACGTTCAACCTCTATGGAAAACTTGGGGGGAAGAAGCGCTGAATATACCGCTGCCAGGCAGAGTAATAAAAATATGTCTGAGGCTGATGAAACCATGTGGCATAATTATGTCCATGGAAAAGGCGACCGTCCAGGCGGATATGGTGGCGGGTATGGCGGCAATGCTCCTACAATGGGCGAAGCCCCCACGCTCAATCTTCCCGAATATGATGAAGATAAGGTGTCTGAACTTACGCAGAAAAGGGCGGCGCCTGGTGTGCGAAGGCTGAGAGAAACCACGCAACAGGCAATGGGCGAAACCTATGAGAATCCAAACGTTAAAAGAATGACGGTCAGGGAAGCTTTGTCTGGGTATGGCAGTGGCCTTGAAAATGTGATGGCAGGTGCCGGTAGTGCCGCAACACAGGAATACGGTCAGCAATATGCGGCAAGCGTTAGTGCCGAAATGGCAAGATTCCAGGGCGCATTAAGTAGGCAATCACAGGAATATGATGTATCGTCGAGGGATTGGCTCATGGGTCGCCAAAAATATTGGGAAGAAGAATACGAAGATCCGTATGATGCGTTTAACGCATTTTATAGTTAGGAGGAATTATGGCTTTTACATTAAGAAATGCTTTAGAAAAATCGCGTCCCGGGAGTATCGGCGTCACCATAGACGGCAAAAAGGTATGGTTTGACGAAGATAAGTTCATGGAACTTTTGGAAAAGGAAGACACAAAGGAAACCTTACTCAAAGCGATACAACCGGGCAGAGGTACGGACAAAGAGGAAAAATACAAAGCTGGTTTGTGGCGGCATGAACATATGGGTGGCGAAAAACCAAAAGAACCGGCACCAAAACCCGACATGGAGCCAAAGGCCGATATTTCGGAAACAAGAAGCGATTACGACGAATCGGAACCGGAAGAGGTTAATAACGAGAACATAAAAAACATTCCTCAGAAGCCGACTGAAAAACAACTGGCAGATGTAGACCGTAAGTCCGCAATGTCCGAGATAGAAAAAAAGTCTTCTTCATCACCCTATGGCAGAAAACCGGAATTTGAAAAAATTACTCCTGAAAATTTTAATAAGTTTGAACAGCAGAGCAGGGCGAACTTTAGAAAGTATATGAAAAAATATGATGCGGCACTGGAGCTTCCCCCAAAAGAGATTGCCAAAAGAAAGATAGAGGAAAACCAGGAGCAATGGTTTGAGGAATTTTCCGAAAACAACGGCTATCCGGGGAAAAACTTTGCCTTGATTGACGATTACAAGAAAGACCCGGACATGAAAGAGTTTATGTACGAGTGGCAAAAGTTCTATACCAGAAACAAAGAAGCGGTATATGATTCCACCATTAAAAAACAAAACAAAATTGCCACTGATGCAAAGGAAAAAAACTATTGGTTTGAAAAAGCCATGGATGCAGAAAGGCAGAAAATGAAAGATACCGCCGAACAGGAACAGGAAAAGAACGATCCGAAAGCCATAGAAAAGAAAATGGTCGAACTTGCCAAAGCCAAAGATGACATTTTAGATGCCAGTCCTGACATGAAAAAGGCTTTAGAGTTTAAAATTAAACGGCTTGAGTCTGAACTTGGTATAAAAGCGATCGAGGGAGGGGGAACCGACCAAAACCCTAACCATGATGCTAAAATAAGTTGGCTGGTAGACAAGTGGAATCGCGAGGGAGTTCCAGAGGAAACACAGCAAGAATGGATTGCTAAAATAAATAAAGGAGCAAGCCAATAATGTCGTATCTTTACTCAACAGTAAGGGGCGAAAAAGAGCTTTCGGTTCCCGAAAAGAGCTATGAAGATTTGATGGAGGAATATAATTTCATTGAAATACCCGAAACTCAACAGCCTGCCTCTGAAAAATTAACGCCCGACGTGTCTTATGAAAAAAGTTACGAAGATTTGATGGAAGAGTATAATTCCGCTTCCCGCGAAATAAACATTTTTGATGAACTTGAAAGCATCGAGAACGAAACGGAAGAAGCAACAGTGATTGATAGAATTAAGGACACCGGGATTGATATAGCAAAGGGGGCGGTTGACCTTGGAGAAAGTTTTGTTGGGCTTACCAAGATGGTAGCGCCTGTTACCAGATTGGGCTTTGACGCTATCTGGTATGATGCGGAACAAACCGGCAAGTTTCTTTCTGATTTATATTCTGATGAGCGTAAAGAGGAAGAAGCTGAAGTTGAAGACGCAACGGGTGTTGTTGATACCATAAAAGCGCTTATTAAAAATCCCGCAGCGACTGCAGGGCAAGCCGTTCAAATGGCTCCGGGCATGCTTGGAATAATGGGCGCAGCTCGTGTTATGCTGGCTCGATCTTCTGCAGCAGCTATAAAAGCAGCAGGGATAAAGGGAATTACAGACCCTAAAACCCTTGCAAATATAGGAAGAAAGGCCGGTGAAAAAGCGGCTGCAATAACGGCGGCAGCGGCGGAAGGTATCCAGCAAACAGGATCATCTTTTAATCGGCTCATCGATAACGCTGAAAGTGTAGGAAAAGCGTATACGTCAGCGATTCTTTCAGGAGTGGGTACGGCAGGATTTGCTTTTCTTGGTGGAAAACTTGGAAGAAAACTTGGGCTTGGCGATGTTGAAGCGGGAATTCCAGGAAAAGGCGGAACTGTTCGCAAGGTAGCCGGAGGCGCTATACAGGAAGGAATTTTGGAAGAAACGCCACAGAGTATGCAGGAAACAGCTTGGAATAATTACGCAACCGGCAGACCTCTTTTGGAAGGCGTACCGAAAGCGGGTACAACCGGACTCGTTCTTGGTTCCATAATGGGCGGTGGAATGGCCGGAGCTACAACACTGGCAACGAAAACAGAAAAAGAAACAAAGGAGAAAGTCTTTGACGATCTTGAAATGATCGAAGAGAATAAGGAGCCCGTCGGTACGGGGAAAATATTTGAGGGCATCAAAAAAGATTATGAAGCCGGGAATTTGACTAAAGAGGATCTTGAGGGGATGAAATCCGAGCTCGAAGAAGAAGAGATCCAACAAATAGACTCCATTTTAAAGGAAGTAAAGCCGGCTACTCCCGAACCTATAACAGAGGAAGCAGCCGAAGAACAAAAGGCAACAATTTCCGCTCTCGAAACTGCTGGAAAACGTGTTTTTGGTGATTCCTTTGAAACTGGAAAGGTTAAAATAGCTCCTGAAAATGACGAAACAAAGAACCTAAAAACCGTTGCCGGGGCGTTAAAACTTGGAAACCTTAACTTTTTCGATGCCGGAGGAACGGAGTTTGATGGTGTAAACGGGTTTTACGATCTTCCCAATACCAAACAGCTATTCATAAATAAAAATTCGGATAGACCCCTTCTCTTTGTGCTGGCGCATGAGTCTGTTCATAAAATAAAAAAAGAAGCGCCAGAACTATACGCTAAACTCAAACCTATTCTGGAAGGAAAAGCGTTAGGGTTTACCGAATATATGGCTAATCTCAACGAGAAAAGAGAAGCGGCAGGACTCACACTGTTAGACAGCAAAACGGCATCCGAAGAATTCATTGGTGATTTTGTTAGTACGCTCTTTCCGAAGGCTTCTTTCTGGAATAAACTGAACAAGCAAGACCCGACCATTACCCGAAAACTGGCAGAAGTTTTAACCGAGCTCATTAAGAAAATACGGAAAGCACTTACGGGAAGGGATGCTCAAAAATATTTCAAAGACTTGGATGCAATCGAAACGGAAATTGCTAAAATATATGCTGAGTTTAAAAAGACTTCCTCAGAGGCCGCAGAATCGACCGAAACCGAAGTCCTACCCGTTAAAGCGGAAGAAGTCGCAGAAACGACCCCACAGGCAAAGCCTAGCGTTGAATTTAAAAGTACTTTAGAAGCGGTAGAGTTTGGCAAAAAAGCCACCAAAGAGGAAGTTGAAGAACTTAAAAAGCTAAACGGAAAAGCAAAGGCTGAACAGGTAGCCAAATTACAGGAGTCTTCAGACATAGGAACAAAGGCTCAGTTTTATAACGAAGCTATCCAGGCAGCAGAGGGCAGAGATTTCGAGAAAAAGCAGAGAGAAGAGGCTGAAAAGAAAAAGATAGAGCAACCTGCGAAAGTTGAGGAAGTCGAAAAGCCAAGTGAGCCCGAAAAAACAAAAGAACCGTGGGAAATGACTCTTTCTGAATATGAATCAATACACGGAAAGCCACGCAAGGGCGCAACGTCTTATACTGAGAACACTTTCCATAAAAATGCTGTTCATACAGCTATCAACCAAGGCAAACCTGTTCCCGAAGAAGTATTGAAAGATTATCCTGATTTACAAAAACCGCCGTCCCCTAAAAAGAAGAAAAAAGAGAGAATCCCGGGGACAAATATTCGGACCATGCGGGGTTATATCAAGTTCCTTGGCGGGATCAACTTTCTCAACTATAAAGGCGAAGCAAAGGATATGTCTCTGGACGTTAAATATCTGCAGAATAAAAAAACCGGAATACCGATTGACAGCCTTGTTGAGCAACTTATT
>DATKVU010000051.1:0-1396 GCA_035529915.1 Clostridia bacterium
AACCCAAGTCATATCAAAGGGCGTCGTAAGGTCCGAAGAACTGCGGGGGCAAATCGGCGACCGGCTTCCTGGTGCGTTCCAGCTGTTTGCCCAGGCTACAAACCGTTCTGCGGAAGAACTGCAAAAAGCCTTAGAGCAAGGAGAGGTTAGCGCAGACGAATTTGTAACTACATTTTCAAACTTTATTCTTAACAAATTTGAACCTGCAGCCCTAAGAATCGGTAACTCCCCAGCCGAAGCCGGAGCCCGTTTAACCAAAGCATTAGAAGACGCCAACCGCGCAGCAGGACCACTATTGCTGGCTCTTGGAGCAAAATTCCAAGACTTTGCTACAGAAGCAATGCAAAGTCTTTTACCCCTACTTAAACTAATTAACAAAACTTTTAAGCTTGACCGTGCAGGGCAAAACCAAAGACTTGCAGATCTAGAAAAAAATATAATTCCTGGCCTTGAAGCAAGGTCTGCAGAATTATTTGCAGGGAATCCAAACGACCCTGTTTATAGAGAAAGCGGCAGTATATTTCTAGGGAAAATTAAAACTACTCGTGCCGAAGCTTTAAAAACCACCCAAAAAGAGCTTGCGGCTGCAAGGGGAGAACAGGTTCAAAAAAGAGCAGAACTATTCCCAACAGGTGCTTTAACCCCATTAAAGACGACAACAAAAACTGAAGACGATCCAAAAGGCGGAGCTAAAGCCGACAAATCTGCAGAACGTGCCGCCCGAGAGGAAGAAAGGCTGCAACAGCGTCTTGCCGCCTTAAGGATAGAGCTTAATTTAATTGAAGATAACGCCAACTTTAAAACAAAAATTACAGCTGCAGAACTTGCAGGAAATAAAGAACTTGCAATTAGACTAAAAGCGCAACAAACAATTAATACTATCGAAGCAGAGGGGAAAAAAGCACTTATAGGAGTAGATAGCATACAACAAAAAAATCTTGAACGACAAAAAACAGCTGCAAAAATAAACGCAGTAAACGTAGATGCTGCCGCAGAATTAGCAGTTTTTGAAGACCAAAAGCAGAAAGCTTTTGATGCGCAGATAGAAAGCCTTAATTTTCAGTACGCAATTTTAACTGCAACAACAGTTGAAGAACAAAAGCAGCTAGAGATCGCGCAACAAATGGCAGCATTAAAAGGTAAGGATTTTACGCCAGAGCAACTAGACCAAATAAAAGCTGCAAAAGAAAAATTAGACATTGGTCCAATTCAAACTTATATAAACGAGCTTCAACGTGGTCTTAGTGACACAGACAGCATGGTTGTGAGCCTTGCGCAATCTGTTGAAAGTTCGCTGGCAACTGCAATGTCATCTGCTGTGCAGACACTTATAACAGGCACCGGTTCAGTCAAGGAAGCCTTTAGTGACATGTTTGCCGGTATTGGCAAAGCCTTT
>DATKVU010000052.1:0-1201 GCA_035529915.1 Clostridia bacterium
TTTCGCTCATTATCGAGTCCTTTGGTCGAAGGTTTGGTTAAACTTTTTTAACATCTCGTTTATTTTATCAGTGTAAAGCTTGACCTTCTCTTTGTCTTTTTTGTCCTCAAATACATCCCTTGCTTTTTTAAGGGCTCTAAGTTTTTTGTCGAACTCCTTCATTTGTTTTTCTAATTGAAACAGCGTTTTATTTTTTTGAACTACCTTCAACGCCTTTTGCGGTTCTTTCTTTTCTATATAATATTTGTATTCATCTTTAACCTTTTTAATTGCTCTCTTATTTTTTGCAAAACGTCCCTCTTCTCCACCGTAGGTTGTCCTCACACCTAACCCCATTGAATTCATAAGAGCGTCAAAACCCTCCATCTCTCCAGAAGCGTAGCTGATTAAGTTTTGTACCTGAACCGGTTGAAGCCCTCTTGCTTGTGCGAGTAAATAAGAAGGAATAGTAGAACCTTCGCCCTTTCCTCCTTGCCATGTAACAGCCTTTCCTCGGAGTTTTTCAGCCTCACGTTTTCCAAGGTCTGAGCCAACACCAAGAAGCTCCGGAAGTGTGGTAAAACGTCTTCCTGCCCAATCTTCACCCGACAGTAACTCAAAGAACGTTTTGTATATCACACTCCCCTTGTGGTGTGCTGATTTGACGGTAGATGTTGCAAATTTCAACGGGTCTTTAAAATGCCCTATTATTGAAAAGTATTTCCTATCAGTACTTTTTCCACCAAGGGCTTTGTACAAATTAGTGATATCAACATCTAACCACCTGAGTTTCTTCCAGTCTTTCCCGGTTCCCCATGCTCTTTTTAGCTTATTAAAAAACTTGTCATCATCGTCTTCAGCACCCATGCTAAACAAGGCATTCGCAGCTACAGTTAAAAGCACTCCTTTGGTAGCTATTCCAGCCCAAAACTTTCTATACATAGAACGTTCTTCTTTAGTACCAGCACCTACCATTTTAACCATAGACCTTATATTTGATTCTGTCCAATCGGGCGCTAGCGCAAACAATCTAAAAATGTGCTGTAAAGTAGGATTTCTACCCATGCGCTGTAAATGTAGCCCTCCAAAGTCATCATTGATAAGATTTGCCGCTAATTTAGCCGCCCTATTGGTGTCCATACCAGGGTGTTTTTTAAGTAGATTTCTATACTCTATCATTGCGGCCTTTGCTTTTAGTCCTGCCCCCATAGTACCAAATAAG
>DATKVU010000053.1:0-1692 GCA_035529915.1 Clostridia bacterium
TACCCATACCACGGGACGGCATCATATCAGATCATCCTTCCTCTAGTCTTACCTCTAACAGCACAACCGTCACCTCGACGAGCACCTGTCTTCTTGACCTTACCACCCTTTCTGTAATCATCTACGTTAAATTCATCAGACAACCTTCGTGTTCTGGATTCTCCACTAAACTTTTGTAGATTGTCGGGCTTGCTTTCTACTTCTTCAAGTTTCTTTATTAACTCCTGCGATCTAGCTTTTTTCCCTGGCATATAGCGCTTGGGTATGCCATCTTTGGTGTATTTTCCTGTAGGTTCAGGCTTCTTTTTAGCCATTGTTTTAGCTATTTTTTTTAACGCGGCTTTACCCGCTACACCTGCTAATCCTGCTAATAGTGGGAGTGCCATTAGACCATCCTCCCGCGAGTTTTGCCTTTTGTAGCACAACCATCGGCACGTTTAGAAGCAGAAGAACTACTACCTTTAACTTTACCACCTTTTTTCATACCCGCTGCCTTTACAGGTTCTATACCAGCTGCCTTTACAGGGGCTACTCTGGCTTGTCCTTCTTGGAGTGCGTTTTGAGCTTGAGCTTGTCTCACAATACGCGCCAGAGCGCTACCATTTGGCGCTTCAGCAGTGCCCGGATTGAATGTTCCTGATGATTTTCCTTTTAACCCAAGCGCTTTACCTATGCCAGAAAATATACCCATTAGACCATCCTCCCGCGAGTTTTGCCTTTTGTAGCACAACCATCGGCACGTTTAGAAGCAGAAGAACTACTACCTTTAACTTTACCGCCATGTCCCATTTTATGAGATGCGCCCGCCATCATCTTGCCATCTGGCATTTTGTGCGTAGCCCTACCACCTTCACTCATTGGTGTTGGTGTTACTTTTGGCGCTGAAGCTGCCGCTACTCTGGCTTGTCCTTCTTGAAGTGCGTTTTCTTTTTTATCTTTCCTGTTTTTGTACATAACTCCAGGTGCAACACCTAATGCAAAACCTGCATTTTTACCAAGTTTTTCTTTTATTTTTGGAACAGCTACACCAAGCGCTCCCATAGACATTAATCCCATGCTACACCATCCTTCCTTTAGTTTTACCGCGTTGAGCGATGCCATCACCTCGGCTTTTGTTTGATTTTTTGACTTTACCGCCTTTAGCCATTTTGTTTACTTTACCGCCGTAAGCTTTGTTTTCTGTACCTTGCATGCGTTTTTTTCTTTCCGCATTTAAACGCTTTTGTCTTGCCTGTTCTTCTATGTACATTTCTTTTTGCGTTTCAGTCATAACAGGTTGATTATTTTCGTCCACCAAACCGCCAGTTCCTTCTCCGTATTCTCGTTCAGCCATATCAATCCTTATTAGGTTGTGCTACCATTTAACTTTGTCAGCCCAATAAGCAGCGGACATCTTACCCTTTTCAATATTTCTACCGTGTCTTGCTTTAAATGACTTACGCTTAGCCTTCATACGTGCAGATTCCCCAGCTTTAGGTTTCCCCGCTGTGCTAGCACCTTGCTCTCCAAATCTAATTATTTTTTCTGTCCCACCCTCACACGCTTTGACCGCATGAGATTTTTTTGCGTGTCCTGGAGTACCTATAGGCTTGTTGCAAGCCATAGATTTTTTATCAAGTTTTCTACGCATCACATAACCTCAATATAAGAATTGACCCACCATCTAGGCAGGTCAAGTTCCCACAGTATTTA
>DATKVU010000054.1:0-1583 GCA_035529915.1 Clostridia bacterium
TAGCCGCACTCACACTTGTGAGCGAACGGGATCTTCTTTTTGACCTTTCCTGTCTTCAAAAAAGGTTTGCCAAGAAACGATTCCGAAAACAAATATTTGAGGATTGGGGGTGCTGCGCTTACTGCGGCAAAGAAAATCCAACGACTTTAGACCACGTCGTACCTAAAGCCCGTGGAGGCTCGACGACCAGAAAAAACCTAATTGCAGCCTGCGGAGACTGCAACATTTTAAAAAGTTCAGAAGACTGGTACTCCTGGTTTAGGTCTCAGGACTTCTGGACAATAGAAAGAGAGGATCGGATTCTGCTCTGGGTTAACCAGTCAGACGCCGATCCTCTTCCTTTAGTACCGGTTTATTGGAACTCAGAACCGATAGCCGCCTAATTACTTTTTAGCGGTCTTGGTGACGATACCAGCGATAACCTCTACGACTTTATACAGTTTGCCGTAGAGCTCATCATCGCGGGGCGTAGGGGTTGCGTTGACGACAGCCAGCGCGAGCACGTGGACAGCCGCCAGGATGCCAGCAACTTCAGCCCAGTTTTCCGAAAGATAGTGAATCATGGTGGTACTTCAGCTATTAGAATTCTAAAGGTTAAAGGTGTCTTTTAACATGACATAAATTACAAAGAGGGATTACGTCCAAAGGTTTTGAGTAGTCCTCGTGGTGATAATGTTGTGCCTGCGATCCGCAGTCTTTACATACTCTTTTATGCACGGGCTCTAAACTATTCTTCTTAATTGCGTAGTAAACACGTTTTCTCGCCCTTACCTTTTCTGGGTTTTTTTTAAATTCTTTTTTAGTGTATTCTTTTACTGATTCAGGGTTTTCTTTAAACCATTTGCTATTTCTTATTGCGAATTTGTCTTTATTAAGTTCGTAGTATTCTTTTTCTTTTTTTGTAGTACAAGCATGACAAGCTCCTGTTTTTCTGTTTCCTTTTGGTTTGCGGCGTTTGGTACTGCCACAAACTGTACAAGGCTTTCCTTCAAATAGCTGCCTCATGCTAGATTCGTAACAGCGCTCTAGTGTACCAAAATACCCAAACCCATGGAAGGCAAGGACCCTTGTTGGAGAGGATACGAGATGGTCGGTACCAAGATGAAGGACGGGAAAGAAGTTCCTCGCTGCGTACCTAAAGCTAAATCTGCCAAATCTAAGAGTCAGGCTTATCAGAAATCCAAGGGGCGTTGAGTCTCATCTCGCCACCTAAAAGCTCCTGAGCTTTAGATCCGTCAGGCGGAAGCTCGGTGTACAGAGGCTTTTGCCGTTTTTTTTCTTCTGCATCCCACTGCGCGTGGAGATCTTCGACTTGCTTGTCGACATCCCGCATGGCGACCTCTGCCCTGAAGGCAGCCCAGTCGGGGCGGCAGTAATCGAGTATGCGCCTAATCCAAGGCTTTCGTTTTAACGGATAGAACTTACAAAGAAAAACAATCAGTTCGTAAACCAGTGCGTTTACTTTGTTGTACATGAACTAGAATTTTTATATTGAACTGAGTTAAATCTAGCCATGGCTGAGGCTACCTTCAACCGTGAACTTGGTGCTGCACCTACCGGTATTACTCGATTTGGTCAGCTTC
>DATKVU010000055.1:0-1752 GCA_035529915.1 Clostridia bacterium
TTCCTCAGCTTCTTCTGGCAACACTTCTTCATAGCCTCTTTTATCGCCTTTGACTGGATAATCTTTGGCCCAACAAAGCGGGCAACCACCTTCACTGTTTTGATGTATAAACTCTAATATGCTGACAATCGCTTTTTTTTCTCTACTCATTGCTTCTCCTATTACTATTATAAGATATATCTATTAGTAGTATTATTAAAGCCGGTTAGGTTGTAAAGTTAAGCATATCCTGTTTTCTATTAAGCACTTATAAACTCACAAATTGTTAGGTTCGCTTGTTAGCAAATATGCGATTTCTCTAAAAAGCCGCCTGAACCGATTGGCCTGTTAGCAACTCGCCGAAACTCACAAACATATCACCGTTTTGCGCACAATCTAAAGCTAAATTGTGTATAAGTGGATAAGCTGTGCGCAAAATTATTCTTTGGCTTAGGCCGTTTTTTTGTCCTTGTCGAACTCAATCTTCATCTGCTTCTCTTCCTGAGTCATCTTGCGTTCCTCAATGATTTCTTCCGTGTCCGTCCGAACGCTCACGGCTTGTAGCGTTGTGTAATTCAGCGTCAGTTGACATTCGACAAAACGGAACTCGTTTTTGTTGCGGACTAATCGTTGCTTGATTGTGATTTCCGCCTCGAGCGCGGCAATTTTGGCCTTAAAGTCCTTTTGCACGGACGCCAACTGCTCTTCCAGCGTGGTAACGCCATCGATTGCCTTCGCCAAATCCTCGCCGGCTTGTAGCAGCTCTTCCTTCGTCAAATCGCATTTGAGGTGTCTGGTTTCTTTGATAGTTTTGTTTTTTTCTGTCTTTGCCATATTAGATTCCTTTCAGTATTCATCCCTGCATAATTGATTTTGTGATAAAAAAAAACTTGCTAAATCAGAATCACTACTTAAAATAAAGCGAGCCACCTGTGGGGCGTAGCCCACAAATGGCTCTAACCAAAACCGCCTTATAAGGAGACGATTATGGCTGAGCAAATCATATCGAAAAGATGTACCAAGTGCAACGAAATCAAGCCCACTACTGAATTTTATAAAAACTCTATGTATAAAGACGGCTTTATTGGTTGGTGTAAAACGTGCAAGAAAAAATACAGCCAGAGCGAAAAAGGCAAGTCCGTACACAGGACTGGTTCTAAACGCCATTCGCGCACCAAAAAAGGAATAGCTACTAAAAAACGCTATTACGAAAAACATAAGGAAGAAAATCGACCCCAAAAACTTGCCAGACGTGCTGTGGAACTTGCTATTGGGAAAGGCCAATTGCCTCGACCAGATTCTCTGCAATGTGCCTGTGGCGAACTTGCGGAAGAATATCACCATCATAAAGGCTATGAGCCTGAACATTGGCTTGATGTTGTTCCTCTTTGTGTTAAATGTCATAGTCCATCCAGGCTGTCTGTTCGATTTGGTTTAACTGTTCTTTGAGACGCTGATAGATTATTGGGAATGGGGGATTTATCACTTGAGATTTTTTCGGTTCGTTTTTGTGCTTGAGGATTTTCAGGGCGCGCTCCTCATCTTCCTGCAGAATGATACGGATTATCCGCTCAAATATCTCCTCTCGGTCTATACCGTGAGCCTCTATGTGATAGTTCTGGTCTAAAGTTACTCCATAATCAGGGTCGAAAAGTATCTTCCAGTTGCCTTGAGATTTTAGAAACAGGTGATGCGCCTCTAATTGGTATGTTGAGCCGGACAAGATGCACTGGCGGTCCCGCCTTTTTACAATAGCACCCCATAGCTCCCGGC
>DATKVU010000056.1:0-25848 GCA_035529915.1 Clostridia bacterium
ATTGAAAATACTTTTGACCCGGAAAAATACAAAACCGCCACCCGGGGCGAGCGCTATCGCGGTCCTGGCCGGCCGGCCGGAGAGGGAGTTTATGCCCTGGCCAAACATGAGAAGCACGAGCATTTGGTCTACTCTTTGGAACTGCCGGAAAAACCCGGGCCAGTCCAAAAAGACTTAAACATTGCCAAAGAGGCGAGCTATATTTTAAGTGTTAAAAATCCCGAGCAGCCAACACCAAAAGGAGTGGGTCTAGAAGAGGCCCAAGAGGCCAAGTACCCAAAAGGCTTGCAGCAAATATTTGACACTCGCCGTTTTATTTCCCAAGATCTGCCAGAATTTTTAAATTATTCAGGGACGCAGATTCTTTTTATTCCGGCGGCTCAAGATTATGTTAAGGAATTGGGAATTCGACTTCAGCCGGAAAAAGAAACCCTGGAAACGGCGGAAATTTTTTCTGACTTAAAAATAGAAAAGCCTATCCATCCAATTGAAACCTTGACTAAAGGAAAATGGGAATAGGGGAAAACTAGGGGCGGGAATGTTTTGGATTTGATTGGGCCACCCCTAGTTTATGGTATTTGCTCAAGCTGAAGGGAAAGGGGAGCTAGCTTTTCCCTTTCTTCAGGCAAGATGAGCAGTACTGTTGGCACGCTCGGATCTCTTTGTTCAAGCGCTCTTGCTTGTTGATCCAGGTTGGCCCTGACGGCTTCAATTTCTCCATTGATAAACCAAGCGATGCCTCCGCGGAAACCGCTTAAGGTTGCTCTCCAACCAGGTCGAAGAGCAAAAACCCAGCGTTTTGGGGTTGGAGAGTCAGTCCAGACTTGTCCGCTAATCCAGCAGTTAGTGGTTCCCCCAAAACTTTGTCGATGAGTTTTCCCCTCGATGTTTCTAAGGTGCCAGACAACTTCTCCTTCGTTAGGGCAAATTTCAATCTCGAAAACAGAGGGAGTTGCTGTTGGCTGGGGCTTAGCTATTTCCGTTGGGGGAGTACAAGGGGGTTGGCGGGTACAGAAAACCGAAGTGGGAGTTGGTGAAGGAGTCAGCGACGGGGTGCGAGTTGGTGTTGGCAGAGGAGTGGCTGTCCGTGTTGGTGAAGGAGGCAGAGGAGTGGGAGTAATGAAAACTATTTTGGGTTGACGAGACAGGCACATCCCCAGGAAGATGAGAGCAACGACTAACCCGGCGCTTAGCAACCCCAAAGCTACTTTTGCCTCAGTACTCATTTTTCCCTCGCTTTTGGTTTTTAAGGTGCTCCGAACAAGCTGCTCTTGTCAGGAAGTTTAGTTTAGAAGCAATTTATGAATATTTGACTACAGGTTAGTTGGACAAATGTAATGATTTTATGCTTGGAGTTTTTCCATGAGCAGAGAATAAAAGCGCAAGTTGTGAATTGTCGCTAGTCTTAAAGCACTGGTTTCTTTAATTCGGAAAAGATGAGCCAGGTAGGCGCGAGTGTATTGAGTGCAAAGCAGGCAATCACAAGCAGGACTGACCGGCCGGGTGTCGTGATAGTATTTCTCTTTATCGGGAGTGTAGTAAGAATAAAATTTGGGTTTACGGATATTAATTTCTTTAATGGAGTTGGCATTATAAACATAAAGTCGGCCATGGCGAGCGTCTCGGCTCGGCAAAACACAATCAAAAATTTGAAAACCCAAGTCAACACAACCAATGATTTCCTCAGGCTTGCCGATTCCCAAACCATAAAGAAGATAGTCTTTAGGCGCCGAGTCGGCAATGGTTTGGGCAGCTCCATAATTAAAAGTTCCCTCGGGAGTAATTGGCCAGCCGCCATAACCCAGGCCGTCAAAGCCAATTTCTACTAGTTTTTCGGCGCATTCTTTTCTTAAGTCAAGATATTCTCCACCCTGGACAACACCAATAAGATAAGGCTTTTTGTCTTGAGGAATTTTTAGTTTCTGGCAGCGCTTTTCAAACTCGGCCTTGGAGCGCTTAGCCCATAAAATAGTTCGCTCAACTGTTTCTTTGGCCTGCTCGTAGCTGGCTTTGGGTTCGGTAAAATCATCCAAGACTACTAAAAGGTCGGTTTTTAGAGCCATTTGAAATTGAATAGAATCTTCGGGAGTAAAGAAAATCTTTTTTGCTCCTGGCGGCTGAAAAGTCACTCCTGCATCAGTAATTTTACCTCTTTTAGCACTGGCTTTGGCCAGAGTCATTATCTGAAAACCGCCAGAGTCGGAAATAACCGCTCCGTCCCAAGACATGAAATTACCAATCCCTCGGTGTTCTTTGACCACTCTTTTGCCTAAGTCTTGGTAAAGATGATAGGTATTGACTAGGATACCAGGAGTTTTCGTGTTTTTAATATCTTGGGAATCCAGGGTTCGGACCACTGCCCGAGTGGCATCAGGAAAAAAAAGAGGTAGCTTGAGTTTTTTATCTTTGCTTTTAAAATATCGGGGCGCTTTCATTTTGGGTATTTCCTTGGTATTTTAGCCCAAATTGGCCACAAAGTCTAACTTATGCTAGACTTAAATTATGCGCTCTTCTTTAAAAGTCGGCTTTAGTTTTGGTTTGGCTTCAGCCACTATTACTACTTTAGGCCTGATGGTTGGTTTACATTCAGGCACTCATTCAAAGCTAGTGGTAGTGGGTGGGATTTTGACCATTGCTTTGGCTGATGCTTTTTCCGATTCTTTAGGTATTCATGTTTCTCAAGAGTTTAGAGGCAAAAGTCGAAAGCAGGTTTGGGAATCGACTCTGGCGACCTTTGTGACTAAGTTAGCCTTTGCCTCCACTTTTGTCATCCCAGTGGTTTTGTTAAGCTTATCTTTGGCAGTAGCAGTGGCTTTGGTTTGGGGCCTCTCGCTTCTGGCGGTTTTTAGTTTTTTGATGGCTAGAAAACAAAGGACAAACCCCTGGAAAGTGGTAGCAGAACATCTGGGGATTGCGATTTTGGTGGTTTTGGCTAGCCATTTTTTAGGGGATTGGCTGGCAATGAGATTTAAATAGTAAAATAGAAATGAGATGACTAAAGAAGAGAAGAAAAAGATGGTTTCCCATTTAATCGAATTTTTCGTGGTGGGGTTAGTAATGGGGGTTTTTGAGGACCTCTTGGCAATTCACTTTGCTACTGATGCCCAGATTACCTTTCATACTTTTGAAGTCGCTTTTTGGGTCGCTCTTCCTTTTGCGATTATCAGTGAACTTTTGGTGGACTTAAAAGTTTTCCGCCGAACTTTTCTTTCTAAAAAGAAGTCTTTTTTATCTTCTGAATCAAAGAAAGGGCGTTTTTAGGGGCAAAACCTTTGGCATCATTGTTGAAATAGCCATAAATATCAAGTCCTTTTTTTAGCCATTGCTTAATTTGTTTGGCAAAGGTTTGCAACTCTTTTTCCGAATACTCAGAACTATAAAGAGCTTTACTGCCATGGAAACGCAGATAAACAAAGCTGGTAGTAATTTTAGGAATAAAAGGTAGCTGGGGATGGCTGATAAAAACTAAAGCCCAGCGGTTTTTTTGCAAAATCTTGTAGGTCTCGTTGTTAAACCAGGAAGAATCTCGGAATTCAAAGGCAAACTTTTGTTCTCTTGGCAGAACCTCGGCCAGAGCTTTTAGCCGGGCAAGGTTTAGAGAAAAATTTGTCGGTAGCTGAAAAAGGATTGGACCGAGGTGAGTTTTTAAGTTTTTGGCGCCAGCAAAAAATTTTTCCCAGGCTGGACGGGGATTTTTTAATTTCTGTCGGTGGGTCAGAATTCGGCTCACTTTGAGGCTATAAATGAAATTTTCTGGGGCGCGTTCTTCCCAGGTTTCCCAGGTTTGCGGTTTGGGTAAGCCATAAAAGGTGCTGTTTATCTCAACCGAGTTTAAAATATTAGCATAATAGTTAAACTCCTCTTTTTGGGGCAGGTTTTTAGGATAAAAGATGCCTTTCCTCCAGTGAGGGTAAAGATAGCCACTAGTGCCGAGATAAAGTTTGCTCATAAATTCAGACAGGCTTAAGAGCAATTTCAATTGCTTCCCTGACTTTAGCGACACTGACGGAAGCGGTTTTATGGTCATTACTCATGACCACCATGCCACCAAGAGGACCATAAATTAGGGGATTAAAAACTGCATCTGAGGCAATTGCTAGGCTTTTTAAGCCAAGACTAGGAGCCAGGTGGCTGGCAGCCATACTTTCCAAACCGACAAAAACAGTTTTTTGGCGGGGGAAAAGGTCTAAGAGCGCTGCATATTGGCCAAGATTAAAAATAGGAAGACAAATCAGGGGTAGTTTTTGTTTTTGACAGCGGCAAGCAATTTCTTGGCTAACTTGAGGATGATTAACGCCAGTACTCAGGAAAACTCTTGTTCTTGGCGAGGTTTTTTTAAGGCTCTTGATTAAAGAAGTCCATTTGGCAAGCGGCCAGGACTTGTGTTGGAAATGAAAAGGGTGGGCATCAGGATGAATAATAACATTTAGAAAGTTGTCTTTACCGAGAGGCAAAGTTTTTAAAAATTTTTTCGCTTTTTGTTGGTCAGTTTGAGAGGTTTTAATTGAGGGTGGGGGGAGTAATTTTAAATTTTTGATTGAATAGAGCTTTTCCCAAGTAATTTGCGAGATATGAAGATGATGCAAGGGGATTTGGTGAAAGATTAGACCTTGCTCGTATTTATCATTAAAAAAAACCGCTGGAAAAGCACCAGAAAATCGGGGAGAAATTTTGACAATTCTTAAAACCTCATTTTCATTAAAGGCAATCTTTTGCAGGGGGGCATCTTGGGTTTGACGATAGTTAATGAGCAGCTTTGACTGTTTTTTTTTAATTCCAACAATAAACTGATGTTTGCCCAAAAGCTCAGAATAATTTGAGCATTCAAAAACCAGCTTTTGGGGATAGTTTTTGATAATTATTTCAGTTAGTCGACTGTCTCGGATAGTATCCCCAAGATAGCCGTCTGGTTTAACCAAGTCAACCACAATTGCTTTGGCTTTTTTTAAAAGTCTTTGGTTGATTTGGGAATAAGCTTCTAGAGCGGCTTTCTCTTCTTTTTTAAAAAAGGCGTTGTAAGCAAAAGCTTTTTCTTTTTGGCTTAACCAAGAGGAAGGCAGCTGGATTATTTTGCTTCTGGCCACAAAAAAGAGCATAGCATATTGTAACGAAGTTCACAACTTAGCTTTTCTTACTTTGGTCTTACCCTGCTTTTAGCTAGCTTTGATTTGCAACTGCAATAGTCCAAAGGGAGGTGGAAAAATGGGGGCCAATAAAAATGCGACCCAAGGTAAGGAGGGCCAGTTACCTCAATATCTTAACCAAGCACAACTGGCTATACTTACCCAGAAAACCCCCGAACAGTTTGTCAAGCAAAGACCTGGTCCAGGGGGAATTCGCCTGGATTATGTAGAGATCGGCTATGTGGTTAATCTACTCAATCAAGTTTTTGGTTGGGATTGGGATTTTCGCATTGCCGAGCAGCAAATTGGCCACCAGCAGGTTTGGGTAAGAGGGGAACTAACCGTTCGGCTCAAAGAGCAGAGAATTGTTAAAGCCCAATATGGCGGAGCCAATATTAAGTTTGATCGAGTTGGCAGCG
The DNA here is from genome assembly GCA_035529915.1 of Clostridia bacterium. Lineage (GTDB taxonomy): Bacteria > Patescibacteriota > Microgenomatia > UM-FILTER-40-11 > UM-FILTER-40-11 > DATKVU01. Next base: position 5,543 of record DATKVU010000056.1, read on the forward strand.
GGCCTCTAAGTATTGCTGACGACTTGAAAGCAGCCGCTTCTGATTGTTTGAAAAAATGTGCTTCTCTTTTGGGAGTCGCCGGTGACATTTATTGGCCGGATTTAGATAACTGGAGAATATAAGGTTATGGCCAAGGGTGATTTTTATGCTCCCGAGTTTCCTAAAAACAGTATTTGGCTTAATAGCAAAAAACCTCTAAGTCTGGCTGACCTAAGAGGCCAAGTGGTTTTGCTGGATTTTTGGACTTATTGTTGTATTAATTGTCTTCATGTCTTGGCAGACTTAAAGTACTTGGAAGAAAAGTATTCTCAGCGACCCTTTTTGGTCATTGGTGTTCATTCAGCCAAATTTTTTAATGAGAAAAATATTGAAAATATTCAATCAGCGATTGAGCGATATGAGATTGAGCATCCAGTAGTTGTTGATGAGGGCCATACTATTTGGGAGTCCTATGCTGTTTCTGCCTGGCCAAGTTTTGTTTTGATTGACGCGGCTGGTCGAGTGCGAGGAACACTTTCGGGCGAAGGTTGGCGCCGACAATTGGATTGGACGATTGAAGCGCTGTTTAAGGAGGGAGAGCAAGAAGGGATTTTAGCTAAGGAACCTCTAGCAGTAGTTGAAAAAAAGCCTTTTGCCCCTAACATTCTTTCTTTCCCCGGCAAAATTACTCTTGATCCTCAGGGGAGCCGACTTTTTATTTCCGACTCAAATCACAACCGAGTCTTGATTTGTCATTTTCACTCGCCTTTTGAGGCTCATATTTTGGAGATTGTTGGCTCAGGCGAAAAAGGCAGCCAGAATGGCATTTTTGAAAAAGCTTCTTTTAATCATCCGCAGGGCCTGGTTTTGCTCGATGATTTTCTTTATGTTTGTGATACTGAAAATCACTTACTGCGGCAAGTTGATTTAAAGGAAAAAACCGTCAAAACAATTGCCGGCAGCGGAGAAAAAGCTTCTTTGGGAGTTAGTTCTGGTCCGGGCTTAAAAACGGCTCTTAATTCGCCTTGGGATGTAGGCCAGACCGGAGGATATTTGTATTTGGCCATGGCCGGGGCCCACCAGATTTGGAGCTTGCGTTTGGCCGATAACTGGCTGGAAGTCTTTGCCGGCAGCGGCGGGGAAAATATTGTTGATGGTAATTTGGCCGCCGCCCAGTTGGCCCAACCCAGTGGCTTGAGTATTGTTGGCAAGCAAATTTTTTTTGTTGACAGCGAGGCTTCTGCCTTACGGGTAATTGATTTGCAAAAAGATACTCTCGAGACTTTGATTGGCAGTGGTCTTTTTGAATTTGGTTATCGAAACGGCCCATTTAAATATGCTTTGCTGCAACACCCTTTGGGCTTGTTTGCTACCGAAGATGAGGTTTACCTGGCCGATACTTATAATCATGCCATCAGACGAGCTGATCTAAAAACGCAAACGATTTCTACCCTGATAGGAAGGCAAAAAGAGGCTCAAGTTTGTTTGATTGGTGATCGAGCTTGTGAAGAAGTACCGCTATTTGAACCCAATGACGTTTTTCTTTTTGAGCCTTTCCTTTTTATTGCTGATACTAATAATCATTTAATTCGGGTTTTGGATAAAGAGAACTTGTCGCTTAGAAATGTGGAGATTGTTACCCATCCTCGTCGCTGAGTTTACGAGATTCTTACCTGGTTTTTATTCCCTTCACAAGCGGAAAAGATACATTGCCTAGACAAAGCAGCAAAAAAAGGAGGTGAAACCGATGCGCAAGCTCAATGCTCTTGACTGGGTGGCCTTGATTTTAGTGATTATTGGCGCCTTAAACTGGGGTGCGATTGGGATTTTTGATTTTGATTTTGTTTCTGCTATTTTTGGGGTAATAACGACTTTGACAAGGATTATCTTTACCCTAGTTGGCTTAGCCGGTATTTATGTTATTTTTGCAGCTCCGGGTTGGGGAAAGCAGCAAGGCGGCTAAGACAATTGCAGACAAAGTCCGGTTAATGTAAAATAGAAAAACAATGGCCGGCGGTATCGAACAATTCATAAATTCTCCTTTTTTTGTTTTGGTTTTGCTTTGGGCTTTAGTTTGGAAAGGGATTGCTTTGTGGAAAGCAGCGCTTAAAAGGCAGGTGGTTTGGTTTGCGATTCTTTTAGGTTTTAACAGTTTTGGTATTTTAGAGATTGTCTATATTTTTTGGCTGAGTCGTTGGGATATTGATAAGGAGAAAAAAGTTTTGAGATTCTTAGATGAGAAAGTGGGTCAAAAGATTAAAACTTTCTAGTGCCAGAAAGCTCGTTTGTGAGTAAAAACCATCGGGATACCGGCTTTTTCGGCAGCCTTGATTGAGGATTGGTCATTAACGGAACCGCCTTGTTGGACAATCGCCCCAATTTTATATTTGGCAGCCAGGCGGACTGAGTCGCTAAAAGGAAAGAAACTGTCGCTGACCAAAATGCCCCCGATTGCTTTTTCTCTAGCTTGATCAAGGGCGATTTGAGTAGAGCGGAAGCGGGAAGTTTGTCCAGAACCGATTCCTCGAGTCATCGGCAGGGACTGGTCTACCACAATGACAGCATTAGAGCGAATTCGGGAGATAAACTGCCAGCCAAGCTTCATCTGCTCCAGTTGCTTTTTAAGAGGTTTGGTAGCGGTAGCTACCTCCCAATTGTCAAAGTCTTTCTTTTGGAGACGGTCTGGGGTTTGAAGAATAAAGCCCCCCTCTACCCACTTGGGATTAAGAGTTTGTTTTGGAGGTAGGATTTTTTCGAAAGTGTAAATGCCCATGGTTTTGCGGGTGAGCCAAAGCAGTTCGCTAGCCTCGGGCTCAATTTGTGGGGCGGCCACAATATCAATATTGCTTTTTTGCTCGGACTTAAAAGCAGCAATTATTTTGGCAGCGGCCAGGTCTATTTTCCGGTTTAAAACCACCACCCCCCAAAGGCCGACTCTGGATCAGCCTTAATTGCCCGATCAAGAGCTTGAGAAGGAGTTTTTCCTAAGGCAATACCGCAAGGACTGTTGTGCTTGATGACTACTGCAGCTGGAGTAGAGAAAAGCTGGAGCGATTGAAGACCAGCATTGATGTCAGTCAAGTTAACTAAAGAAAGCTCTCGACCAGAGATCCTCTGTAAATTTTTCAGAGGAGAAGAAGTGTTGGGCTCAAGATAAAGGGCAGCTTTTTGATGAGGGTTTTCGCCATAACGCAGATGAAGGACCTTTCGGCCGGGAATGGTTAGCTCTTTTGGGAAAGCTTTCTTGCTAAAGAAGCGGGCGATTTGGCTGTCATAGAAAGAAAGATGGCCAAAGGCTTTGGCCGCCAATTTTTGATGAAAAGTAAGAGAAGGCTTGCCGTCTTTGAGCACAGAGCAAAATTTGGGGTAATCTTTGGGGTCGACGACAACCAGGACGTTAAGGAAATTTTTGGCGGCAGCCCGGATCATGGTTGGTCCGCCAACATCAATATTTTCAATTGCCTCTTTGAAGCTGACTTTGGGGTTTTGGATGGTTTTTTCAAAAGGGTAAAGATTGCAAATAACTATCTTAATGGGACAAATCTTAAGTTCCTTGGCCTGTTGGCAGTGAGTAGGATTGGCGTGGTCATACAAAATGCCCGACTCAATCTGAAAACTAATAGTTTTCATCCGGCCGTCAAAACATTCGGGATTGCCAGTGATTTCTTGAACCGGGGTAAACAAAAGGCCATTTTCGGCTAAGACTTTGGCAGTCCCACCGGTGGAGATGACTTGATACCCAAGCGAAGTAAGTTGTTTTGCCAAATCAACAATCCCTGTTTTATCAAAGACGCTTAAAAGAGCATATTGATTATTGGTTCTCTTTTTCAAATCTTTTTCTAGCTTCATTGATTATTTCGTAAGCCTCTCGTTTCCCATGCCAGCGGTGAACCTTGACTGGCTTTTTTTCTAATTTTTTGTAGACTTCAAAGAAATTTTGAATTTCTTTTTTGTAATGCTCGTCCAGGTCATCAATAGATTGGATATCTTTTAATCGAGGGTCTTTTGAAGCGACGCTGATAATTTTAACGTCTCTGCCTTCTTCATCTTCCATATTTAAAACTCCGATTGGTCGGACAGGAATGACGCAGCCAGGGAAAAGGGGTTCGGAGATAACTACCATAATATCAAGGTGGTCGCCATCTTCAGAACGAGTTTGGGGAATAAAACCATAATCGGTCGGATAAAAAACAGCCGAGTATAAAACGCGGTCCAGACGAATTTCATCGAGCTGTTTGTCGTATTCATACTTGTTGTGAGACCCTTTGGGGATTTCAATAACGACGTTGACTTCTTGGGGACATTTTTCGCCGACTTTGATATTCGCAAAAGCCATCCTGGGTAGAGTATATTGATAATTGGCAGTTTTTGCAACCAAGGGAAATACCTTGTAAAATATTTTGCTAGTGGGAAGAAAACTGGGTTTTGAGACGAAAAAATATTTATTGGTCCAAAAAAAGGCGATTAAAGAAAGGCTCGCCAAATTTTCCGACCGACTTTATTTGGAATTTGGGGGCAAGCTTCTGGACGATTTCCATGCGGCCAGAACTTTGCCAGGCTATGATCCGAATACAAAACTTCTTCTCTTAAAAAGCCTAAAAAAAGATTTGGGAATTTTATATTGTATTTCTGCCAAACAACTGGCCAACAACAAAATTCGTGGCGATTGGGGAGTAGGCTATGACTTGGCGACGATTAAAATTTTGGACGACCTAGAAAGCTACGGCCTGCCTCTTATTGGGGTGGTAATTAATCGTTTTGAAGGCGAGGTAGCGGCGAAGAACTTTGAACAGCGGCTGAAACGAATGGGAGTGAAGGTCTATAAACGTCGGGAAATTAAAGATTATCCCAACAATCTTTCTTTAATCTTGAGCAAGGAGGGATATGGTGGGGATGATTATATTAAGGTAGACAAACCCTTGGTGGTCATCTGGGGAGCAGGGCCAGGAGCGGGTAAACTCTCGACTTGTTTGGGACAAATTTACAATGACCAAAGAAGAGGAATCGACTCTGGTTATGCCAAGTTTGAGACTTTCCCAATTTGGAATTTACCCTTGGAGCATCCAGTCAATGTCGCTTATGAGGCGTCAACAGCAGATTTAGGAGATTTTAATGTGATTGACGCCTTTCACTATCAGGCCTACAAAAAAGTGGCTGTCAATTACAACCGCGATGTGGATTCTTTTCCCATTCTTAAGGCGATTTTCAAAAAAATCACTAAAACCGGTAACTTTTCGCGGACTTACAATTCTCCTACTGATATGGGTTTTAATGTCCTAAAACAAGGGATTGTTGATGATGCTCTAGTCTGTGAAGCGGCTAAAAAAGAAATTAATTTTTATCTTTTCCGTTACCGAGAAGAATATAAAAAGGGCTTAGTCTCGGAAGAGACTTTGGAGCGGATGAATATGATTATGCATCGTGCCGGAGTGAGTGAGGATTATCTGCCTACAGTTTCGGCTGCCAGGAAAGCCCGAGAAGAAGCAAAAAAGAAAAAAGGAAAAGGAGAAAGGGGTATTTTTTGTGGAGCGGCAATTGAACTGTCGGACGGCAAAGTCGTTGCTGGTAAAAACTCGCCCCTTCTTTATGCCGAGGCAGCGGCAGTCTTGAATGCAGTTAAGATTTTAGCCAAAATAACTGATGATTTTGACTTGATTTCTCCTTTGGTGATTAAACAAATCAATAAATTAAAGGAACGGATAGGAGAGACTTCATATAGCCTAAATTGTTCGGAAGCGCTTTTGGCTTTGGCAATTTCCGCCCAGGCCAATCCTTTGGCCCAGCGGGCACAACAATTTTTGACTAACTTGAAAGGCTGTTTTTTACACACCACTCACCAGCCTGCCGGGGCTGATGAAAGCGTTTTTAGAAAATTAGGAATTTGGGTTTCCACTGACGGGAAGGTAGAGAAAGTTAACAAAACTTCTTAGCCCTTTTCTTACCCGCTTCTTGCTCGACCTTAACGCCGCCGTTAAGCCTTCTTATTAGACTGTCTTGGTGAAACTGGTTTTTTTGCTAATTTTATTGCTTTTTTTGCTTGGTCTGGGCTCAGTCGCGGTCCAGAATTTTTGGGGTGAGAAAACTCTTGGCGACTTAAAGCTTTTTCCTGATCAATTTAGGCCTGCGCCTCCAACCGAGTCTCCTTCGTCCACACCAGAAGCAGTTGTTAGTCTGGGAGCTGACTGGAGAACTTTCAATAGTGAGGACCAAAGCTTTCGTTTTCAATACCCCGGAGATTGGAAACTGATTAAAGCTATTTCTTCCCAAAAAAACAGTAAAGGGGTTTACGGAATAGTTGTCCAAGGTTGGGAACTGCTAAACTTTGAGCCAAGCGAAGATTTGGCTGAATTACCTGCCGAAGCAGTCAAAATAGAATTTGAAATCTTAACTGAAGGCAGAAAACAGACGGTTGATGGCCTAGTTGATTGTGAAGGCCCGAATATGGTTGAGTGTCAAACTCTTAATATTAATGGTGTGGATTACAAAAAGCTGGTGACCAAAAATAGCAAAGGAGGGGAGAATATCATCCTTGCCACCGTTAAGAATGATCGGATTTATCGGATTTCAGGATTAATTAACTCCTCCGAGAACCAAGAAGGGAGGAGCCAGCTTGAGCAAGTTATTAGCACTTTTGAGATTCTTGAGATTAGTTAATTTTTGTCTGCAAGACACCACAGGTCTTAGATCCTACCTGTGGTGTCTTTTGCTCTTTTTTTAGCCACCGCCCTCTCGAGCTCGGCCTCTTTCTTTAACCACAAGATTACTCTCGACATCAACTACTCCCCGGGCCCAAAAAGCATCAGCATAAGCTAAGGGTTTGCTACGACGGCTGCTGACAGTACCACTTAAACGGACAACGCCGTTTTTAACCTCCACATTGATAGCATTAACATCACTTTGAGGGATATAAGGGTCAGCGGCAATTGTATCACTGACTAAATCTTGAATTTCATTGTCCTCAAGAACTAAGTCGCTGTTATAATCATAAAAGTCAGTATAGTCGACAAAGCCGTAAGGATAACCATAAGGGCCATAAGCCCCAGTTGGTCCAGAAGGAGCATAAGGGTAACCGCCATAACCATAGCCATAAGGGCCAGGTCCTCCATAGTAGCCTGTTGGGTATGCCATCTTTCTCACCTCCTTTCACGAGCTATAAGCTGATGCTAAACTGAGGAATTTAAGCAGCTATCACAAGCAGGTAAGAGGCGAGTAAGAGTTTTAGTCTAAGCTAAAAGCTGGATGGAATTTTTAACATCTTCAACTCCTGGAGTAGCAAAAGCATCAAAATAAGCTAGGGCTTTGCTTTGGCGATTCTGAACCGTCCCTTTTAAGGTCACTAGCCGGTCTTGAGCTATGATTTGAATTTGTTCTTTATCGTTTTTAGGGATTCTGGGGTCCGCAAAAATACTGGCAATTACATTTTCTCTAAGGTCTTCATCTTCAACTAAAGTTAGGTCCAAAGCGCCAAAAGTGGCACAGGTCCCTTGAGGATAGGCCTGATAAGGGAGATAAAAAATATTGCCTCGGTTTGGCGGATAAATCCAGTGTCCGCCAGGCTGGTTCCAATATCCCCAATGAAAACCTCGCATGAGTGGATACTAGGAAGTTTTATACAAAAATAGATTTGGGGAAAGTAAATGGAATGTAAGAGATGTTTTAGAGTTCTATATTTGACAATTGGAATTAAAGTGTTAGAATGCCATTCGCCAATGTTTGAGAGCAGAAGAGCTGACTGCCCGCAGCCTCGAAAGACAAACGTTCGGGCAAAACAAATTAAAATTGGGATTTTCGTTTTTGTCTTCAGTTTAATGATAGCCGGGAAGATTTCTTCTATTATTGCCACCGGACCAATCAAGCCAGGTGAAATCCCTCTGGCTCGACAGATTCCCGCTCTAAATCAGGTTGAGGAAAGACTAAATTTACTCCATCGCCATCTTCAACTGGAGATTCCCCAGCTTAAGAAGAACTTAGTTGCCCGGCTAAATTCTTTTTCTCTTAAGCAAGAGCTGGATAAGGTTTTGGACCGTTTTTTTAGGCAGTTTTCTGAAAATGCTTCGCCAAGAATGATTATTGTTAGTCCGAAAGACGAGGAAGTTGATGGTGACCAACCTGAAGCTTCCATAACACCCACACCCATAATTACTGCCTCAGTAACACCGACAGCCACCCCCACTCCGACCCTTACGCCAACTCCAACGCCGACAGTTTCTTTGTCTCCTCAGCCCACCAACCCGCCGGCAGTACCAAAGGTTGAGGGCGGTTATCATGTTGCTGGGGGGAAGATTTACCAGGGAGAGCAGGTTTTAGTTATTAACGGAGTGAACTGGTTTGGATTTGAAACTGCCAATAATACTGTTCATGGGCTGTGGTCAAGAAATTACCAAGAAATGATTAGTCAAATGAAAGACTTAGGGTTTAATGCCGTCAGAATCCCTTTTTGCCCTAAGACGGTTGCTAATGGGCCGGTTTCCGGGATTGACTATTCGCAAAATCCGGACCTGGAAGGTTTGGGCGGACTGGAGGTTTTGGACAAGATTGTCGAGGAGCTTGAAGCCCAAGAAATCTATTTTGTTTTAGACCATCATCGCCCCGATTGTAATGCCATTTCCGAGTTGCCGACGACCAGTAATTATTCGGAGTCAGAATGGATTGCTGATTTGACTGCCTTAGCCCAGCGCTATCAAGACAAAAGCTATTTTTTAGGGATGGACTTGAAAAACGAACCTCATGGTGCCGCTACGTGGGGAACAGGAGATTCGACTGATTGGAAACTGGCGGCCGAAAAAGCCGGCAAAGCGGTTTTGGCAGCCAATCCAAAGATTTTGATTTTGGTCGAGGGAATTCAAAACAATCCCAGTTGTTCTGATAATTCAGTCGCTCATTGGTGGGGAGGTAATCTAGAACCTCAGGCTTGTTTTCCCCTTGATTTACCCAAAGAAAAGCTGGTCCTTTCGCCCCATGTTTATGGTCCGGATGTTTTTCCCCAGGAATATTTTCAGGCGCCGGATTTTCCCGAAAATATGCCGGCAATTTGGGAAAAGCACTTTGGTTTTCTATCCGGAGATTATGCCTTGATTGTTGGTGAATGGGGAGGCAAATATGGGGCGGGAGATCCTCGAGATCTGGTTTGGCAAAATGCCTTGATAGACTATTTGGCGAAAAAGAAAATTCACAGCTTTTACTGGAGCTGGAACCCTAACTCTGGTGATACGGGCGGAATTTTGAATGATGATTGGACTAGCGTTCGCCAAGATAAGATTGAGATGCTTCAGAATTATGGTCTGCAAATGGAAAAACTCCTGGAGTAAAGATTAAAAGCCTCCTTCCCGGATTCTTACGGCTTTATTGTCAGGTTTTTAAAAGTCTGACTTACTTTGAGTTTATGTTATCGCTAGACGTGCTCTATTATGCCCTGGCTGGCGGTTTTTTGGTTTTGGTTGGCTTTTGGGCTTACGTCCTTTATCAGTTGGGTTTAGCCTTGAAATCATTAAGAATTACTATCGAGCGATTGGCTAAGATTGTGGAGGAGGTTGAGAGCTTGGGGGCTAGTTTGCGTTGGGGTTTTTGGGGATTGTTGGATTGGTTGCTGAAAAAAGCTCGTAAAGGGGGTGAAGGTAATGGAAGAAAACCATAAAGAGCGGCAAGGAAAGTTAGGAGCTGCTTTGATTGGCGTTGCTGTTGGGATGGTGCTGGGAGCGGCAGCAGTCGTTTTTGCCAATAAAGAGACTCGAGAAAAGGTTGAGAAAAAGGCAAAAGAATGGAGAGGTAAGGGAAAAAAGAAGCTTGACGAAACTGAGGAAAAAGCTCGAGGGAAGCTAGCAGAGAAGTTGACTGAAGTTAAGGAAAGGGTAGAAAAGGTTGAGGAGGGAAAATGAAAGCAAAGCCAATTTGGAAAGGGGCACTTGTTTTTGGTCTAATGCAAATCCCGGTTAGTCTTTATGATGCTACTAAAGAAAGTCGGTTAAGTTTAAGTTTCTTGCGCCAAAAAGACTTATGTCCAATTCAGTATACTCGGGTTTGTCAGCGAACTGGCGAGGAAGTCGCTTATGAGGAAATTATCAGAGGCTATGAATACCAAAAAGGAGATTATCTTGTTTTAACTGAAAAAGACTTAGAAGAAATTAGTTTTGTCAATCCCAAAACAGTGGAGATTGTCCAGTTTGCGGCAGATGAAATTAGTCCCCAGTATTTTGAGAAACCTTATCTTTTGGAGCCAGCCGAGGGCTCGGAGCGAGCTTATGCTCTTCTTAGGGAAGCGCTAAAGCGTTCTGGGAAAGTGGGCATTGCCCGTTTTGTCTTGCGAGCTCGGCCCCGGTTAGGGGTCTTAAGAGGGGAAAACGAAGCTCTTTACCTAAACCGAATCAGGTTTGCCGGAGAATTGCGTTCAACCAAGGAGTTTAAGCTGCCGTTGGCTGAGGAGATAAAAGTCGGAGAGCTTGATTTGGCAGTGAGACTGATTGATTACCTAAGTACACCTTTTAGAGCGACCGAATATGAAGATGTTTATCTTAAGCGGCTTTCAGCCATAATTGAGGAAAAGACAAGAAAGAAATTGCCCTCGCCGCTGGCCCTGACAGAAGGAGAGCTTTTGCAAAGACTTGAGGAAAGTCTCAAAAGAGTCCAAAAATAGACTCCTTACCTTCAATAAGATATACTATGCCTGGTTAAAGCAGGTGTAGTTAATATGTAAATGAAAAAACCCAGAAAAACTTTTGTTGGCGAGGAGAAATTTCGGATTGCCCTGCAACTTTCCCTCGATGGCTTTGCTATTTTAAAAGCAATTCGACAAGAAGGCAAGATTGTTGATTTTGAATGGGATTATCTTAATCCCGCCGGAGGCGGGATGCTTAGACTCAAACCCGAGGAACTGCTGGGGAAAAGCTTGCTCAAGACTTTGCCGATTAGTAAGGCCAGACTTTTTGAAGATTATGCTCGGGTAGTGGAAACTGGAGAGCCATTGGAGTTGGAAGTCGCCTATCAGAGCCAAAAAAGTTCTGGTTGGTGGCGGAATATGGTCGTTAAGCTTGAAGATGGCATTGCCGTTTCCTGGCGGGATATTACTGAGAGAAAGCATTGGGAGGAGAGTTTAAAACAAAGTGAGGCTAGATTCAGGGTGATTGCCCAATCCCAGATGATAGGCTTATTTTTTTGGGATGAGAAAAAAGAGATTTTAGATGCTAATGAAGCTTTTTTGCGGATTTTGGGTTATAAGCAGGAAGAATTTTTTGGACAAAGCCTTTCTTGGGAGAGCCTAACTCCAGTCGAATTTTGGGACCGAGACCGAGAAGCTTTGGCTGAGGTTAAAAAAACTGGCGTTTGCCAGCCGTTTGAAAAAGAGCTTTATGCTCAGGATGGCAGTCGAGTGCCAGTGCTTTTAGGAGCCGCTCGCTTGCCAGCCATTAATTACGAAGGAGTCGCTTTCGTGGTCGATATCAATGAAAGAAAGGCAATTGAGAAAGAAAGAGAAATTCTTTTAGGTCATGAGCTGAAAACTCCTTTGGCAGGAATTAAAAGCTTGGCTCAACTCTTGCAGAGCCGTTTCCAAAAAAAAGGAGACCAAAAGACAGTTGAGTATTTAAGCAAGATTGACCAGAAAGCGGATTGGTTAACGAGCCTGATTAATGATTTGAGCGATTTATCCAGAGCCAAAACAGGCAAGTTGGAATTTAGAGATGAGTTTTGGGATTTTGATCAATTGGTAAAAGAGGGAGTAGCTGACTTTCAGGCAGGAATTAAAAGCCACCGAATTGTTTTGAAAGGTAAAACAGGCAAGGTGGTGCAGGTTGACAAAACCCGTTTTTTGCAAGTATTAAACAATTTGCTTTCCAATGCGGTTAAATATTCTCCCCAAGCCAAAAAAGTTTTAGTTTCTCTTTCAAACCAGGAAAAAGAAGCGGCTTTTGCGGTTGAGGATTTTGGAGTGGGTATTCCTTTGGAGGATAAGAAAAAAATTTTTCAACCTTTTTTTCGGTCCACCCTTTCCCAGGATTTGTCAGCTGGGGTAGGGGTAGGCCTTTATATTTGTTCGGAAATCCTTAAACATTATTCTGGCCGCATTGAGTTTAAAAGCCAAGAAGGCGAGGGTTCTTGTTTCAGGGTTTTTTGGCCCTTGCCAAAACCACCAGCTACTCTTTAATCATGTAGCCAAAACCCCGTACAGAACAAAGAAGCTTTTTTTTAAACTCGGCATCAATTTTTTTCCTTAAATAGCCGATATAGACATCGACGACCCTGGTTTCGATATCGGGGGAAGAATCCCACAAGCGGCTCAAAATCATATCTCGGGTTAAAATTCGGCCTTTGTTAATCATCAAGTATTGAAGGAGCTTGAATTCTTGGGGGGTAAGCTTAATCATCTTGTCAGCCCTTTTAACTTCGTGGTTAGTCGGGTTAAGTTCCAAGTCAGCAATTTTTAATTTAGTCGCATCGCCTGGCAGGGTTCTTAGCCTGGCTTTAAGGCGAGCTAGCAAAACATCGCCGTCAAAGGGTTTGGTTATATAATCATCCGCTCCCAAATCCAGGCCGCGGACAATGTTGGGGGAGCCGTCTTTGGCCGTAAGGATAATAATGGTCAAATCTTGATGCTCTTTTTTAATTTGGCTGCAAACGCTTTCGCCGTCAATATCAGGTAGCCCCAAATCAAGGATAACCAAATCAGGTTCAACTTTTTTGATTAAGTTTAAGGCCTCAACCCCATTGGCAGCGGTTTGGACCGCATAACCATGGTCAGTGAGTAATTCTTTTAAATATTCTCTAAGATCAGTATCATCCTCCACTGCTAAAACATTTCTTACCATTTTAGCCGCCTTTCTTTGCTCTTGGAGCGATTATAATAAGAAAATTTCTTGCTTGCAATCTTTCTTACATAATTCTTACTTTTTTTTATTAGTTTGCTTACCTTAGCAAAATATGCTTTTTTTATCATTACTTGATCAAAGAAGGGGGGTGAAAATGATGGCCGATGACGTTAAGGAAAGGGTTGGAGATGACTCTTTGGAAGACGAGGAAACACCTCGGCAGTCTCGAGGTAGGGGTTGGTTTGGTGATTCCGAGGCTCATGCCAGAGCCGGGAGAAAAGGCGGTCTGGCCAGAAGCCGTAAATACAACAGTTCAAGATAAAACTTAAAGTTGCTGTCTCCTTTTCAACAGATAGTCCTTTGGGGCTATCTGTTTGGTTGGAGTCTTCTTTTGCTTCTTTACAATTCTCTGCCTATCTGTTTACAATGGGTTGTAATCCTCTAATTTCTTTCTTTAGGATTACACCGTTTATTAGCTTTTCTTGGCTTATGGCTGGAAAAAGAAAAAATAGTTTCGCTTTTTGCGGTGGCGCTTTTGGAGATGAAGGGAAAGGCAGAGTGGTTGATAAATTTGTGGAAGACTTTAGCCAAAGCAAAGCGGTAGTGGTTTATCGGGATAATGGTGGGGCTAACGCCGGCCACACCTTAGAGTTAAAAAATGGCCATAGAATCGCTCTCCATCAGCTGCCTTCAGGAGTTTTTGCCAAAAAAGCGACCGTGGTTTTGGGCAAAGGAATGGTTTTGCACCCCGGCGATCTAAAAAGCGAGATCGAAGAAGTGGAGACGGTTTTAGGGGCAAAGATTAAGGCCAAGATTCTTATTGACGAGATGGCAGCCTTATCTTTAGATACTCATCGGGCTTTTGAGGCAGTTTTAAAAACCTGGCATGATGGTGGTAAAGGGGCAACCGGCAGGGGAATTGCTCCTGCCTATGCCGATATTCTCTTGCGCCATCCACTGCGCATGCGCGATTTGCTTGTCTTTGATAAAAAGAAAATTGAAGACCATTATTTACTTTATGAAGCTTTGATTGCTGGCTTAGGCCAGAAGTTGGAGACGGTGTTGGTTCCTACTCTGGCGGGAGAGAAAATTGTTGTTGGCACCAAAAAAGAATTTGTTACTCGCCTGGAAAAACAAAAAGAAAAGCTGATTCCTTATATAAGTGAGGTTTACCAGTTTTTGCAAAAGAGCTGGAGGGATGAGAAATACGCTTTTGTTTTTGAAAAGGCTCAAGGAGTTGGTCTTGACTGGCGCTACGGCGTTTATCCGGATGTGACTGCTTCTGATACTACCTTAAGGGCAATTTTCCCTTCCACTGAGGGAATTATTGACCCCCAAGAGATTGAGGTGCGAGCCGGAGTGATTAAAGCCACTTATATGTCTACGGTGGGAACCAGAAAGTTGCCCACAATGATGGAGGAAGAGCTGGCAAGCCGGATTCGTGAAGATGCTCAGGAATATGGGGCTACTACTCGCAGACCAAGAGGAATTGCCTATTTAGATTTAGCGGCTTTGAAATTTTTTAGCCAGGCTGGTTTTTTTAACTGCTTGGTTTTAACTCATATGGACATTGTTTATCCTAATGCGCCGATCAAGATTTGTACTGGATATGAACTAAATGGCAAAGAAGTTTCCTATCGTCCGGACCAGGAATTTCTTAATCAGCTAACGCCTAAATATATTGAACTGCCGTCTTGGGACAAACAAGCGCTGGGAAAAGCCAAAAAGCGACAAGATTTGCCTTCCCAAGCAAAGGACTTTTTGGATTTTATTTCCCAAGAAATGAATTTGCCGATTTTAATGATTACCAGCGGCCCCAAACGGGAGCAGGGGATTTTGTTTAAAAAAAAGTGCTAGTATTTAATAAGTAGTCGCTTGCCTTCGTTTAAGGCTAAGACAGACCGAGCAACCCAAGCCAGTTGATGACGCCCGGCTTAAAATAGGGCTTGACTGTTCGGGTTTTGTTTGGGTATAGTAAAGGGGTGGTAACTCCAATTAATGAAAAAATCCGGGTAGTGACTATTTTTGGACAAGGGAAAATCAAGCCGATTTTATTTTCCTGGCGGAATCGCAATTATAAAATTCTTCAGACGGTTTTTTCCTACTCTAAAAACATTGGTCAGGATAAAATTTTTTATTTTTCAGTTGATACTCCAGGGGGCTTATTTGAATTATCATTCAATCGGGAAAAGTTTAGCTGGGAAATAACGAAAATTTTTTAATTTATGACCAGAAAGATTTTACATCTTGATATGGACTCTTTTTTTGCCTCGGTCGAGCAGCAGGCCAACCCTAAATTAAGAGGGAAACCAGTGGGAATAATTAAAGGGGAGAGAAGAACTTGTATTATTGCCTCTTCCCGGGAAGCCAAGAGATTGGGAATTAAAACCGGTACCACTACTTATGAAGCTAAAAGAATTTGTCCGAAATTAATTTTGGTTCCGGCTGATTTTGATAAATACTTTTTTGTTAGTCAAAAGTTTATTGAAATTTGCTCTCGTTTTTCTCCAGAGCTAGAAGTCTTTTCCATTGACGAGCTTTTTTTGGAAATAAGCCAAACAAAGAAATTTTTTGCTGGCACTTCGGGTATTGTTCGGAAAATCAAGCAAGCGCTAAAACAAGAAATCGGCGAGTATATTACTTGCTCAATTGGCATTTCTTATAACCGTTTATTGGCAAAATTAGCTTCAGGCAAAAATAAACCCGACGGTGTTTTTGAAATCACTCCGGAGAACAAAGATCAGGTTTTATTCGCTAGCAGACTTTCTGATGTTTGTGGTCTGGGTTTTCGACTGGAGAGGCGGCTTTTTAATTTAGGGATTACGAATTTTAAGAGTTTACGTGCCCTACCAATTGAGTATTTACAAGCCTCTTTTGGCCCTTTTTGGGCAAGAGAATTAAAAAAGCTTTCATACGGTGAGGACGATTCACTTCTAGCCCGCATCAGCGAAATTCCCCAGGCTAAATCAGTTTCGCGCACTTTTACCTTGTATGAGAATACTCGCAATTTGAGAAAAATCAAAGCCACTTTAAGAAATCTTAGTGAAGAAGCGGCTTTTAAAGCCAGAGAAATGGGAATGGCTGGGAGATTGGTGGGAGTCTCGGTTCGGGGTAATAACCTGGGGGATTATAAATGTAAAACCTTAAAGCATTATCCTGAGAGCGGAAAGGAGGTTTTTGATATTGCCTGGCAGCTTTATCAAGAGATGAAATGGACTGACCCAGTCAGGTTTTTAGGAGTTTGGCTAAGTTTGTTGCAGCCGAAAAGAGGGCTGAGTTTAAGCTGGCTGCCAGAGGAAAAAAGAAAAGAAAATTTAACTTTGGCGATGGACAAAGTTAACAAGCGCTTTGGTGAGTTAACTGTTTATCCGGCAGTTTTACTCCAAGGCGAGCTGATTAAAAGCGAGGTTAATGGCTTTTTAGGGGATAAAGCTTATCGCTTTGGTGGTAAAATATAAAAACAATGAGAAAGCTTGAGAATACTTACTTTTTTGTTTTAGGGACTAATCATTCTCTTTCGAAAGCGGATATTATCAATGTTTTTTGGCGAGAGAAAATTAATTTTGAGATTGTGGCTGCTTCTGAGGAAATTTTGCTGGTTAAGGCCCAAGAGCTGGCAGTAGATAGTTTTATGCCGGAACTGGGAAGTGCAGCGAAAATGGGAGAGATATTTGCCAGCCTTCCCAAAGAAAACTTTCTCGAGAGTTTAGTTGAGGAAGTTGGCAAAAAAGAGTTTCAAGATTTTTTCTTTCCTCAAGAATTGACCAGCATTCGATTTGGGACCAGTGTTTATGGAGCGGGAGGAAAGTTTAAAGACTTAAATAAAGTTTTTTATCTTTTACCCAGATTAAACCGCAGAGTTAAGGAAAGGCTAGAGGGATTGGAATTTAATGTTAATTATCTTCCCCCCAAAGAACGTGAGCTTTCCAGTGTCACCGTTCATCAGCGAGAGCTTTTACAAAAAGGCTTTGAGCTGGTTTTGGGAGTAGGTGAGACTGAGGTTTATCTTGGGAAAACCTTAGCAATTCAGGATTATGAAGGTTATAGTTTGCGGGATTTTGGCCGACCCGCCCGGGATCCGAAAGCAGGGATGATTCCGCCAAAACTAGCCAAGATAATGATAAATTTGGCCCAGAAAGATAAAAAAAGCCTTTTTTTAGACCCTTTTGTTGGTAGTGGGACGATTTTGCAGGAGCTAATACTTTTGGGCTATCAAGATTTAATTGGCGCAGACGAAAAAGAAAAAGCGATTAAAGATACTGAGATTAATCTGGCTTGGTTATTTGAAAAGTTTGCTCCCTCAAAAAGGGATGACTATAAAATTAGCCTGGTAAAGACCAAGATAGAGCAGCTTTCTGAAAATATTGCTCCCCAAAGCGTAGATGCCATCGTAACCGAGCCCTATTTAGGTTCTGCCAGAGTCAAAAGTTTTCCGCCTGAAAAAATTAAAAGAGAAGCAAGCTCTCTGGAGGCTCTTTACCTAAAAGCCTTTGGACAGTTTAGCTTGGTGCTCAAAAAAGAAGGAGTAGTAGTGATTGTTTTTCCGGTTTTCCGTTTTAAGGTCCGGTTTTTTCATTTGGAGATTTTAAAAGAAGTTGAAAACCTAGGTTTTCGCAACCGGGGATTTTTGCCTGGAGAAGCAAAGGGGCTTGAGCAGCTTAAGTTGAACCTCACCAAAAGAAACTCGATTATTTACTTTCGGCCTGGCCAGACTGTTTCGAGAGAGATTTTTGTTTTTGTCAAGACCTAGTATTTGGCTTTTTGCTTAAGATAAGCTAGAGCAGAGCGGGTTTCTTGGCGAACTTCTTTGAATTTAAAAAAGAGTGGTTTATCAAAGACAAAAATAGTCAAAACATTAATAATATATTTAGAAGCATAAGAAAAATAGCCATCAAAAAATCTTCGCGAAGAAACGACTACGGGATTGTCTTTTAAAAATACTACTTTGCCCAGTTGTTTTATTTTTAATGCCAAGTAAAAGTCTTCACCAAGATTGATTTTGGGAGAAAACCCACCACATTGAAAGTAAGCTTTTTTGCGGAATGAAAGATTATAGCCGGGAGAGATCTTAAGAAGGAGGTCAGAGTAATTGATACAAAACTGACAAAAGCTAATGAAATTGTTTTGGTATTCAAACTGGGTCATGCCGCCAACAGCGACGACCTCTTTGTCCTCATAGGCTTTGAAAATCTTTTTCAACCAAGTTTGAGGAACTTGACTGTCAGAATCAGTCATGGCGACAATTTCTCCTTTGGCCTCTTGAGCGCCTTTAATGCGGGCAAAAACCGTGCCTTGCTGGTTTTCCTTAACAATTCTTGCTTTGGGAAAAGTTTTTTTGACTATTTCTATGGTTTTGTCTTGAGAATTGTTGTCAACCACGACTACTTCATAGGAGTCTTGAGGAAAGTCTTGTTTGAAAACTGTTCTTAAACACTTTTTAATTCTTTTTTCCTCGTTGTAGGCAGGGATAACAACTGATACTAAGGGTTTTTGCATACGGGTATTTTACCAAAACCTCATCCGATTTACATACCAAGAAGCTAGGCTTTTAAAACAACCCTTGACAGGTAATAGAACTATAGACTATCATCTATATTTATGACAGATTTTAATATTTGCTGCCCTTTTGCTGTCCCTCAGATGGCAGACCCCTCCCGTCGCCAGATTTATGAATATTTGGCTACTGGGGGCGAGAAGACTGTGGGTGGAATTACCCGGTTTATAAAACTGCGCCAACCAACGGTTTCCTATCATTTAAAGGAAATGAAAAAAGAGGGTTTGCTAACCAGCAGAAAAGAGGGCCGAGAGGTTTATTATCGGGTTAAGATGAAATGCCCTGAGGGTGGAGCCTGTTTTGGGAGATGAAAAAAGTTTATTTAGATTATGCGGCCACCACTCCGGTGAGAGCTGAGGTAGTTGAGGCAATGGCCCCTTATTGGCAGGAAGAGTTTGGCAATCCCTCCAGCCTCCACTTATGGGGGACTGAAGCGAGAAAAGCAGTTGAAGAGGCTCGGGAAAAAGTGGCCACACTCATTAATGCTAGCCCAGAAGAAATTGTTTTTACTGGCTCAACTACCACTAGTGATAATTTAGCGATTTTTGGTGTTATTAATGCTTTGAAGTCAAAAACTGGCCAGTTTTTGACTTCACAAATTGAACATCATGCGGTTTTGGATGTTTTTAAACAGCTCGAAAACCAAGGCTTTGAGGTGAATTTTTTGCCAGTAGATAAAAATGGCGTTTTGAATCTTGAAGCTTTGAGAGGAGCAATTGGGCCGCAAACAATTTTAGTTTCAATTATGTGGGCCAATAACGAGATTGGCACGATTCAGCCGATTGGAGAAATTAGCAAAACCATCAAAGCTGTTAATGAGGAGTTAGGAAGCAAAACCTATTTTCATACTGATGCGGCAACTATAGTTGAATATTTACCAATTAATGTGAGGGCCTTGGGAGTGGACTTGTTAAGTCTCGGGCCTCATAAGTTTGGCGGACCTAAAGGAATCGGAATTTTATATGTTAAAACAGGAACGAAAATAAAACCAATTACTTTTGGCGGTCATCAAGAGAATAGTCTTTGGCCAGGAACAGAAGCAGTGCCTTTAATTGTTGGGACAGCCAAAGCCATGGAATTAGCCACCCAGGAAAGAAAAACCCTAGACAAAAGAGTAAAGAAACTGCAAGATAAATTAGTCAAGGGAGTTGTGGAAAGAATTCCTGGGAGTTTTTTAACTGGAGATAAAGACAAGAGGCTGCCGGATATAGTTTCATTTGTCTTTCCTGGGGTTGAGGGCGAAGCAATTTTACTTCGCTTAAGTGCTGAGGGAATTGCTGC
This sequence comes from Clostridia bacterium, assembly GCA_035529915.1. GTDB lineage: Bacteria > Patescibacteriota > Microgenomatia > UM-FILTER-40-11 > UM-FILTER-40-11 > DATKVU01. The sequence continues at coordinate 25,154 of DATKVU010000056.1, forward strand.
TTCTTCTGGCTCGGCTTGTACCTCGGGCGAGCTTAAGCCCTCTCATGTGCTTTTGGCAATGGGAGTTTCTGCCGAGCAAGCTCATGGCTCAGTCAGGTTTTCTTTAGGTCGAGAGACAACCGAGAAAGAGATTGATTATGTTTTAGAAAAACTGCCGAAAATTATTGCCGAGCTGAGGGCTTTGGCGCCTGAGCTTTGTCTGGAAACAAAAGCCATTCCTTAAAATGAAAAGCTTAAAGAGTTTATATTCAGAAAAAGTTTTAGAGCACTTTCAGCATCCCCGAAATGTGGGGGAAATAAAAAATCCGGATGGAGTAGGAACAGTCGGCAATCCTGTCTGCGGAGACGTGATGCGGCTTTTTATCAAGGTTGGCAAAAAAAATGGGACCGAGTATATTAAAGATATTAAATTTCAGACCTTGGGTTGTGGGGCAGCGATTGCCACCAGCTCAATCGCCACCGAGCTGATCAAAGGAAAGCCCCTGGCAGAAGCTGAAGAGCTGACCAATAAAGCGATTACTGAAGCTTTGGGAGGCTTGCCAAGTAATAAAATCCATTGTTCGGTTTTGGCAGCCGATGCGGTTAGAAAAGCAATTGAGGATTACAGGAAGAAAATATAAGATTATAAAAATTATAAATTTTATATAAGTGAGATTTACGATTAAAATATCAGGACCGGCAGGAGCAGGAATTAT